>DATJGV010000229.1:0-9242 GCA_035494575.1 Pyrinomonadaceae bacterium | reverse complement strand
GTAGCCGACAGGAATGGTGGCGATAAGCGACTCTCTTACGGTCGTGAACGTCCGCCCGTATCCTAACGTTTCTCCTTTTGACACAGTTTTAAGATGGGCGATCTGCGTCCGCAATGAGAGCACGGGTTGAAATTCCGGCTTTGCGGCTTCGCCGGGCAGCACGTCGTCGCCCAAGCCGTACAGAATGCCGCCCAGACGGACCATGTTCCCGCGTGATGTCGGGTGCACGATCGCGCCGGGTGAGTTGGCAAGATCGATATTGGTTGGATGGAATCCAAAACTGCGAAATATATCAACAGCCTTTTCGAATCGCTCGATCTGCAGATTCGTAAAAGCCGTTTCGTTAAGATCGTCCGCCGAGGCGAAATGAGTCATCAGGCCGTCGATATTCAGGGCGGGGAAGGCGACCATTTGGCCCGCAAATTCGGAAACTGCGTCGTATCGCGCACCGACGCGGCCCATGCCAGTGTCGATCTTGACATGGACATCCTTTAAAACGCCGCGTTTTTCCGCAATCGCGTTAAGTCGCTCGGCATCTTCGATACGGTAAACAACAGGTGTCAGATCGTGTTCAAGAAGCAAGCTTTCCTGACCGCTCCAAAACCCGCCTAGACAAAGAATCGGGCTTCTTATACCGGACTTCCGAAGTTCGATGCCTTCTTCGGGCAGGGCAACGGCGAGCCAATCAATATTTTCGGCTTCGAGCCGCCTTGCGCATTCGACCGCTCCATGACCATATGCGTCGGCTTTGACGACGCCCATAACGCGGATCTCGCGGCCTATGAAATCTCGGGCCGAGTTAAGGTTAAAGGCGAGGTTTTCGAGGCTGATCTCAGCTTGGGTGGGCCGGCCGGTGTTCGAGTCTTGCATGAAATGCTCAAGCGAAAGGTTAATAAAATACTGCTAACTACAAGAAAATATTCAGTTTATGCGGCATTATAAAGAAAAACTTTAAGTGTCGGAGCGCCGACACCTAAAGTGATCCTTAAAGCGGAATATTGCCGTGTTTTTTTGGCGGATTGCTGTCGCGCTTGTTTTTCAGCAGCGAAAGAGCGCGAATAAGCTTTGGCCGTGTTTGCGCCGGTTCGATCACTTCATCGATATAGCCGCGTTCTGCGGCAACGTACGGGTTCGCAAATTTATCTTCAAACTCGGCAACTTTTGCTTTTCTATATGCCTCGTCATGTTCGGCGATCTCACGGCGGAACAGCACACCGACTGCGCCTTCCGCACCCATTACGGCAATTTCGGCTGTCGGATATGCAAAATTAATATCGGTCCTGATATGTTTCGAAGCCATGACGCAATAGGCTCCGCCATATGCCTTTCGCGTGATAACGGTAATTTTTGGAACGGTCGCCTCGGCAAAAGCGAAGAGCAATTTTGCGCCGTGACGAATGATGCCGTAATGTTCCTGATTCACTCCGGGCAAAAATCCCGGAACGTCTTCAAATGTGATCAGCGGGATATTAAAGCAATCGCAAAAACGCACAAAACGTGCGGCTTTCACCGAGGCATCTATGTCCAAAACTCCTGCAAGAAACGCGGGCTGATTGGCGACGATGCCGACCGAGCGTCCTCCCAGCCGGGCAAATCCTATCACAATGTTCTGCGCAAAATGCTCCTGCACCTCAAAGAAATAGCCCTCATCGACAACGTTGTTAATAATGTCACGGATGTCGTACGGCTGGTTTGAAGATTCGGGAACTACCGAATTCAAGACCGCGTCGGACCGGTCGGACGGGTCCATCGTCGCAACAAACGGCGGATCATCCATGTTATTTGAGGGGATAAATGAGAGCAGCTCGCGCGTGATCCGCAATGCGTGCTCGTCCGAATCAGCCGCAAAATGGGCAACGCCGGATTTCGCATTATGGGTCATCGCCCCGCCCAATTCGTCCTTCGTGACTTCTTCGTGAGTGACGGTTTTGATAACGTCCGGGCCGGTGATGAACATATACGAGGTGTCCTTTACCATCACATTAAAATCGGTGATCGCGGGCGAATAAACTGCTCCGCCGGCGCACGGCCCGAGAATGCAGCTAATTTGCGGAATGACGCCGCTTGCCAATGTATTTCGCAGGAAAATATCCGCATAGCCGCCCAGTGATACGACGCCTTCCTGAATGCGGGCGCCGCCGGAATCGTTCAGCCCGATCATCGGCGCGCCGGTTTTCATGGCGAGGTCCATCACCTTGCAGATCTTCTGGGCGTGGGTCTCAGAAAGCGAACCGCCAAAAACCGTAAAGTCCTGAGCAAAAACGAACACCTCGCGGCCGTCAACTAGTCCGTGTCCGGTCACGACGCCGTCACCGGGATATTTTTGTTCGTCGAGGCCAAAATCGGTCGAGCGATGCACGACAAACTTATCGAATTCTTCAAAACTGCCTTCGTCGAGGAAGAAGTCGATACGCTCGCGCGCGGTCATTTTGCCGGACGCACGCTGCTTTTCGAGACGTTTTTCACCACCGCCCATTTCTGCGGTACGGCTTTTTTCCTTCAGTTGCTCTAACTTGTTCATTATCCTGGGCCGGGGCTGCATACCGGATAAGTTTAGCGAGTTTGCGAGCGTTTGCAAAACGACGCTGCTTTCGAAATTGTGGTTTCGGGAGTGGTCGTAGCTTTGGAAATAATGTTAAAAGTAAATCAGTTAGCCGACAGATGAATAAGATAACCAGCCGCGACAACCCGAAACTGAAACATGCGCGAAGGGTCCGTGACGGGAAGGCAGCCGATGAGATCTTTGTCGAAGGCGTGCGTCTTGCCGAGGAAGCTCTTAGCTCCGATACAGTTATCAACTCTGTATTGATATCGTCGAATTTTGGAAAAAACACACGTGATGCTCAACTTGTTCGAGCCCTTGAGAATCGCGGCTCGGCTCTTTACGAGGTTGACGAAAGGCTTCTCCGATCGATCGCAGATACGAAAAATTCGCAAGGCGTGTTGCTGCTCTGTCGTCGCCCGGACACCTCGTTTTCGCGTTTCGAACAGCGTGATCCTAAACGGGCGGGAGGTCTCACCATTTTTCTTAGTAGAGTAAACAATCCTGCGAACCTTGGAGCGATTCTCAGAACGGCCGAGGCGGCAGGCGTTTCCGGCGTGATCGTCTCACGCAATTCTACCGACGCGTTTTCGCCAAGATCGTTACGAGCGTCAATGGGATCGGCACTTAGATTGAGCATTTGGGAAGACGCCGCATTTGACGATGTCACGGGTTGGGCGCGCGAGCATGGCCTGATAACCACTGCAGCGGACATCGGGGCGGATTTAGACTATGCCGCTATCGACTGGAACAGACTGCGTTTGCTTGTATTCGGATCGGAGGCAGAGGGATTGAGTTCCAGCGAACTTGCAGAAATCGACGAGCAAATAAGAATCCCGATGGAGAACGGCGTCGAAAGCCTGAACCTCGCTGTTTCGTGCGGAGTGATCCTTTTCGAAGCAAGACGACAACGCTCGCTTATTGGTTAACGTTCGACATTAGATCGGAGGTTGCGTCCGGAGCCGCATTTGAACCGACATTGGCGTTTGAACCGGTATTGGTATTTGTGTTTACGTTTGAAGCCGTACCCTGAGCTGCAATGTCTTTTGCAAATGCTTCTTGCGCCGGGCCGTTGTTTATTATTGCCAGAGCCATGGCTATTTCCGTACTCAGCGTTTTTGCGTCGGCCTGGTTAGCGGACGCCAGGCGATTCTTTGCTTCATTAAAAGCTTGCTTTGCGTCCCAATATTTGCCAGTCAGCAGGTAAGCTCGTCCCACCAGGTAAAAATCTTCCGCGTCCTGCGGATTTGCTCCGTTAGCGGTCAGGTACGCACCCGGATTTCTGTCGACCGCACGCCGATTTTCTTCAAAGGCCGTGAGCGGGATGTTCTGCGTCTTCATCTCGGTGATCTGGGGCGGCGGCGTGTCCGAGATCTTTGTCGGAAACGCGAAATAATACGCCGCGGCGCCGATGGCTGCCCCGAGAACGATGAATAACAATGCGGAAAGCGCGCGGCTGAAACCACCGGATCTGTTTTCCGGCTCGGCAGCGGAGACTGTTGCGGTGGGAACGGGCGCTTTGGCTTCCGTCGTTTTTGCTGACGACGTATCAATTCTCTGCAATGCGGTATCGATCGGCGACAACGAAATTGTTGACGCCGCCACCGACGGAGCAGGTTCCGATACGGCTTCCTCTACCGCTGGTTCAACAGGTGCCTCGGGCGGATTGGGTTCTATCGTATCCGCTTCCAGAAAGTCACGATCGACAGCGGGGCGTGCCGATGCGACCGTAACTTCTTCAGTTTCATCTACAAAAGGCGTGACCACATGTCCGTTGCCGGATGCCGATTCTGCAGCGGTTTTGACCACAACTGCGGTCAAATTGTCCTCAGCTCCGCGTTCGTAGCATACATCTTTTAGCCTTTCGCAAATCGCTTCAGGCGAGTCGGCCGATGTGAGGAAATGTTCGATCTCGCGGTCGGTCACGTGCCGCGTGATGCCGTCAGAACATAATAAAAATGAATTACCGGGACCGACCATGATCGTCTTTAGCTCTACCTCGACCGTCGATTCAGCTCCAAGGGCCCGGCTGATTATGTTTCGGTTCGGATGATTTTCAGCCTCTTCGGGGGTAAGGCGACCAGCGCGGACCTCTTCCGCGATGATGGAGTGGTCTGCGGTTTCCTGAACGAGGACGCCATTTTCGCCAAGGCGGTACAACCGCGAATCGCCGACATGGCCGATCGTTGCGATGTTGTCTCTTAAGTAGAGAGCCACTATCGTGGTCGCCATTGTCGCGAGCTGAGGCAATTCTTGCGACATCTGGTAAATCGCCGAATTAGCGCTTTCGATCGCCCGCCGCATCATATCTTCCGGATCGGTGTTTTCAGGGAGATTCACAAACGCCTCGCCAAGTATCTCAACAGCCATCTGGGACGCAACGTCACCTGCCTGTGCGCCGCCGACGCCGTCTGCGACAGCGAAGATCCCGCGGCTACCGAGATCCAGGTACGAATCTTCGTTTTGGGGACGTTTTTCGCTTAGGCCGCGATCACTAACAGCTGCCCATGTAACTTGTAAATTGTGTTCCATCAAATATTCTCCGAAAGATCTTTGCAGACGATGTAAACTTTTAAGACTTAGTAGGTTACAGGCTGATACTCATGTGTTAGGTTAGCTTCGTTTATCTGACGGTCAACGGCATTCCTATGCGAAAACGCCATCAACATCCCAAGCATCACAAAGCTCGTGATCAGGCTAAACCCGCCATGGCTTACAAATGGTAGTGTGATTCCGGTCATCGGCAGGGCCCGCGTGATGCCGCCGATATTTACCAACGCCTGAAAGCCGATAAATGCGGATAGTCCCGCCGAGCAAAGCTTACTGAACATATCGCGGCTGTCAAGTGCCGTCCGGATGCCCGCGCTGACAAAGACGATCAGCGCAAAGGTTACCAATAAACCGCCTAAAAGTCCAAGTTCTTCGGCCAACGCGGCAAAGACGTAATCGGAGTCGGCAACCGGTATTAATTCGGGGTATCCGAGGCCCAAACCACGGCCCGTTGTACCGCCGGAGGCGAGTCCAAATGTCGCCTGCGCGGGCTGAAACGCCAGTATGTCGAACCAGGCGTCTATGTTTATGGTTTTCTGCAGATCAGGATCGTCCGCGATCATTTGCGGCAGATCAGGATCCTTTTCGACCAGTTTTTTGTAATAGTCGTCGTAATCTTCCTTCCACCAGGGCGTGTCGGGCGTCGGCGGGTTAAAGCCGTCAAGCCAAAGGTGAAACCGCTGCTGGATCCGGTTCGGTAAGATCTGTTTAACGGGTCCGGCAAGTGTCGGAAGCAGCGGTATCTGCTGCTGAGTCTTGACCGGCAGAGCACCGACGACCAAAATTCCGACCATCAACAGGACGCTTCCGATCAGCACAAAACGCTGAGAAAACCGCCGCACCGCAATAAGGTAAAGCGTCGCATAGACCGAGCTGAAAACCATCATTTGCCCGAAATCCTTTAGGACAAAGAACGGCACGAACGGCAGCACGGCCATAAAAACCAGAGGGACGACATCTTTGGCCCGCGGTATTCCCCAATAGGTCCGCGCAAGATTTTTGTACAAAACTGCCAGAATAGCCGCAAAACCAATTAAAAAAGGGATCTTAGCCGGTTCCCATGGCGTCATGTTCCCGACGGATTTTCCGGCGCGCGACGTGATCGCCGCAAGCAGCAAGGGTACGAGGGTCAGCAATACGATCAGGAAGCCGTTTCGCTGCAAGAAATCTAAAAACTTATCCCGGCTAAGCAGAATAAACGCAACGATCAATCCTATAATTCCCAGGATCGCGTTTATGGTTCGACCGGACAACAATACGGTCGAAAGCGTATCCGGAGCCGGACGCGGAGTTTCTGCTGAAAGATCGACGGGCGAAGGCGGCGTAGGCGGCAGCCCCATCATTTGCTTCTTTTCGGCCGTATAATTTTCCTGAATGTAGTGAAGCTGAAGCGTTTTGATCTTTTCCTGACGCGCCTCTGCTTTGTCCTTTCGCGAGACATATTCGGGATCGCTGAAAAGACGGTACTGGATAGTGAGGCCGATAGAGAACAGCAAAACTGCTGCGGTATAGACCGTCCAGTTACCCTGAAACTTCAGAAACTTTCTAAGGAAAACGGGTATAATTGCAAGAGCAGAAAGGAGTAGCAGGTTTCGCATTGCGCTGATACCTGACGTTTCGTAGCCGCGAATCAGAGCTCCATAATAGATAGAATAATGGGCGATCGCCGTTACGACGACGATCAGAATCAGAATAAAGAAATGTGAAGATGTGCGGTTTTTCACCTTTATGTTTAAATTTCCCAGTTTCAGTTGAAACTGATCGCTCCTCGACCACCCGCAGGTGGTACTGACAAATTCTCTACCGCTCCAAACGAGTTATTACCTCGGCTTTTTCGGAGCCGGTTTTGCAGCCGGAGCTTTCGGCTTATATTGATCACCCAAAAGACCCAGATCACGAGCCTTTAAAATCACGTTTGCCGCGATCGGCGCTGCCGTTCTTGCTCCAAAACCGCCACCTTCAACGACGACCGCAATGGCCACCTGCGGCCTTTCAAGCGGCGCTATTGTTATGAACCAGCTATCCGTTCGTTTGTACATAACGGGCGCATCGTACTCGACCCATTGGCCCTTGTCATTTCTGCGTTTTCGCTTCTCGGTTCGCAGTTTTCCGGTTTTTTCGTCGTACAGCGGAGCTTCCTTTTCCGCCGTTCCGGTCTTGCCGCCGGCCCGAATGCCGGTTCCGGCAAGTTTTGCAGCAATGACGGTTCCAGTTCCTCCGGGCTCTTCAACGACGGTTGACATGATGTCACGCACAGCAGCAGCCATCTGTGCCGATAACACCTGCGAATAAGGCTGCGGCGGCTGATCGGCCTCGATTCGGGGTTTCATCAGACGTCCATCCATGTTCGCGGCGGCCGACGCGATCAGCGCCATCTGGAACGGCGTCATTTGCCCGGCATATCCTTGTCCCATTCCTTCTAACCCGAGATCGAACAGCGAGATGTCCTTTCCGGTTACGATAGTCGATTGCTGCGGCGCGATCGAATTTGCGATGGCCTGGGTCGACGTATCCAAGATCTGCGGGAAAAACTTCTGCATTAAAGCGTCGTCGGGCGTTTCGACTGCTCCGATACCGACGGCATTTGCCGTTTCGCGCAGGCGGTCACGGCCCAGCTCGATCGCAAGCTGGGCAAAATACTGGTTACTCGAGACCTTATAGGCAAATCTGATGTCCTTTTCCTGGCAGCCTCCGTCGCACGCTCCGGTGACGGTGCCGTCCGGCTGCAGCTTTTGCGTTGCGTCGACGATCGGACGTGAGCCTCGGGACGGGATAAAACCTCCCGGATAGCTCGAAAAGATCGAATTTTGCTTGCCGGCACGAAATGCCGAGATCATCGTAAATGTTTTGAATGTGGAACCCGGTGTATAAAATTCACGCGTTGCCCGGTTGAGCAGCGGTTTGTCGCGGTTGTTTCCTTCGAGCTTGAGATAATCGTCAAGCGACTGGGCCTCAGACAAGTTAAAGGAAGGGTTCGAATACATTGCCAGAATGTCGCCCTGCTGCGGATTCAGCACGACAATGGCGCCCTTTTTTCCTTCGAGCTGCTGTGCGATGAAGGCCTGCAGATCGCGGTCGATGGTTATCCGAACGTCTTTTTGCTCCTCTTCAGGATGCCTTATCCTCGTAAGTACCTCCCACGCTTCGGGCATCGGGTCCGCCTGTTTTCGAAAAAGCGTTCGCTCGAGCCCTGGCGTTCCGCGCTCGGTCCCAAGCAGATGGGCCATCTCACGGTCGAGCGGATATGTTCGGTCGATGTTTCCGTCTTTTCCGATCGTGTAATAAGCGAGCGCGTTTGATAACTTGCCGGACCGGTCGAGCATCCATCCGCGCAGGTTAGCCGCGGTTGAACGACGCGTCCGCAGATCCTTGTACGCCAACGCCTGAAACTGCTCGTTGGTTTCGTCCGCAAAATATGTCCAGTAGACCTGGAACCCGTAAACCGCAAATGCAAGGATGATAAAGACGACCTGCCACAACCGCAGGCTGCGATTCGTGATCGTCTTTGTAAGTTTCCTTGTAACCTCGCGCGGCAGATCGGATTCGAAGATAAATTTCGGCCGGCCAAAATTGTCGAGAAACGTTAGGATCAAGAAACCGATCAAAATGCCAACGCCGATGATATAGATGATCGAAAGGCCCGCCGGCGTGCGCTCGAGAACCTGGCTGCCAAACAGCTTTTCGGGACGGTATTTTTCCCAGTCGATCTGTGCTAAAAATACGAGCATTAATCTTTCCGTTCGGTCCGAAGGGGTTCTTCATCTCCGGCAAAATCGAGGTTTATCGAGGCCTCGGTCGGCAGCGGTTGTTCGGCAACTTTGTCTTCAGCGGATTCCGGCTTTTGAAACGCTTCCGTGGGTGCCGAAACTCGTTGGGTAAATTCAAATTCGTCTATCGAAACGGTATTACCACCTTGCGATTTTGGTTCTTCGATCTCGGCAACAGGTGCAGGGGCGCGTTCGAACGTGACCGCTACGGTGCCAAATTTGACATGGTCGCCTTCGCGTACGGGCATCGCCTTTCCGTAAGGTACGCGAACGTCGTTGACAAAGGTTCCATTGGTTGAGCCGGTGTCGGCGACGATCAACTGGCCTTCGCCGTCGACGGCGAGGGAAGCGTGCGATTTTGAAACGCTCGCATCGTCTATATC
>DATJGV010000228.1:0-3534 GCA_035494575.1 Pyrinomonadaceae bacterium | reverse complement strand
GTATTGAAATGAATTCGTCGTATAATTATTTCATGTGCAGAAATATTAAGACGCTTTTTAATTTCGATCCGCCTGCGACGAGCGATGAGGTAAACGCTTCGGCTTTGCAGTTTGTGAGAAAGCTTTCAGGATTCAACAAGCCCTCAAAGGTAAACGAGGAAGCGTTCGAGTTGGCTGTGGAGCGCGTTGCCGCCGCCGCGCAGGAGATGCTGAATACGCTTGTGACAACGGCCCCGCCGCGCGATCGTCTTACCGAAGCAGAAAGAGCTCGGGACCGGGCCGCTCGTCGTTTCGGAACGGCGCAGTAGCCTGATAGAATCAACCGGTCAAACTAAAATTTCGCGAAAGGAGAAAACGACGATGTCCATCCGGCCGATCAAGAAACTCAGCAAATCGAAGCCGACGCTCGAAGGAGCGGGCGTTCACCTCCGCCGCGCGTTCGGCTTTGGCGACACAAGGGAAACCGATCCATTTCTACTGCTCGACGATTTTAGAAACGATATTCCAAAGGATTATCTCGCAGGTTTTCCGTGGCACCCGCATCGCGGCATTGAAACGATTACCTACGTCCTTGCCGGAACGGTCGAACACGCCGACAGTATGGGAAACAGCGGCGTGATAGGCGCAGGCGATGTGCAATGGATGACCGCCGGCAGCGGCATTATTCATCAGGAAATGCCAAAGGGAAATGAAGCAGGTACAATGCATGGATTTCAGCTTTGGGCAAACCTGCCCGCATCGCTGAAAATGACCGAGCCGCGCTATCAGGAAGTGAAGGCGGCGGATATTCCTGTAGTGACGGATGATAACGGCACGCAGGCCCGGATCGTTTGCGGCAATTTTTGGGGCGCCCGCGGCCCCGTCGAAGGCGTCGCCGCTGACCCGATCTACCTGGACGTAACCGTTCCGGCCGGAAAGCGTTCCGTCTTGCCGGTCGAAACAACGCGACATGCATTCGCTTATGTGTTCGCCGGCGACGGTAAGTTCTGTAACGCATCCGGTCCGCTTGCCGTGCCGACCGAATCGGTCGGCTGGCTGGATACCGATCCACCGGCAGATGCCGATAATCGAACTCTAGTTATGTTCGATCGCGGCGATGAGGTGGCTGTCGAAGCTGGCGAGGACGGCATTCGTTTTCTGCTCGTTTCGGGCAAGCCGCTTGCGGAACCGGTTGCGTGGTACGGCCCGATAGTGATGAACACGCAGGATGAGTTAAGGCAAGCGTTTGAGGAGCTCCAAGAAAATACCTTTCTAAGACACGCGAAAACTGCACGATGATTAAGGCCGTATTATTTGATCTTGACGGAACGCTGCTCGACTCGTTCCCGATGCATTACATCGTATATGAAGCGATGTTTTCGCGGTTCGGCATTACGATGTCAAAAGAGCTTTTCCTGCGCACATACTCACCGAACTGGTACCGGACGTACGAAGCATTTGGCCTTGCCGAAGAGCATTGGAACGCAGCAAACGACCTTTGGCTTAGCGAGGCGGCTAAACACTCGCCAGAGCTATTTCCGGGCGTCAATGATGTACTGACCGAGCTGAATAAGAACTTTGGACTCGGTATTGTTACATCAGGTTCGAAAAGCCGTGTGATTGAGGATCTTGCGCGAACGGGCATTGCATCGTATTTCGAAACCGTAATAACAGCGGAGGACATCACGCAGCCAAAACCTGCACCTGAGGGGTTGGAGATCGCGTTGCGGCATTTATCAATCACGGCAGCAGAAGCAGTTTATGTCGGCGACGCTCACGCCGATTTTGAGATGGCCCAGGCGGCCGGCGTGCGGTTTTTCGGCGTGCAGAGCGAGTTTGCAAACCTTACCGACGACCATCCTGACTACGACGTTCATCCGCTCGACTCGCTGCCGGAGTTGATCCGCACGTTGGCGTAGGATCTAAAGGCGACATTCGAAGAGTCGGCTCTTCGTGCTTCCGCATCATCGATCAATTACTCCATCTCACTCTCGTCTATATCAAAATTTGCATAGACCTTTTGAACATCTTCGTTGTCGTCGATGGCTTCGTAGAGTTTCATCATCTGTTTGGCGTCGGAGCCTTCGAGATGGATGTAATTCTGCGGGATCATTGATATTTCAGACGCCTGGGGTTGGACGCCGGCTTTCTTGATGGCCTCGGTCACAGCTTCGAAATTTTCGGGGGCGGTCAGAATTTCCCAAACGTCGCCGTCGTCCTGCATATCGTCCGCGCCGGCCTCGATGGCGATGTCAAAAAGTTCTTCTTCAGGTTTTGCCGCCTTATCGACGACTATGTAGCCCTTTTTGTCGAACATCCACGCTACAGAGCCCGATTCGCCGAGGTTGCCGCCGTTTTTCGAGAAAAGATGGCGAAGCTCGGCGACCGTGCGGTTCCGGTTGTCCGTCATTGTTTCGACCATCACGGCGACGCCGTTCGGTCCATAGCCTTCGTATGTGATCTCGTCGTACGCAACGCCCTCGAGTTCGCCGGTGCCCCGTTTTATGGCACGGTCGATGGTGTCGTTCGGCATGTTCTGCGCCTTGGCGTCGTTAACGGCTTTACGCAAACGTGCATTCGAGTCAACATCGCCGCTGCCTCCGGTTCGTGCCGCAACGGTGATCTCCTTTATGAGTTTGGTGAAGATCTTGCCGCGCTTTGCGTCGAGCGCGCCTTTCTTATGCTTGATTGTGTGCCACTTGGAGTGTCCAGACATCTAATTAGTTCCGAGTTCAGAGTTCTTAGCCGAGTTAAAATCTATATAAAACCGAAACTGCAATATATCACGCCGATTTTTGTTGCCGCAAATCGCAGATTTTACATTTTGTTGAGTGTGGTGTCACAGCAAATTCATCCGCGCGCCGTGTAATAAAGCAAAAACGATATGAAACGAAACACGACAGTTTTATTAGTTCTATTGCTGCTGCTCGCAGCCGACGGCTTATGTGTCAGCCACACGCTGACGATCGGATCGGCAAGTTTTTCGGATACGGTTCGATGGCTGTCGTTGGAAGCAATTGCGGCGGTTGCGCTTATTTTATTAGAAATTCGCTTAGTGTTACCCGTACTCAGTTCCGTAAAATGGACATATCTCAAAAAAGCCGGCTTTTCATTTCGTCAACCGTTGCGCCGGTTATTCGTATCCGCTTCGTCCTAGAGTTCTGGCCGGAAACGATCTCCACTCGCCCGCGCGAAACGCCGAACTCGCGAGCCAGCATTTTGATCAATTCAGCATTCGCGGCACCGTCAACCGGCGGCGAGCAAAGACGTACTTTCAACGCGCCGTCAATTTCGCCGACAATTTCACTTTTTGACGCGCGGGGTACCACGCGAACGCCGAAAAATACCGCTTCGTCCTTTTCTTCAAATTTGATCAAACCTTCTTTCACCGTTATATGTGTGTTTTATGAAATTTGAGTTATTATAACCGTACAGAGCTTGCGTCCGAGAGGAAACTTCTAAATGCAAAAATTCAAACTCCGCCTTCCGGCGCTGATCGGCGCCGTCGTTTTGTTCATTTTTGCCGTCGGTTTCGGGATCAAATGGTTCACGTCA
>DATJGV010000227.1:0-11107 GCA_035494575.1 Pyrinomonadaceae bacterium | reverse complement strand
ACGTGATGAAAACTTTCAAACGCTTGCGGCAGTAATTGGTTTTTCCAATTATATACGCCGCCAAAATCGACCTTGCCGTTAGGAAATTCCGGCTTCGCGGCGATCTGATCCGCCGTCAGCAATTGGTCCTCGACCAATTTTTCCGGCGAGATCAACAGCGTGTTTCCGGCAAACGCCGAAAAACACTGATACGGCGAATCGCCATAGCCCGTCGGTCCAAGCGGCAATATCTGCCAATACGCCTGACCGGTTTCCGCAAGAAAATCGATAAACTTAAAGGCCTGCGGCCCGAGATCGCCGATGCCAAACTCACCCGGCAACGATGTCGGATGTAGCAAAATACCTGATGCCCTGGGAAATTTCATAACGGCTCTGAGAATTAAGATTGCCTCTGGGATTCTTCTAACAAAAAAGGCGTGAAAGCATTATGTTTCACGCCCGTCGAAAGAACAAGAAAGGCAGGCTGGTCACCGCCCCCCTTGTTTGCTAAAACTCCAGACGCAGACCGAATTCTATCTGCCGATTCGAAAACGGAGATACACCTCTGATCGTTCCAAAGCCGAAAGTCGGATCCGGATTATTAAGATCCGTGTTCGGCGTTCCCCACTGAATGTTGTTAAGCACGTTGTAAGCCTGCGTGCGGAATTGAAGTTTGGCGGTTTCCGTAAAGCGGAAGTCCTTTGATAATCCGATGTTCCACTGAAAATTCGCCGGCCCTCTCAATGAGTTTCTCTGAAGCGTGCCAAAACCGGTTGACACCTTCGAGAACGAGGCGAGATTGATATAGGGCGTTTTATCCTTTCGGCCCGTGTATGCGTCGCCATTCAGATTGACCAACCGTCCGTCGCTGTCCCGCACGTCGAACGGGCTTCCGCTCTGTGCTCGAAAGATGCTGTTTAGCGTCCAACCGCCGATCACCATATCAAGGGCCTTCGGCATATCCGACCCGAACGATCGTCCGCGTCCCCACGGCAGATCGTAGATATTTTCGAACGAAAAGACATGCGGAAAATCGATCCGTGACGTCGTGAACTGCTCGATGTAGTTGTTCCCACCCGCCTTATTGTCGAACGCCCCTTCGCCATTGTCCTTGGTCTTTGAGAAGGTATAGGCCGCAATATATTGGAGGCCTTTTGCAAAACGTCGCTCGACCTGAATTTGCAGCGAATCGTACTGCGATCTGCCGATGTCATCACGAACGTTCACTGAGCTGATCCCCGGATAGCAACTGCCTAAAGTGCGGCCCGAAATCGGGCAGGGAACCGAAGTTGCCGTATCGAACGCCCTTCCGTTCAGATTGTAATAAAGGATCAGATTGCGTCCGCGCGTTCCGACATACCCGACGCTTAGTGCAGTGTCGCGTGTAAGCTGCTGCTGGTACTGAATGTTGAATTGATGAACGTTTGAAACCTTATTGTTCGGAATTATCGCCAAAACGTCTGCATTCAGCGGATTGTTCAAAAACGCGGCGCTGGTATTTACCGTCGGCAGCGGCAACGGAGCTGTTGCAAGTCTGTTGTCATTGTTGCCGAGCGGGCCCTGACCTGTAAAAGTGATGCGGTAACCGTCGTTAAAGCTAAAGCTCGAACTGCCTGAAAACGGCGGATTCTGAGCCAACTGGTTGCTTATGCCGCCGCGGTCGAGGAAGTAGAAAAGACCATAACCGCCGCGGATAACCGATTTGCCGCTTCCTCTAAGATCGTATGCAAATCCCACTCGCGGGCCGAAGTTGTTTTTATCGGTTTGCGTTTGAGAGTCATTCTTGCCGGACGGCAACAGCAGATGCCCCGTCGTCAGGTCAAAGTTTGCTTGGCGTCCGTATTGTTCGTGCGGGTTTGTGAGGTAATCGTATCGCAGGCCGAGATTTAATGTCAGCTTGCTGTTTACCCTCCAATCGTCCTGTGCGAATGCGGCATTTTCCCAGTTCATGGTACCGACGTTTCCGTTCTGAATACCTATCTGATAGCTGCACATAAAGCCGATTAACAGATTGGCCTGTTCAAATCCCGTATTACCCGACGCCGCCTGGCTCGGCGCTCCCGACGCTCCCGGACACTGCGTGAAATCACCGTTTCCGTAAATACGGAAATAGCCTTTGCCCGCGATCGGACGGAAAAGCATCACATTGCGATGGAGTACCGTTCCACCGAATTTGAATGTGTGGTTGCCTTTTACCCAGGCAATGCTGTCAACGAGTTGAAGTGTTTCCTGCGGCACGCGATACGGGCCGTAATCACCTGTGTATTCCAACTGGCCGTTGTATCCGCCGATCAAAGCTCCGCCGCCAAGACTCGAGTCTCGGTTTGCATTCACGATGCCGAGGCTTTGTGAAAGAGGTTCGTTGCCGAATGGCGGCTCGTACCCGTAGCTAAGCTTGTTGCCCTGCACCCGAAGCTCATTAAACAAGGTCGGCGTCAGCGTAGTGCTTAGGCCGATCGCCAAGCCCTTTGTGCGAGTCGGGTTCGTGCCGGAACCGAAACCCGCGGGCAGCGTGGGCAATCGGGACGTAACCGTCTGATCATACCAGCCGTATTCGCCTCTTACATACATCTGATTCCTGGTGTTCAGGTTCGCATCGACGCGGAATAGAATGTCGTTCTGGTGATCGGTCTCGTTTCGCGTAGTCTTAAAATTATTCAGGACGCCGCTTCCGTTGTTTGGAAGAGGATACGCACGCAGGTAATTGAGAGCCGCACTATTCATACGGTTTCCCGGAAGCAGATCGACGCGATTGCCGGGAATCGGTGTGTTCGTCAGCGGATCGATCAGCTGGATCGGAGCACTAAGGCCTGACAGCGAAGGAGTAAGCAACTGTGAAAAATCACCATTACGAAATGCGGCCGTCGGAACCGTCGCGGTTTCCTGAGCGATCGGCAAGAACTGCCTGAGTCCTTCGTAACCGACAAAGAAAAATACCTTGTCTTTTAGGTTATGAAACATCGGCGTGCCCTCGCCGAAACCGGGAATGATGACAGGGCCGCCGATCGTGCCGCCGAATTGGCCACGGCGAAACAACCGCCTTGTATCGTCGAATGGCAGACGGGCATCGAGTACGCTGTTGCGAATGAACAGGTAAGAAGAGCCGTGAAAGTTGTTGGTGCCCGATTTAGTTACAGAGTTAATTATGCCGCCTCCGCCGCGTCCAAATTCGGCCGTTGCGACGCTCGTCTGTACGCGAAATTCCTGAACCGTATCCGCGGAAGGCAAAATGTTGATCGAATTGACCAGCGATTCGTTATTATCGACGCCGTCAAGCAAAAAATTGTTTGCCTGGGGCCGTTGCCCGTTTATCGAAAGAGCGGCTCCGCCAGTATTCCGTCCGCGATAAGTTTCGGCATTTCCGTTTGCTCCGGAGGCATCACCGCCGATCACACCCGTCGTGACGCCGGGTGAGAGCCGCGCAAGTTCAAGAACGTTGCGGCCGTTAAGGGGAAGTTCGACGATCTGTCTGCCCTGAACCACGTTGCCTATGGCGGACGTCGAAGTTTCAACCTGCGGGATGTCGGTCGTGACAGTGACGGTTTCGGTAACCGCTCCAGCCTCTAACGCAAAATTTAACGTTGCACTTTGTGCCACCGTAATGGTCACTTCCTGCTTGATCGTTCTGAAGTTTGCCGCGGCAACCTCGACCTGATATTTGCCAGGCTGCAGCGAAAGTATCGAGTACGAACCGTTCTCGTCGGTCACGGCTTTTGTCTCGCGGCCTGTCCCCGCGTCACGAACCGTTACGGTCGCACCTGCGACCACAGCGCCGGCCGTGTCGGCGACCGTTCCCTGTATCCTCGCGGTCTCGGTTTGGGCGACTGCGGCAAACGCAAATGCCAAAATCGAGATCGCTGCCAAAAACGTCTCTCTTAATCTAAAAAAATTTCCTTTCTTCATATCCTCACCTCAACCGCCTTTCGGCTTATTAGCATTTTAAAATGGATAAACCACAACTCCTGATTATTGCCTGTATAAACTATTGTTTGTTGTTGCAACAAACAAACTTTTAATCCAAGCGAAATGAAATGTCAAGCAACCTTTCCAAATTTTCTGTTGTGCGATAACTGTGCTCGTTCGGGTTATAAAAACCGCCGAGACCGAGGGAGCGATTTGCGAGACCGGGCGGCCCGAAGCACAGGACCGAACGCTCTATAAGCAAGATCAAATATCAATTTGCTGAGGCAAATTTACGCGCCAGCACCAGGCTGATCGAACCGAGGATCGTCGGGTGATCGCCCAGCGCGGACGGCATGATCGCCGTCGCCGAAAGCTCGTGGCGGATACTGCGCTGTGCGAGCTCAAAGATCTCATCCTTGATGAGATCCCAAACCTTTACTATGCTGCCCGAAACGACCACCGCCTGCGGGCTGAAACCTATGATAAGATTGGAGATACCGATGCCGATATACGTCGCCGTATTTTTTAGGATCTGCTTCGCGCGCGCGTCGCCTTTTTCGGCCCGGGCTATGAATTCGTCGATATTGTTGACGCCCTGCCGCGCGTGTATGTTCGTAAAATACTGACTTATAACGGCCTTTTCGGACGCGTGCGCTTCCCAGCAGTCACGCCGCCCGCACGAACAGGTCACCGGCGCGTTGTCGCCCACGAACATGTGTCCAAATTCACCCGCAGCGCCGTTCTGACCCCTGTAAACCTCGCCGTCAATGATTATTCCGGTGCCGATGCCTTCGGCGATCATTACCTCGATCAGGTTTCTGGTGGTGCGTATTTCGTCCGTTCCGAACCACAATTCCGCAAGCGCCACGGCGTTGGCGTCGTTATCGATCGCGACCGGCAGTCCTGTCTTCTGTTCTATTTGGGAGCCAATATTCCAGTCTGACCATTGAAAATACGGCACATAGAGCACCATGCCGGTGCTTTGATCGGCCACACCAGGAACACTTAATCCCACTTCAAGATCGTTGTCCTTATATTTGTTGGCGTATCTGCTGACTCTTGCAAGGATCTGCCGGTTCATCTGCTTTATGTCCGGCGATGTAGGAAAATCGGTTTTTGTAAGGATGTTGCCCGCGAGATCCGCCAACGCAACTGTTGTTGTCCTCGGAGTTACGTCGATGCCGATCGCGACCGGCGTTCCCGTCTTGAGCTGCAGCATTGTGGGTTTTCGCCCGCCGGTCGAATCGCCCGTTCCTATCTCCTCGATTAACCCCTCGAGCTGCAGATCGTCAACGATCGCCGACACGGTCGAGCGCTGCAAGGAAGTTTCTCGTGCTATTTCCGCCCGCGAGATCGGAGCCCGCGCACGGACATAATTCAGCACGATCTGCTTGTTTATGTCGCGCATGGTGTTGTGCCGCGCGATCTGCTCTTTTGCTCCGTGAAGATAGATCTTTTTCATAGGGCGAAAGCATTATACACAATGTTTGTTCGAGAAACAAACAAACTTTTAGATTTTTGCAAGAAAAGTTATAAATCTATTTGGCTAAACGGTTTAGCAGGAATCTACGCGGCTATATTGATAACGCTGAGTGGCATTTTGGCTGTAAAATCTATTTCTCAAGACCGATGCGCCGCGCAAGATCGTGATATCTCGGATCGGTGCGAAGGTCGGCGAAAAGCGGGTCGGCTTTTATGTAAACCAGATTGCCGTCGTGGGCCCGGTAGCCTTTTTCGAGGTACTCGAACGCGCGGTCATTGTCGCCGAGGCCGGAGTAAACCAGGGCGTAATCGAAATTTGAAATGTAGCGATCATTACCCTTGGCTTTCATTTCGCCTAACATCCGTAAGGCGTCGCTGCGACGGTTCATTTTGGAATACACCCGTGAACGCAGCATCAGGGTTCGAGGGTCATCATCGAGTTTAGATGCCGTGTCTAATTCATCCAGAGCCTTTTGATAATCGCCACGAAGCAGGTACGCGCGGCCCAAATACAGGTGAGCGTAAAAGAAATTGTTGTCCATATCGAGCGTGTTGTGAAATTGCTCGATCGCTTCGTCGAGGCGGAGCGCGTAGAGGTAGCTGGTTGCAAGATCCGCATTTATGATCAGCGAAAGGGGATCGAGCCTGCGAGCGTGTTTCATCGCCTCGATCGATTCGTCGAATCGCCCGGTCGCCAGCAATAGGCCGTTTCCATACCAATGATACGCCGTAGCGTAGTTCGGATTTAGCTCGATAGCGCGGTTCATCTGTCTATCCGATTCCTCAAAATTCCAATCGTAAATGAAAAGAATATAGGACAGCGTCGTGTGGGCTTCGGCGAGAGAATCGTCGAGTTCCAATGCCTTTATCGCATAGGCTTTTGCCTTGGGGAAAGACTCCGAAGGCGGCACGCCTGCGTAACTTGACGTAAGCACTTGAGAATCGGCCAGGCCGGCGTAGGCGAGAGCAAAATCCGGATCGATCTTTATTGCCTTATTAAAATAATCGATCGACTTTTTGATGTCCTTGCCGGTTCTCTTATTCCAATAAAACCGGCCGTAGAGGTAATCGTCGAAGGCCGTGGCATCTGTTGTATAGACGCGCGCAATTTTTTGCGAATCGGTTCCGGAAAGTCTGCGATTCAGTTCCCCGGACAGGTCCAAAGTCACCTGTTTTTGCAGGCCCAGCAATTCATCTGCCGGCCGCCTGTACTCCTTGCCCCAGATCTGTTTTCCCGAAGCAACATCGACGAGGCTAAGATTAAGCGCAAGCTGGCCGTCGCGCTCCGCAACTCGTCCCAGCAAAACGGCCTGAACGGACAGGTCGCGGCCTGCAGATACGGCATCCACCTCATGCCCTTTGTATTTGAACACGGAACTGCGCGCCTTGACCGTTAGGCTCGGGATCTGCGAGATGCTTGCTGCAAGCGTTTCGGTCATGCCGTCCGCCAGATACTCTTTATCGGGTGTTCCGCTGTCATTGATGAACGGGAGAACCGCGATCGACTCGATAGGCTTTGCCGAGGTCGTCTGCGACGTGCCGACGCCGAAAAACCAGATCCCGGCGGCCGCAATAACGGCGGCCAAGACGGCGGCGCCTGCCCACCAGAGTTTCTTTTTCCCGGATCTGCCACCAGAAGAGATCGCTCTAAGATCATCAGCCAGGGACTCGGCGGTAAGGTAGCGTTCGCTGCGTTCCTTTTGCAGACATTTTTCGGCTATCTGAAATAAGCGGCCGCTGCCTTCGGCCAATTTTGGATGCGGAAAATCGTCGGCGAGAATTGCGGCGTGGAGCTCAGTCGGGGTTTCGCCCTGGAACGGCCTTTTTCCCGTCACCATTTCGTAAATGACCACGCCGAGACTCCATATATCAGTTCGTTCGTCCAGGTCCTGGGCTCGAACCTGTTCGGGCGACATGTAAGATGTGGTGCCCATCAAAATGCCGGACAGAGAACCCGGATTATCAAGCGATGCTTTTTGCTGCGCGAGGCCAAAATCAAGCACCTTAACGATGCCGTCGTCACGGATCGCGATATTTTCGGGTTTGATGTCACGGTGAATGACCGATTTTTGATGAGCTGCGGCAAGGGCGTCCGCCACTTGCACGGCGTAGTCCACAATTTTATCGGGGCCCAGACCGCCATCCTTTATCAATTCGCGCAAGGTACGTCCGGGAACATACTCCATCGCCATAAAATAACGGCCGTCGATGTCGCCGAACTCATAAATATGTGCAACGTTTTCGTGGTTGATCTGTGACGCCGAACGGGCTTCGCGGTGAAACCTTTTAACGGCAAACGATCCGTCGATAAACGCGGCTGGCAGCACTTTAAGCGCGACAAAACGGCCCAGGCGCGAATCCTCGGCGAGGTAAACAGAGCCCATGCCGCCGCGGCCCAGCAAACGGTCGATGCGATAATGCCCGAATTCCTGTCCTTCGAGCAGGTCGTCCTCGGCCGTGATTATGCGGGCTCCAAATTCGAAGAAACTGTTATCTAGAAGATCGAGAGTGCCGCTTTCGTCCTCGTTAAGAAGTGCAAGGATTCGCCCCGATAGCTCATCGTCCCCGCCGCATTCGCCGCTGACGAACGCATCCCATTCAGAACGCGGCATGGGGAGAGCTGCGAAGAATACGGTTTCGATTTTCTGCCACTGTTCAGGCTGCATGCCAATCGTTCAAAAAATTTTTTCGCCGGTCCCGGCGGCGGTCAAGCATGGTCACCAAACCGCCGTTTATAGCAGACCGACAATCAAAGACAGGAGTCTCTAATGAATAATGCCCCAAACTTGACCGAAATTGATAAAAAAAATTCAGTTCGATCTTCGCAAACCTGTATTCTTATATTTCGGCCAACATCCTGCTGACTGCTGAATACATTCGGTCAGGCTGTAAGGTTTCCAATGTCCCGCTTGATCTCGCGTGCAAGCCACGCCTTTGCGAGCCGCCAATGAAGATTGACCGTTGGCGTTGCAATTCCAATAACCTCGGCTATTTCGGGCGCCGTCATGCCGGCGAAAAACTTTAATTCGACGATGCGCGCTTTCGTTTTATCGAACCTGGACAGTTCATTCAACGCATCGTCTAACGCCAGGAGTTCAGCCGATTTTTCAGCGGAGATTATATCTTCGCTCAGAGGTTCCTGATGAGCTTCCTTGCCTCCGCGTTTCTGGGCCGAGCGGTCACGGGCGTAATTGATCAAAATTCGACGCATAATGATCGCGGCAACGCCGTAAAACTGTGCACGGTTTTTCCACTTGGGATGGTCCGTATTCAGAAGTTTTATATACGCTTCATTGATGAGGGCCGTGGTTTGTAGGGTATGTTCACCGGTCTCGCGCCGCATAAATGCGTGCGCCAACCGCCGCAGCTCGATCTCGACAAGCGGGACAAGCTGTTCAAGCGATGTGCGGTCGCCATCACTCCAGGCAACCAAAAGCGACGTTATTTCGTCGTTGGAACTCATAATTACCTGAAAACCCGGCATCCAGCGGCTTGGTTTTTCAACTGTGGAACCGCCGAAATTCTAGCCGAAAATAACCCCTCCTACAAATCGCGGAATTTTTTTTAAGAATTTTTCACGATTTTGAAAAAAAAATTTATCAATTCTATTCAAATTTGGTGCATTAGTAAGTGAGAGCGTATTAAACGCGATCAAAAACTGGTTTTAGCCTTGGTTTGAAAATAAGTCCGGACGCCAAGTCCACCCCGGCTGACCGCGACGATGGCGATGGGATCGGCATAGAGGTTCTTCGCTTCGTAAACATCCGGTGCTGTCAACCTCATAACAGCATCGGAACTTTATTCAGCTCTTGAAAACTCGGAATTCGTTTGCAGGAAATCCGACGTTCGGCTTAAAAACTCAAACCCTGGCTTTTGGGTACCGCTACTCCACTCGGCGGTACCCTTCATTTTTTGAGCACTCCTCAGTATATCCGACCTTTTATCTGTCTTAAAATCATCGCGGACACGTTTTATGGCTCGAAAAAGCGGCATGGCCATTGCATAAAATACCTCAGTGATGTTTTGCGAGGTTTTATGAATGAAATAAATACGGCAAACGTTGTAAAAGGAGCAGTTGCGGGTTTGATCGGCGGTTTGATCGCATCGTTTGTGATGGAAAAATTTCAGATGCTCATTCAACCGATGATGCAAAGCGAGGGCGACGAAAAAGCAAACGAGGAGGAACCCTCGACCGAAAAAGCAGCGTCGGCGATATCCGAAAATGTTTTTGACCACTACCTGACCGAGGAAGAAAAGCCGGTTGCCGGTGAGGCAGTGCACTATGCTATGGGCGGAACGTCGGGGATGATATTCGGCGCGGTGAGCGAAATAGTTCCCGAAGCGTCGGCTGCCGCCGGGCTGCCGTTCGGAACCGCCGTTTGGCTGATCGCTGACGATGCTGTCGTGCCCGCTCTGGGGCTGTCAAAACCCGTTTCGGACCGGCCGCTTTCGGAACACGCATACGCCCTTTCGTCACACCTTGTTTACGGGCTGGCGACCGACGTTGTGCGGCGGGGCATCAGACATTTGTGGTGATGCAGCGGCGGCCCGAGCTTTCGGACAAACTGATACTGAAAATGAAAAAATCCATTTTCAGTTATCAGTTTTCAATTATCATTTTTTCCGAAGGTTAACTGCCGCCAACCGGCACAGAATGTCCCAACACCGTAAACGCGGTTACAGTTAGCGGAACACTTGCGACAGCATTTCACTGCCCCTGCCCGCTCTTGATCGTGAAATCTACAGCCGTCGAGACACTGCCGCGAATACGATAAATATACGATCCGGTCGGCAGGCTATTCAACATGATCTTCTGCTTCGCTGCTGTCGCGATCAAGTTACGGTTTGCATCCAGCAGCTCAAAGTAGATCTGCTGGTCGCCATGATCCTGATTGATCTGAGCATCGAGGTACGAGCGGCGCAGCTCGAACGGAACTTCGACAAACGTTTGCCCGACATTCAAGGTGCCCGAATATCGCTCGTCAAATCGTCCGCCGCTGGGTGTCGCAGGTGTCGGACTTGGCGATGGGGTTGGAGTAACCGTCGGTGATGGACTCGGAGTAGGAGTCGGTGACGGTGTTGGCGTGGGTGTCGGCGTTGGATCTGCTCCGCCGACAAAGAAATCGGAACCGGTCGCCTGATCGGAATTCAGCAGCAGCCCGCCAGTCAGCGATGACCCGATCAAAATCTGCGCTTCGGCCTTGGTACTCGTCGATGTTGTATTCAGGACGTTGTTTCCGACCGCCGCATTTACTTTATCCAGCGACAGGCGAATTGTTATCTGATTTCCAACGAACTCGCCCGAATCGGCCGCGCCGAGCGTTTCCTGATTTTGCGTGCCTGTGGCAAGCGTTGTTATATGGCCGTATTCGTATGTCGTCGCCGTCTCATCGACCGACGCCGTAACAAAAACCTGCGTTTGACCGAACGAAGACGTCAGCGTCCAACGCATGTTCGGTGTTTGGACCGAGGCGTCCGATACCTTCAGCCGATATACGATCTGATTCGTCGCCGCGTCGTATTTGAAATAAGCTTCCCGAATGTCCTGCGCGGTCGTGCCAAGCTGGTCGTCAGCCGGATCGACTATCTGCGGCGCGTTCGGGTCGTTCGACGGAAACAGGTTCGCGGGATGTGCAGCCATCGCGAGCGATTCTGCCGCGCGGACCGCGTTGTGAGCATCGACGTAACCCGCGCCAACGACGCGCTGCTCGTAGGGCATCGGGGTTGCGGTTTGCCGGAGTAC
>DATJGV010000226.1:0-2275 GCA_035494575.1 Pyrinomonadaceae bacterium | reverse complement strand
TGAAGCGTAGCCATTCGCCGATTTATCTCCCTCTTTCGCAAAAAACTGCGGCTCGCCGACCGTCGGCATAAACAGAATGTCGCAATAATCCGGAATGCCCGTGCCGCTCAGGTGCGTGTGCGAAAAGCCGTAGATGATGTCGTCCGAAGAGTGATAACCCGAGCTGCCGTCCCAGTTGTCGGTGCGCGTGTCGGGCGAAAGCTGCACCATCCCGAACGGCCTGGTCGCTCCTGGAAACGTGTGCCCGTGGCCGCCCGTGCCAATGAACGGGTTGACGTAATGCGTGTAATCGCGGGTTTGCGCGGCAACGGTGAGCAGCGAGCAGTAAGCCGTGAGCAGTACGAAGATGCAAAGGCGAAAGATGTATTTATGTATGTTCATCTGTGGTCGATATTAACGTTGGTTTTGCTGTTTCTGATACATAGCCCCGTCGTTTACGGCGGGGTTACGCAGTATGTGAACCAGCCAGCCCGTTTCAACGGGCTTACAATGGCTAAATCTGCGATAAGGACGTTGAAACGCCCTTTTATATTTATCGCGATGTTACCCCGCCGTAAACGACGGGGCTATACAAAAGCCGTCCGGAATCCAATTGCAGCACTTTTAGATCATCCGGCTCAAAATCTCGCCCGTCCGTTTATCGATAAATATCAGATTTGTTCTTTCTGCGGGCAACTGAAAAGCGACGCTCGTTTTGGTGGGTAAATGGGTCAAACGAACATCTTCGTCACGACCGCTTTCGGAAACGATCGTGTAAAGAACAGCATCGTTAAACTCCGTCGGGCGCACAAGGATCGCCGGATTGTCATCCGCAAGCGAGAACGTTGGCGCGACGCCGGCCTGCGATAAAACAAGGTAATAAAACGCCGCGGCCGGCTCGATATTTTCGCCTAGCTCAAGCGGCAGCGGACACCAGACGATCTTGCCGGAGCCTATCTTAGCCATCACGATCTTGTTATCTGCGATGTCCGCTTTTTCGAGCCGCTCCATTTTTTCTCCGGCAAACCGCACTCGAAATTGTTTTCCGCCTATCGCGACCGTTTCGGTTTGCGAGACAGGTTTTGCCGAGATCGGCGCATTGAGCCCGAGTTCTACATGACGCGGCCTTGCCACCAAGTATTCGTCATCGCTAAAACAGCCGGTTATCGCGATGACGGCGCCTTTTCGCGCAAGTTCGACAAGATTTTGCCACGCATTGTCCGTTAACACGCGTGGGGCTGGAACGACCACAAGCTTTGGCACCTCGACCTCCGTTACAATCTCATCGACGTTGTATTCGCTGACCGCGCGAAGCGTCTGCCGACAATAGTAATGAAACGCCCTGACCGCTCGTTTTGTCGCGTCCCCGGCTAGTGAACGCGTCATGAACTGGTACGAATGCGGAAGGACGAGAAGCGTTTTTTCATCGGTCTTACCGCGAAAATATTTGCGGTTATCGCCCGCAAATTTTGCGATCTTCTTAAAGCTTGCGAGTTCCGGTTTTGCCGTTCCATCGACGCGGTGAAACCCGATGCCGGCTTCGTTGTCTATGTTCATATACGGGTTCGTGTCCCAGATCCACTCGATAAACCCGCAGGCATTTGCTCCGAGCGAGAGCGCCATTTTCCGCTCAAGCAAAGCGGCGACTTCCTGTTCGGTCCGCCAAGCGCTGCCGTCGAGTTTTTCGTAGCTCATAACTCCGGTTTCCTCGACAAGGTTCGGTTTGGACGGCGATTTTGAAACGACATTGTCCCAAAGCAGATCGTCATTCGACCACCAATTGTGCAAGCACGTTAAGTCGACAGCGTCGAAATGAAACTGCGGGCTCGGGCTGTCCCCGGTTCCGGCCTCGTCCTGGCCGACGGTTACCAACTGTTCGAGGTTTCCTGCCTGACGTAAAGTCTCGCGCATCTCACGCGCCCAATTTTTGAACACGTCCTGCGCGAACAGGCGAAAATCCATCGCGCGAAGCGGACGCCGGTTCGATTGAATATTGACGCCTTCAAAATCTTCGTTTGCCGGCAGTGCGAATGCATCTTCTCCGGTCGTCAACCGCCATTTTTCGCTGATGATGTCGGCGAGTCTTGCTTCGTCCGTCTCGCTAAACCGTGTTTTCAGCCATTCGTTCCAAGCGGCCTTTTCAAACTCGTCGCCGTTCGGACGGCAGCTCCATAACGACTTCGGGTTGGCAAACGATGGCTCGTTGATCAGGTCCCAGGTCACGTCTTTTGCATTTTTTACGCGGGACGCAAACGCCGAGATGAATTTTTTCTGCCCGGCGATGGACTGCGGATCG
>DATJGV010000225.1:0-12069 GCA_035494575.1 Pyrinomonadaceae bacterium | reverse complement strand
TCGTGGCTTAACGACCGCGAAAAGAACGGCAACCTCTGGAAAAGCTGCGACGCAAGTATTATGACGTGGTAAATCAAGTTCGATCGCATTGAATCGCCCGCCGCAACACGGCGGGCTTTTTGTCAGATATACTGGTGAATTTTCTTTGCATTCTTCGCGTCTTTGGGGGTTATTTCCCGCAAAGACGCGAAGAACGCTGAATATTATCAAGGGGCGCAAGCATTTGCACGACAATCAGGATACAGTTCGTTCCACCAGGCGCTTTGCCTCTTGAATCGCGTCATCCAAGGCAGCTATCTTTCCGTCGAGCTGCATTTCATAAACGGCATCGAGAATTTTTTTGAATTGCGGTGACGGTTCAAGGCCAAGTTCGAGCAGGTGGCGTCCCATCAAGATCGGCGCGGGCGGCTTTTGCTCGATCTGCAATTCGCGCACTTTTTCGATGAACCACTCCTGTGCTTCGGAACCGAATCGCTTTTCCGGCGGCAGCCAATCGGGGTTTCGTCCCAGGGAATCGGCTTTGGCGACGCGGTAGAGCAGGTCCGGTTCAACCTTTCGCGCTAGACGGCGAAGCGCACCGTCCCCCACCGGATTTTTTGAATTCGCCTTGTAAAATTCGCCCGGTTTCAAATGGTATCGCACAAGCTGGATCACCTGACCTCGCACGTCGTAACCGTCGAGCGTAAAAATTCCCAGCTTGTCCAGAAATGAGATCGTCGGCTCAATGCCCGCTTCGTCGTGCGAATGTGAACGCCAGCGCCCGTCGAAAAACTGCGTCGTCGGCGGCTTGCCAAAATCGTGCGCGACTGCACCGAGCATCACAGCGACCTGTTTCGGGTACGACAGATCGTCTATCAGTTTGCGCGCTTCGTCGGCGACCATCATAGTGTGGATGTCGACGTCGCCTTCGGGATGCCATTCGGGTTCCTGCGGCACGCCGACAAGCGACTGCATCTCAGGAAAAAGCTGTTTGACTACGCCAAGGTCGTACAGCCAACGCAGACCGATCGAAGGCTGCTGAGCTTTTAACAGTATCTTTTCTAACTCGCCCCAGATGCGCTCGTTCGGAAGGTCGGTTACGTCGATAGTTTTACAGATCGCAATGGTTTTAGGATCGATATCAAATTCAAACCTTGCAGCAAACTGCGCGGCCCGCAAAACCCTCAGACTGTCTTCGGCAAAGGTTTCAGACGACACATGTCGGATCACGCCTTTCTTAATATCTTCCTGCCCGCCGAAACAATCAATGATCTCGCCCGTCAGCACGTCCTGCAATATTGCATTGATCGTAAAATCGCGGCGTTTCGATGCTTCTTCGCACGTCATGTGAGGATCGCCTTCGATAACGAATCCCTTGTGGCCACGACCGACTTTTCGTTCGCGACGGGGGATCGAAACGTCCAGATCGCTGCCGATCTTGTATACTGTAAACGCCTCGCCAACCGCATTCACGTCACCGAAGTCATCGAGGACCTTGCGCAGTTTCGCAGGTTCGACACCGTAAACCTCAACATCCCAGTCCTTTGGCTCGATGCCCATAAGCCGATCGCGGACACACCCGCCCACAAGCATCGCTCGGCCGCCCGCATTTGCAACGACCTTTGCTATATCAACCAGCTTTTGAGGCAATTGGGCCATTAAAAAGAGTTAACCACGAAACTACACGAAAATCACACGAAAAATGCAGGAAAGACTTTTCGTAACGCGTCGTATATTTTCGCGGTTATATTTTTTTTATTTCTTTAAGCGCTCTGTTAAATAAGACTTCAAAGAATCCAGTGCAATTCGATTTTGCTCCCATGTGTCTCGGTCGCGCACGGTCACGGCGTTATCTTCGAGTGACTGATGGTCAACCGTGACGCAAAACGGGGTTCCGATCTCGTCCTGGCGGGCATAGAGTTTGCCGATGCCGCCGGTGTCGTCATAAACGGCCCGCATCGCGGGCTGCAGATCCTTCTTAATGTTCTTCGCCATCTCGACGATCTCAGGCTTGTTTTTGGCGAGCGGCAGAACCGCAACCTTGATCGGAGCGAGTTCCGGCGTGAGTTTTAGAATGACACGGACCTCGCCCTTTTCGTTCGTTCTTTCAGAATACGCGTCCATCATTATGGCCAAAAACGTACGGTTTACGCCTATTGACGGCTCGATGATGTAAGGATAAAAACGCTCGTTCGTTTGAGCGTCGAAATATGAGAGATCTTCGGTCGAATCGGGGTTAACGCGTTTTCCGTCTTTCTCAGGTTTTTTGGAGTGTACGCGCAGATCGTAATCAGTCCGGTTCGCAATCCCCATCAGCTCGTCCCACTGCTTTTCTTCATCCTCGCGTTCGGGAAAGAAGCGGTAAAGAATATCAACCGTCCGCTCCGAATAATGTGCAAGCTCTTCTTTCGTCTGTTCATAGAATTTCAGATTAGAGGCGGAGATGCCCAGCGATTCTATCCATTTTTCAAAGCTGTCGATCAATTCCTGATGAACTCTGGCGGCGTCTTCAGGACGAACGAAATACTCGAGCTCCATCTGCTCGAATTCGCGCGTGCGAAAAATAAAGTTGCCCGGCGTTACCTCATTGCGAAACGCCTTGCCGATCTGTGCTATGCCGAACGGTAATTTACGCCGCGACGTGTTTAGCACATTCGCAAAGTTGGTAAAGATTCCCTGCGCCGTTTCGGGACGGAGATACGCAAGCGCAGCTGGGTCGTCGTCCGCGGAGACTGCTCCGACCGTGGTGCGGAACATCAGGTTAAATTCGCGGGCCTCGGTCAGGCTGCATTCCTTATCCTCGCCCGGATGAACGGACGGATGGTTCAGGCACTGAACATCTTGCAGCTTATCAAGGCGAAATCGACCTTTGCATGCCCGGCAATCTACCAACGGATCGTGAAAAGTCTGCTCGTGACCCGAATATTTCCAAACCAAACGGTTCTGGATTATCGACGAATCCAATCCCTCGATATCATCTCGCTCATAAACCATCCAGCGCCACCAGCTCTGTTTGATGTTGTTTGCAAGTTCGACTCCGAGCGGACCGTAATCCCACGACGAACCAAGGCCGCCATAAATATCGGACGCGGGAAAAACGAAGCCTCTGCGTTTTGATAGCGAGACAATGGTTTCGATGTTAGGTGCAGACATAATTGCGTAAATGATTAAAAGTAAATTGTTAATCGGCGTTGTGTAAAAGTTAGATTTTACAATTAACGATTATCAATTAACAATTTACGTACTAAAAAGGACGACCGAAGTCGTCCAAATCGAACAAAAAACAAAGGCCAAATGCCCAGGCCCCCTTTATTCAGCCGATGCCTTGGCTTTTTCTTCCTGCAAAATCGCCTTCCTTGAAAGTTTGATCTTGTTGCCTTCCTTGCCGATGCATTTGACCATGATCTGCTGGCCTTCCTTCAGTTCGTCGCGAACATCGCGAACGCGTCGATCGGAAATCTCCGAAATATGTAGCAAACCGTCAAGTCCCGGCAATATTTCGACAAACGCACCGAAATCAACAATACGCGATACGGTTCCGAGGTAGGTTTCGCCGATCTCCGCTTCTGCGGTCAATGCCTTGATGCGGGCAATAGCGGCTTGTGCTGCGTCTCCGTCGGCCGTTGCGATCAGAACCGTGCCGTCGTCTTCGATGTCGATCTTGGCACCGGTTTCTTCGGTGATCGAGCGGATCGTCGCTCCGCCCTTCCCGATCACGTCGCGGATCTTGTCCGGGTGAATGTGCATAGTAATGATTCGTGGCGCATATGGCGATATGTCGGCGCGCGGCTCGGCAATCGCCTTTTCCATTATTCCGAGAATATGCAGACGCCCCTTTCGCGCTTGTTCGAGAGCCTCTTGCAGGATCATCGCGTTGATGCCGCCAACCTTGATGTCCATTTGCAAAGCGGTGATGCCCTCGCTGGTTCCGGTGACCTTAAAGTCCATGTCGCCATAGTGATCTTCGGCACCCGCGATATCCGAAAGGATCGCATAGCGATTCCCTTCCATAACCAATCCCATCGCAACACCCGCAACCGGCCGTTTGAGCGGAACACCTGCGTCCATCAAGCTCAAACAACCGCCGCAAACCGATGCCATAGACGACGAGCCGTTAGATTCGGTAATATCCGATACGATGCGAAGCGTGTAAGGAAAATCAGCCTCGTCGGGCAGGACGGCTTCGATCGCTCGACGTGCAAGGTTGCCGTGGCCGATCTCGCGACGGGACGAGCTGCCGAAGCGGCCCGTTTCACCGACCGAATACGGCGGAAAATTATAATGAAGCAGAAACCGGCGTTTCACCTCGCCTTTTTCAAGATCGTCAATATACTGCTCATCCATCTTGGTTCCAAGAGTTGTCGTGACGATCGCCTGCGTTTCACCGCGGGTAAAGAGCGCCGAGCCGTGAACGCGCGGCAGCCAGCCGACTTCGCAGGTTACGGGACGGATCTCCGAGAATTTGCGGCCGTCCGGACGGCGGCGGTTGCCGAGTATGTCCTCACGGAATACTTTTTCTTTTAAGTATGAGAATACCCTTCCGGCGGCGGCCCGTGTTTCCGGCTGGTCTTCGGGATAGCTCTCAACGACCTCTTTTTTGAGTCCGTCAACCGCTGCGTAACTGGCGAGTTTGTCCTTACCCGTGGTATCAAGTGCTGCACGGAGCCTATCGCTGTAATTCTTCTCGATCTCGGCGACGAGCGCTTCGTCGAGTGCGGGTGATTCGAATTCGCGTTTGGCTATTTCGAGTGCCTTGGACAGCTCCTTCTGCCAGAGGCAAAGCCGTTTGATCTCCTTGTGAGCAAGCATCAGGGCTTCGACCATGATCTTTTCCTCAACCTCGGATGCTTCGGCCTCGACCATCACGATGGCTTCTTCGGTACCGGCAACAATGAGGTTAAGCTCAGATTCGCGCCGTTCGTCGTACGTCGGATTGATCAGGTATTTACCGTTGATCAGGCCGATGCGTACTCCCGCGATAGGGTTTTCGAACGGAATATCCGAGAGATAAAGTGCGCATGAGGCTCCGGTTATCGCGATCACGTCCGGATCGTTATCGGCATCGGCCGAGATCACGGTTCCGACGATCTGCGTTTCATTTTTGTATCCATCAGGAAAAAGCGGGCGGCATGGGCGGTCGATGAGGCGAGCGGTCAAAACTTCCTTTTCATTCGGTCGACCCTCCCTTCGAAAATAATTTCCGGGAATTCGCCCGGCCGAGTAGGTGGATTCACGGTATTCGACCGTGAGTGGAAAAAAGTCAAGGCCTTCGCGAGGTGTGCGTGCGCTTACGGCCGTAACCAGCAGCATCGTGTCGCCGTAACGTATAACGACCGAACCATCGGCCTGTTTGGCAACCTTGCCGGTTTCGACGACCAATTCTCTGGCTCCTACCTTGATCGATTCTTTCAAATATCTTTTCTGTGTCATTTCAATTCCTCAAAGAACAAAAGCGGCAGTGCTCAAGTCGTGAAGCCCGCCGCCTTTGAAGTTTGCTGTTATTTTTCGTTCAGTTCTCATTTGTCCGGCGGAAAAGGCGCTGTCACGTTCAGCAACCACCGGCAAATTCTTCGAAAGAACCTGTTTTGTCCAGTGACTCGAAGCTGTCAAGATTCAGTTTTGAGTTCAAAGTTCCAAGTTTCGAGTTAACGTATATTTATACTCGGAACTTGAAACGCGAAACTCGGAACTAATTTCTTATCTTCTCAAACCTAACTTCTTGATGATCTCGTGATATTGGTCAATATCGCGATGTCTCAAGTAATCCAAAAGTTTTCTTCGTCGCGAGACCATCTTAAGCAAGCCCCTGCGCGAGTGATTGTCTTTATTGTGTACCTTAAAATGTTCGGTCAGCTCGTTGATCCGCTGAGTGAGCAGAGCGATCTGGACCTGGGACGAGCCCGTATCGGTTTTGTGCGTTTTGTAGTCTCCTACTATCTTTTCCTTTACTTCTTTTACTGTTGCCATAATGCTGTGTCTTAAAACAGTCTCTCCTTGCTCGCAGTAACTCCGCCGGCGTGGCGGTAACCGCAAAAATTTTACATCTTCACTTCAACAATCTTAATGGTTAGATGCAGACTAAACTTACCATAATCAACCATTAACAATCAACGTTTAACGCTTGTTTAACGCTGAAACTCTTCCATAAACTTCGTTGAGAAATCGCCCTTTCTAAACTGCTCATCCGCCATTATTTTTTGGTGAAGCGGGATCGTGGTCTTGATGCCCTCGATCACCATCACATCAAGCGCACGCTGCATGCGGGCGATCGCAAGTTCGCGCGTGCGCGCGTGGACGATAAGTTTCGCGATCATCGAATCATAATACGGCGGAACAACGTAACCCGGATACACCGCCGTATCGACACGCACGCCCGGTCCGCCCGGAATATTAAACGCGGTTATCTTGCCCGGGCTCGGGGTAAATTTCTCGGGATCTTCAGCATTAATGCGGCACTCGATGGCATGCCCGACGATCTGAACATCTTCCTGCACGTATCCAAGGTCTTCGCCGGTCGCGATCATGATCTGATTTCGCACGATGTCTGCGAGTGTCACCATCTCGGTGACCGGGTGCTCGACCTGGATGCGCGTGTTCATTTCCATGAAATAGAAACTGCCGTCCTCGTCGAGCAAAAATTCGAATGTCCCGGCGCTCGAATAACCGATCTTTTTGCAGGCATTCACCGCAACAGCGCCCATTTCCGCACGCAGTTCCGGCGATATTGCGACCGACGGCGCTTCTTCGAGCAGTTTCTGATGCCGCCGCTGGATAGTACATTCGCGCTCGCCAAGATGGATGCAGTTGCCGTGCTCGTCGGCGAGTACCTGAACTTCGATATGGCGCGGCCGCTCGATATATCTTTCGATATAGACTGCTCCGTTTTTGAAGGCGGCCAGGGCTTCAGCCTGCGCCATTTCAAGCTGGCCGGACAATTCCTCGGCGCTCCGAACGATGCGCATTCCGCGTCCGCCGCCGCCGGCTGCGGCCTTGATTATTACCGGAAAACCGATATCGGTTGCGAGCTTTATTGCTTCGCCTGCCGATTCGATGGGGTCGGGGCTGCCGGGCAAAATCGGCACGCCCGCGGCCTTCATCGTCCGTCGGGCTTCGACCTTATCGCCCATCATTCCGATCACGCTCGGTTTCGGGCCGATGAATTTGATATTGCAGTCTTCGCAGATCTTCGCAAAAGTTTCGGACTCAGCCAGAAATCCGTACCCCGGATGAATCGCATCGACATTGGTGATTTCGGCCGCGCTGATAATAGCCGGGATGTTCAAATAGCTCTGCGCTGACGGCGCGGCTCCGATACAAACGGCCTCGTCGGCGTACCGAACGTGCAGGGCCTCACGATCGGCCTCGGAATGAACGGCAACAGTTTTGATGCCCATTTCCTTGCATGTCCAGATTATCCGGCAGGCGATCTCACCGCGATTTGCTATTAATATTTTGCGAATCTCTCGCTCTGGCGTCATAAAAAACTTAGCCACGAGCAAACACAAAATGGCACGAAATGGTCAAATTTGTTCGTGTTTCTTCGTGTTCTTTCGTGGCTACAAGATGCTTACTTTTTGATCCCGAAAAGTGGCTGGCCGTATTCCACCGGCTGGCCGTTTTCGACATAGATCTTAACGACCTCGCCTGAAACTTCGGCTTGTATCTCGTTCATCAGCTTCATCGCTTCAACGATACAAACGACCGAATCCTCCGACACCTTGCTGCCCTCTCGTACGTAAGGCTCTTTGTCGGGTCCAGGTGAACTGTAAAATGTGCCGACGATCGGCGATGTGATCTTATAAAGATCTGCGTCCGTTTCAGCAGCCGGTGCCGCCGCCTTTTCCGCTTCCGGTTTGCTAGCTGTCGCGGCAGCGGAGGTCACTGCCGGAGGCGCGGGTGCATAAGTTTGAACAACCGGCGCGGCTGTTATTTTGCTTAATCGCACACGGATGTTTGCATTTTCGAATTCAAAATCGGTGAAACCATGCTCGTTGACCAGTTCGGCAAGTTCACGCAGCTCATCCATGTTGAGAGAAGGTCCTGCGGAGCCGGTTGTCTTGCTCGCGTTCTTTTTTCGCGAACCACCGGGTTCCTTATCTTCTGCCTTTGCCATCGCTGTATTTTCGCCCATCTAACAGGTCCCCCGCCAAAACTAAGCTTTCGCCGCCATCTCGCGCGGATTATCTACAAGCTCTATCACTGCCATTTCGGCATTGTCGCCGACGCGACGTCCTAACTTAATGATCCTGGTATAACCGCCGTTGCGGTCCTTGTAACGAATACCGAGTTCGCCGAACAGCCGCTGAACCGCCTTAACGCCGGCTGTGCGTTCGATCTGGTCTTTGGCCTCGCCTTTCTTGCCGCGAAAACGGCTCTGTTCCGTTTTGAACGCCGAGTTACCTGCGTGGAAAAATCTCGCAGCCTGGCGGCGAAGATGTACCTCACGGGCCTTCGCGTCGTCACCGTTCAGATTTTGCGCCTTACGGGCAAGCGTGATCGCCTTTTCGACAAACGGCCGGAGCTCCTTGGCCTTTGGAACCGTCGTAACGATATGTTCTTTGTCCGAGTTAATGAGCGACGTTGCCAGATTGCGAAGCATCGAAATGCGATGCTCGGTAGTTCTGCCCAATTTACGATGTGCTTTTAAATGTCTCATATAAAAAAACAGGGATGAGGGCTAAGGGATAAAGGATGAAGCACTTGCATTATTCATCCCACATCCCTCATCTTTCATCCTTAATCTAAATCTCTTCCGCCTGAACCCGGTATCGGATTACCCTGCTCGTCAAAGTCCATCCCGAAATCCAGTCCCATTCCGTGCAGGAGGTCTTTGATCTCGGTAAGCGATTTCTTTCCGAAGTTCTTGGTTCCGAGCATGTCCTTCTCGCTGCGTTTGATCAGGTCGCGGATCGAACGGATATCTGCATTTTTCAGGCAGTTGTACGAACGTACCGAAAGCTCGAGTTCATCGACCGGCTTATCGAGCAGGTCGTTTCTCATAAGCGGCGGACGCGCGATATCCTCGTATTTATATTCTTCTTCTTCTTCTTCAAAGTTGATGAAGATGGACATGTGGTCCTTAACAAGTTTTGCCGCAAGGCCGATCGAATCTTCCGGCTTCACCGAACCATCCGTCCACACCTCGATGACGAGCTTATCAAATTCGGTATTCGACCCCTGCCTCGTCTTATCAACGCTGTAGTTAACCTTTCTGATCGGCGTGTGAACCGAGTCGATCGGGATATAGCCGACCGAAAGATCTTCGTCGTTATTAAGTTCTGCGGAAACGTACCCGCGGCCACTTTTAAGCCGCATTTCAACGTTTAAGGAGCCGCCTGTGCTGATGGTTGCAATGTGAACGTCGGTGTCAAGCACCTCAACATCGGCGTCACCCTGAATGTCGGCGCTTGTAACCTCGCCCGCGCCTTTTTTGCTGATGACCAGCGTTTTCGATCCGTTGCCGTGAAGAATGAACGGAACCTGCTTCAGGTTGAGAATGACGTCAGTAGCATCTTCGACAACGCCCTTGATCGATGAAAACTCGTGCTCGACGCCCTCGATCTTAACCGCCGTAATTGCGGCACCCTGAATGGACGAGAGCAAGGCCCGACGGATCGAATTGCCGATCGTCGTGCCGAATCCCCGCTCGAACGGTTGTGCGTAGAACTTTCCGTAGCGCTCGGTAAGCGTTTCGGTTTCGACATTCAACCGGTTCGGCATTTGAAAATCTGTCCAATTATTGCTTTGTGTCATATTTTTAAAAGTTCCAAGTTCCAGGTTCAAATTTCGAATTAAGCCGAACAACTCGGAACTCGAAACACTGAACCCGGAACTGTAAAAACTACTTGCTGTAAAGCTCGACGATCAACTGCTCGTTAATATTCTGGTCGATGTCCTCGCGTTTCGGCAAACCTGAAACCGTGACCGACAGGTCCTTGTCGCCGGCCGAAAGCCATCCCGGACGGCCGCGGCCTACCGCCGTTTGCCACGCGCCCTCGACGTGTGCATTTTTCTGACTCTTTTCCTTGACCGTGACAATGTCACCGACCTTGACCTGGAACGAAGGGATATCCACCTTGCGTCCGTTTACCGAAATGTGACCATGATTTACCAACTGCCGTGCCTGACGGCGCGAGGTGGAAAAACCCGAGCGATAAACAACGTTATCGAGCCGCCTTTCAAGCATGAAAAGAAGGTTTTCACCCGTTACGCCTTTTTGCGCAAGAGCTTTTTCGAAATAATTGCGAAATTGCTTTTCAAGGATAAAGTAAATGCGTTTTACCTTTTGCTTTTCGCGAAGCTGCTGCCCGTATCCAGCAAGCATCTTGCGGCGGGCTGCGCCGTGTTGTCCCGGCGGGTTGGTTCCGCGTTTTTCGATCGCACATGAGGGCTTAAAACAACGGTCGCCCTTTAAGAATAACTTTCCACCTTCGCGGCGGCACAGACGGCACACCGCATCTCTATATCTAGCCATAGTATTTTTGCCTTCAGCAAAAATGATTTCGCATTTTGGATTTGCGATTTTGGATTTCGTCCAATCTCGGGCAAATACAACATCCTACTTTCATTCTTGGGAAAAAGTTTACAGGAAACATATCGTTTCCCTTCGTCCTTTAGATAACAGAATCGAAGCTTTTTCTTCGATCCAAAATCCAAAATCTAAAAATCGTCAGACGCGTCTGCGTTTCGGCGGACGGCATCCATTGTGCGGGATCGGCGTAGTGTCGCGGATCGACGTCACGCGGATACCAGCCTGGCTGATCGCACGAATTGCCGATTCACGGCCGCCGCCCGGTCCTTTTACGCGAACCTCGACCTCGCGCATACCGGCTTCAGCCGCCTTTCTGGCCGCTTCCGATGCAGCCTGCTGTGCCGCGAATGGTGTGCCTTTACGCGAACCGCGAAAACCTCTCGCGCCCGAAGAAGACTGTGCAACCAAATTCCCCTGCGTATCGGTGATCGAGATCAGCGTGTTGTTGAACGACGCCGCAATATGCACGATACCGAGAGGGATATTCTTCTTCTCTTTCTTTTTATAAGTCTTTTTCTTTGGTGCTGCTTTTGCCATAAAAATCAGTGGTCGGTGACCAGTGGCCGATGATCAGCGGCAGAACTTCTGCCTACTGCCCACTGACCACGGTTCACTATTTCTTGCCCGGTGCCTTCTTCTTGGCGACTGCGGCCTTACGAGGGCCTTTTCTTGTACGTGCGTTCGTGTGTGTGCGCTGGCCGCGGACCGGCAAGCTGCGGCGGTGACGAAGGCCGCGATAACAGCCGATATCCATCAAACGCTTGATGTCCATCTGCACGCGCTTTCTAAGGTCGCCTTCTATCTCGCCCTGCTGGTCGAGGATGGCTCGAATCTTATTAAGCTCGTCCTCGTTCAGATCGCGGATCTTTGAGTCGACGCTGATATCGGCCTCATTCAAGATCGAAGTTGCGCGCGACTTTCCGACGCCGTAAATATACGTCAAACCAATTTGTGCCCTTTTATTCGGCGGTAAATCAACTCCTGCTACGCGAGCCATACTGTTATTTTGGATTTTGGACTTTGGATTTTGGATTCAATACCCGGTCGCTGCCGCTCCCCGGTTCTGACATTCCGCATTCCGCATTCCGCGATCCGCATTCTCCTTATCCTTGTCTCTGTTTATGCTTCGGATTTTCGCAAATCACGCGCACAACGCCTTTTCTATGAATGATCTTGCATTTGTCGCAGATCTTTTTTACTGAAGGACGAACTTTCATGACTATTCCCTCTATTACTTATACCGGTATGTTATACGACCACGCTTAAGATCGTACGGCGAAAGCTCAACAAGAACCTTGTCGCCCGGCAAAATGCGTATGAAATTCTTTCTCATTTTGCCTGAAATGTGAGCCAGTACCTCATGTTCGTTACCCTCGATCGCGACCTTGAACATCGCGTTCGGCAGGGTTTCAAGCACAGTGGCAGTGACCTCTATCGCCTCTTCTTTAGACATATTCTAAAGCCAACTTACCGTCTAGTTGGACAAACTATTGATGTTAACCTTTTTTCTTCGCCTTTTCAAGTTAAGCCGCGGCCTTTTCGAGCGTTTGCTTGCTCCT
>DATJGV010000224.1:0-11510 GCA_035494575.1 Pyrinomonadaceae bacterium | reverse complement strand
TGACGGATTTTCTGGTCAAAGGCCGCTCAAAAGACAATTATTTCTTCGGCGTACGTGCGGTTGATAAAGACGGGAACAAGAGTCCTGTTGTTTATCCGAGGCCAGTTCGTTAAGACAGATCTGCTGTTTAATGTGACTGAGTATAAAGTTTTTTTAACCGGACCAGGTTATCTGCTTCTTTTACGCTCTTATCCGGACGCTCGCGTTTGAAGCGAGGAATTCTCAGAACGTAGCCGGCCTTATAACGATCCGTCTTCTGAATATCCTGAAAATCGACCTCGATGACTATTTGCGGTTCGATCTCGACGCTGTGTCCGCTCGTTGACATAATGAGCGGACGTAGGCGCTCGGTGAGGTCGCGAAGTATAGCTTCCGAAAAACCGGTGCCGACCTTGCCCACGGTCAAAAGATCGTTCTTTGCGTCGCGAACGGCAACGATCAGGCTCGACAGCAAACCTTTTCTTCGCCCCGAGCCCCAGATGCCGCCGACGATAACCACGTCCAATGTTTCGAACGCTGGCTTCAATTTAAGCCAGTTAGTAGTACGCCGTCCGGGAACATAAATGCCGTCCGGGTCTTTTACCATAATTCCCTCTTGCCCGGCTTTGACCGCTTTTTCGAAAAAGCTGTCCATATCAGTTCGCGCGTTTGAGACGATAGATTCTGTCAGTTTTACCTTAGTCGTCGGGGCAAACAGTTTCTCGAGTAGTCCTCTACGTTCGGTCTGAGCCGCATTCATAAGGTTCTCGCCGCGATCGAATAAAACGTCGAACAAAAACAGCACCAGCGGTATTTCCTCGATCATCTCATTGATCCGATGTTTGCGTCCCAAACGTTGCAAAACCGCCTGAAACGGCAGCCGTTTCTTCAGCTCGGGATCGAACGCGACGGCTTCGCCTTCGATGATCGCGTCGCCGCCGATCCAGGCCTCTTTAACGGCGTCGGCGATATCAGGCATTGCTTCAGTGTCGTCATTAAGCCGGCGGGAATAAAGTGTTGCCTTCCAGGGCTTTGTCCGGATATGAATTTGAAGGCGCGCACCGTCATATTTTGTTTCCATTATCCATTTCTTTTTTGAAGGTTTTGAAGGCGGAATTATCATATCCGCATCATCGACCTTGTGAGCGTTCATGAACTGGTAAGGATGGAAAAGCATCAGGCCCGTATGTTCGAGCGCAGCTTCGCCTTTTCTGGATTTAACGGCCGCAAGCCCGATGTCGTTGGTCATCGCGTACAGATGTTCGATCGCGTCCGGCGAAACATCAAAAGCACCGGCCATTGCGCTGGTCAAAGTTCCCAGGCCGACATTGATGCGCATTTGGTTGAGAGCCATCCGCGTAAAATATTTGGCGCCCGACGCCGTAGTGCTTTTGAACACGTGTGCGACGAACGCGGAGCGGCTGTTATTCCTTTCGACCGTTTTATTCGCATTTTTCCACAATTCATCTACGGTTATATCGTCTCTGCCGTCGCCATAGGCCGCAACGACCTGGCTTATGTCGCCGGTTTCTCTAATTTCTTCCTCGATCTCTGCGGTGTCTTTGTGGGCAAGCGCGGCGATCTGGTCGCGTATCAATCCCGGGCCGATCCCAAGCTGACCGGACAGCTCCGGCTGCACAAGCTCGCTCATGGTAAAGTGGGCGATAGCCCTTAAGGTATCGGTATCGACGTGCTTAAAGGTGTCGGCAAGCAGCTTTACTCTTTTCGAATTGCTCCCGGCTTTGCTGACCCTGTCGTAAATATCCGCAAGTTCTGACAGCTTCATCTGCTTCTTGCGATATTTGCATGCAAATTGCATGCAAAAGCGGTAAGAAGACGTTTGACGCTAATCGGTTTCGGCGCTGTTTTTGCGTTGTATAACGATGAAACGTGCTGAGACCATGAATCTGGACGAAAACGATACAGGTATGGGATTGGAAGCATATCGTAAAAAAAGAGATTTCAGAAAAACGCCGGAGCCTAAAGGGAAGGTTTCGAAAGTAGATAAACATCGCTTTGTATGCCAGGAGCACCATGCGTCCAATTTGCACTTCGATTTTCGACTCGAGATCGGCGGAGTTTTGAAATCCTGGTCGCTCCGCAAGGGACCTTCGATGAACCCGGACGTGAGACGGCTTGCCGTTCGGACGGAAGATCATCCAGTCGAATACCTTAAATTTCAGGGCGATATTCCAAAGGGAAATTACGGCGCGGGCGAGCATCGGATCTGGGACGAGGGAAGCTACAAACTGCTTGATGGTGATGACGCCGAAGAACAATTTGAAAAAGGCAAATTCAAATTCGATCTGGACGGCGAAAAGCTGAAAGGGAGTTTTAATCTCTTTCGGCTCGGTGACCGCGAACAGTGGTTGATGGTCAAGGGCAAAGACAAATATGCCGATCCTGACTGGAAGCTAAAGCTTCTGATACCGGACAATGAGGGGCATCAGTTCATCGAAGATGACTCAACGACCGCGCGTCGCGGCATCACTCGTTCACGAAAAACGTTAAAAAAAGCTAACGATGAAGTCACTAAGACAAAGGCAAAGCCAAAAAAGGGTGAGCGTTTGCCATCGCTCGCGACCGTTCTTGATAAAAAGCATCCGGAAGGTGATGTGCGGGTAAAGATCGGCACTTATGCTGTCGATCTTACAAGCCTCGACCGCGTTTATTGGCCGGACGAAGGTTATACGAAAGCTGACCTTATCGATTACTATCATCAAACCGCCGATTTCATACTTCCCTATTTGAAAGACCGGCCTCTGATCATGAAACGCTACCCAACCGGCATCAATGGGCAGTCTTTTCACCAGCATGACGTCGATGAAGTTCCCGAATATGTTCGCACCATCAAACTCGAAGCACAGGATGCGGGGCCGCATTCGGTAGATTACGTCGTCTGCGATAACGTTCAAACGCATCTCTATCTTGCAAATCTGGGCGCGATAGAGCGGCATCCGTGGCATTCGCGCATCGGTTCGCTCGAATTCCCCGATTGGTTCGTTTTCGATCTCGATCCCGGCGACGAGGTCGAGTTTGAAACGATCTGCGACGTCGCGATGATCGCGCATGACGTTATCGGCGGGCTTGGCCTCGAATCGTACGTAAAAACATCAGGCTCACGCGGTATCCACATTTATGTCCCGGTCAAACCCAAATACGATTACAACCGAATAGCGAAGCTCGCGGAACAAATAGCAAAAAAGGTCGCCGCCGAAACACCAAAAACAGCAACCGTCGAGCGCAGCAAAACTAAACGAAAAAACGACCAGATCTACGTGGACCATTTGCAAAACGCTTATGGCAAATCGGTAGTCGCTCCATATTCGGTAAGGCCAAAGCCCGGGGCGACGGTTTCAACGCCGCTCGAATGGAAGGAAGTGAAGCTCAAGAAAGTCTCGACGAAAGATTTTACGATCAAAAATATGCGCGAAAGGTTAAAGAAGAAAGGCGATCTTTTTGCGCCAGTGTTGAGCAATAAACAAGAATTGGACGAAGCTTTTGAAAGGCTAAAAGATAAGGCAGGAAAAGCAATGTCAACGAACAGCGAGAGGTAATTTTGTGCAAGATAAAAAACATTCAAGCGCCCGCGAGCTGATCGACACCGGCCGTGACAAACGGTTCGTGCGACGCGACGAAAAGGGGCAATTCCACGAAAGCGACGACGTCAGCCGATCGCTCGGCAAGGACGTCCGCCAGCATGCGAAAACCAAGGTCAAAAAAGGCCAGGGCGATCGCGGAGACCAAAACTAACGAATTCATAAATACAAGGAGGCAAATAATATGTCACGAGGAGATAAGTCATCATACACGGATAAGCAAAAACGGAAAGCCGAACACATCGAAGAAGGCTATGAAAAACGCGGAGTGTCCGATAAGGAAGCCGAACGGCGGGCGTGGGCTACGGTAAACAAAGAAAGCCACGGCGGCAAGAAAAGCGGTTCGGGCCGCGGCAAGAGCGAATCACACGAATCGTCGAGGAAAGGAGGCAAAAAAGGAGGCAGCCATTGAGGGTCGAACTATTTAACTTTGAACTATCGTCGGAATTCTGGTCAGCAGGCGATAGTTCAAAGTTTATAAGCGACAATTCAGGCTAGCCGTCAGGCTGCACGAACCGATAACCGATCCCGCGAACGGTTTGAAGAATTCGCGGATCATTCGGCGTATCTTCGAGATATTTCCTAAGCCGCACGATGAAATTATCTATCGCGCGGGTGTCCGTATCTTCCTGAAGGTCCCAGACCTCTTCAAGTATCGTCTTTCGCGAAACGGCGCGTCCGGCATTTGCGATCAGATACCGCAAAAGCTTCGCCTCCATCAGCGTGAGATGGACAAGCTGGTCGTCGTAGTGCAGTTCGAGGTTTTCGAAATCGATCGTTCGGCCGTTTATTATGGTCGTTTCCGAAGGGGTTTGTTGTTGCGCGGCCTGTTTCTCAAACCACTGGCGGCGGCGCAAAAGTCCGCGAATTCGCGCCAGAAATATGTCAAGTTCAAAGGGTTTAGGCAGGTAATCATCTGTCCCCGCTTCAAATCCTTTCAATACGTCCTCGGGACGGCCGCGCGCGGTCAACATCAGGATCGGCGTATAGTCTTCTCGTATACGAAGCGTTTTGGCCACCTCGAACCCGTCCATTTTAGGCAGCATGATGTCGAGGACGATGGCGTCGAAATGCTCATTATTCAGCACCTCCAACGCGGTCTCGCCGTCGTGTACGATCTGCGTTTCATATCCCTCGGCCTCAAGGTTGAACCTCAGCCCGTCAGCTATATGTTCTTCGTCTTCGACAATTAATATCTGCATTGTTTACGCAAGCGGAAGCTGGACAAGAAACGTGCTGCCTTTGCCATCGCCCCGGCTTTCGGCACGAACTCGCCCTCCGTGTTTCTCGACGATCGTCTTAACGATAAAAAGTCCCAGCCCGGTACCTTTCGTATCGGGGAGCGCGGGCACGGGAACGCGATAAAACCGCTTGAAGACGCGTTTGAGCTCTCCGGGCGGGATGCCGACACCGTTGTCCTTAATGAAAACCTCGGCTCTTTTCAGCGCGGACGTTTTTATTTTTACGGAAATTTTAGGCGGACCGATGCTGTATTTAACCGCGTTCTCAAGCAAATTAGTAAACGCGGTCTGCAGCTCGCGGTTGTCGCCGCTTACGACGACCGGTTCAGCCGGCTTTGAAAACTTGATCGAATCGCCGTCAAGATGGCGCCGTTGTTCGACAATGCGAATAGAGTCTCCGACAAGTTCCCGCAGATCGATCTCGGAGATATGCGGCGGGCGGCTTTTTTCTCGCGTGCTGCTGGCCTGCAAGACCTGCTCGACCGTACCTAGCAGCCTGTCGGTGTCGGCCAGCATGACGTTATAAAATTCGCGGCGTTTTGCGTCATCGACGTTGCGCGACTTTAGCGTTTCAAGATAAAGCTTTATCGATGCGATGGGCGTTTTTAGCTCGTGAGTGACGGAATTTAAGAATGCGTCATGCTGTTCGTTGCGGCGTATTTCGCGAAAGAGAAATATCGTATTCAGCGTTAGCCCCGTGATGATAAGCAAAAAAAAGACTACGCCGAGAATCAGCAAAACGACCTCGCGCAGGTTGAGCAATATCCAGCCGACGTTCAGCACCGCCGCGAGAACGATCAGGCAAATGCCGAGAACGAGAAAGAAAATTGCAGTTTTACGCCGTCGCATACATACTGAAATTTAAAACGGAAAACGGAAAATTGAAAATCCGTTTACAGGTTTTCCAATTTTCCGCGTGAGCCTGTCTATTAAATTATGCGGCTTTTTTCAAGACTTTCACCTGTTCTTTTTCGCTCGACAGGTCGTAGGCATACACATCTTTTATGATGCCCAGCATTTCGAGAGCTCGTATCTGTACCCAGTTGACATCGAATTCTTTCCACGTCAGGCCGTGGCGTGCGGAGCGTGGATACGCGTGTTGATTGTTATGCCAGCCTTCGCCAAACGTGATCGCCGCGATCACACCGTTGTTGCGCGAATCATCCCGGATCTCAAACCGGCGCTTGCCCCATAAATGTGTTGCGGAATTGACGAGCCAGGTCGAGTGCCAGCCGATGACGACCCGCAAGAAAACTCCCCAAAGGACCATTGTCCACCCGCCTATCGCAAAAAGTGCGACGCCAACGATCACGTTCGTTAAATAGTAATATTTATCAAGGGTAACGTGGACCGGGTCTTTTTTCAGATCGGGCGAGTAACGCTGTACCGTCGCATCGGAATGATTTTGCGCCGTTCCCCTGAAGATCCAGCCGATATGCGACCAATAAGTGCCTTTGCGCGGGCTGTGCGGATCCTTATCGGTTTCGGTAAAGCCATGATGTATTCTGTGCGTCGTGACCCACGCGAGCGGCCCGGACTGCAGAGCCAATGTGCCGCATGTCGACATGACATACTCCAACCATTTCGGTGCCTTAAAACCGCGATGGGTCAATAAACGGTGGTAACCGAGACCGATCCCCCAGCTTCCCGCAACCCACCACAAAACGGCGGCCGCGAGCAGGTTTTGCCAGCTGAAGGTGAACAGTGCTGCGACTGCCAGTGTATGAAATAGACCGACAAAAAAGATCGTGTTCCAGTTTATCGTGTCGGATTTCGAGTGCTCAAATTCTATTACGTTCTCCACTAAATTCCCCTGATATGAAAGATTAAATTGCGCGAACCCGCGCCCTATTTAAACCTTAACAGGAATTTCGGCGAACAATTGTAAGACTTTTGTATTATATGCCTCGGTGTCGGCAAAGCATTCTAAGTTGGATTAACATGCAACCGCCCGAGACATTTCGCGAAAAATTTTCGTTGCAAATTTATGGTGCCTGGTCTAATAATAAGCGATAAACGCAATAAGGATGCGCGAACCAACAGGAAATAACGAGAAAAACGCCGGCAGAGATTTTGACATCGTATTTCGCGGTGACTTTATAGATGTGACGCTCGGGCCTGATTTTGAGACCGCGGCCGCTCCACAGACAAGCCCGTTATGGGCGGCTGTCGAGGATGCGTGCAAGCAGTACGATTGCAATCGCGTAATGATCGAAGGGCACTTTCCAGATCGCCCGCGCGAGTCGCGCGAGATAGTCGAATCGGCGATGCGGGCGGCAACCGTCGCTTCCGAACTTTGGTGTGCCATTTGCCTCGAAGATTATGAGATCGGGGAGCGCAGTGAGTTGTTCAAAACGATAGCCCGCACGCGAGGCGCACACGTAAAATTTTTCTCTGACCGCGAACACGCTCTCGCCTGGCTCCGCAGCAACCCGGCGGAATAATTTCAAATTTCCTGTGACCTTATCTTTGCGGCTTTGCCGGAGTTTAATTTCCCGCAAAGTATATTTAGGTTTTGCGGCGTTACTCGTACCTGTCTTCACTACCAAACCTGCTAAAATAACCTCGCACCTGAACAGCGACAAACGATGGCAAAAAAGAAAAACAGCGCCCAGATCTGGCTCGAATACGCCGTTGCCCGAACTATCGTTGGTTTCCTGGGCATTCTGCCGCACCGGGTCGCGCTCTTCGTTTCTACGCGTATCGCGAGACTGGGTTATTATCTGCTCGGAAATCTAAGAAAAGTGGGTTATCGAAATCTCGAGATCGCGATGCCCGAACTGCCGCAGCATGAACGCGAAAAGCTCGTAAAAGGTTCATTCGAGAGCCTCGGACGCGTCCTTGGCGAGGTCAGCCAGTTTCACAAAGCGACCCCGGCAAAACTCGAACACCTGATCGAATTTCACATAGACCATTTATTAGAACTTTATGCAAAAGTGCGACACCAGGGACGCGGTGCGATCGTCGTCACGGGTCACATTGGCAACTGGGAATTGTTCGTCTTCGCGTTCGCCGCGATCTACGAACCGATGAGCTATCTTGCGCGGCCGATAGACAATCCGCTGATCGAGGAAATGACGGTGCGGATAAGGTCGCGGTTTGGCAACCGGCCGATAAACAAGACGAATTCCGTGATGGTCGCAAGCAAGATCTTGCGCGAGGGCGGTATTTTGGGTATTTTGGCGGACGTGAACGCACATCCGAAAGAGGGCGTTTTTGTGCCGCTTTTCGGCGTGCCGGCGTGCACTTCGACAGGAGCCGCTCTGTTGGCAATTCGAACCAATTCGGTGATAGTGCCCATGTGCGCTGTCTGGGACCGTGAGAAAAACAAGTACGCCGCAATACACGGTGAAATCATCGAGCCCGCAATGACCGGCGACCGAAAAAGCGACGTGGCGGAAACAACGGCGCGATTTACCGCCGAGATCGAAAAATTCGTCCGCGCGTATCCGGACCAGTGGTTGTGGATCCACAAGCGCTGGAAGACACGGCCGCCGGGTGAAAAGAGTTTATACTAACTGATCAGTAGGATTCTTTTCGAAGCAACTGAAGATCAGGTACCAACAACTGAGAACGACGCTAGGAGGGATAGTATGAAAGCTCGGTCGTATTTTTTGTTTCTTCTGACCTCTCTCTTTTTTCTAAACTGCGCGACGCGGCAAACGTCCGAATTCCCAAACGGTGATTGGGTCGATCTCTCATACGATTTTTCTTCGGACACGATCTACTGGGTAACGGCCGAGCCGTTTACACGGACCACCGTCGCCGAGGGAAAAACGGACAAAGGCTATTTTTACTCGGCATATAACTTTTCCGCTGCGGAGCACGGCGGAACGCACATTGACGCTCCGGTGCATTTTGCCGAAAACGGCAAAAAGCTCGACGAGCTGCCGCTGACGCAGCTTGTCGGTCCGGCGATCAAGATCGATGTTTCGGATAAAGCTGCGGCAAACCGCGATTATTTGATATCGGCTGAAGACATAAAAAACTGGGAAGCGCAGAACGGAAAGATCCCCGAATGGAGCATCGTCCTGCTGCAAACCGGTTTCGGAAAATATTGGCCGGACAAGAAAAATTATCTCGGCACTGATCAACGCGGGCCGGATGCGATAAAGGAGCTGCATTTTCCGGGACTCGACCCTGAGGCGGCAAAATGGCTTGTCGAAAATCGCAAGATCAAAGCTGTAGGCATCGACACCGCCAGCATCGATTACGGACAGTCGGCCGAGTTCGGCAGCCACGTAGCATTGATGACAAACAACATTCCGGCTTTCGAGAACGTGGCGAACCTCGACAAATTGCCGGCGAAAGGCTTTCACATCTTTGCATTGCCGATGAAGATAAAAGGCGGCAGCGGCGGCCCGCTGAGGATAGTTGCCTTTTTGCCAACGAGGTAGCGGTGAAGAGCGTTAACGATACATTCAATTTTACGGGCATCTACCTTGAAGACGGCCATTTAACGTTGGACGAGTGTACGGCCTTGCTTGATTCGATCGCTTCGTATCGAAAAGAGCACGCCGACGTTCGGGTAGAGCGCAGCGACGGTGCACGACCGTTAAAATATTCTGTAATTGACGGCGTGCAGGTCAGGAAACAGTTGCCCGCTATGACCAGGCTTTACCGACAGATAAATGAGCTGGTTAACCGGATCTCGGCACTAAAACTCGTTCCTCTTGAAAACGAACGAGTTGGATGTAATGTCAACATTATGGGTCCCGGAAATACGTACCGGTGGCATTATGACCGCAATGCGGTTACCGCGATCTTGTATCTCAACGACGTTGCGGGCGGTGAAACGGAATGCTATGCAAACTATCGGATGTCGCTCGGCAACGCGAGATTTTCAAAATTTCAACGAGTGCTCGATATGGTTCTGCAGCCGGAGCCGATCCGCAAAATTTTTGGAAGGCATAGAGTTATCGCTCCGAAAGCCGGACGGCTTCTGGTAATGCGCGGCGACCGGTGCCTGCACAGCGTGCGGCCCGTAACGGGCGGCGACGAACGAATCAACATCATCATGTCCTACGATCTGCCGGGTACACGATTTTCGGTGGATGAACGCCTTGACGGCTATTTATATAGCCGAGAAAAAGCTCACGGCTCAGATCCGAACTACATCTAAGGCTGCTGTTTAATTAGTTAATAATAATTGGTAATTATCTAATTAAATAGCAGGTTATAAAGTCTTTAACTGTTCCAGGTCAATAACATTCCGATAGCTGCGGCGACCATTATCACCGCTGCGAGCCAGCCGACGACGTTTGTCCAAACGCCGTTGGTGCGATCGCCAACGACACGCTTGTTGTTCGATACGAACAGGACCACAATGAGCAGCGGCGGCGCAATGACACCATTTATGACCGCTGTCCAAAAGAGGGCCGTAATAGGATTGATCCCCGAATAATTGACGAGCAGGCCGATCAATGTCGAAACCCCGATGACCGAGTAGAACCGCTTGGCGTGGCGCGGTTTTTCGTCGAGGCTGCATGTCCAGCCAAAGGTTTCGGAAACAGCGTACGCCGATGAGCTCGTGAGAACGGGAACCCCAAGCAGGCCGGTTCCGATGATCCCCGCAGCAAAAAGAAAACTCGCGGCGTTCCCCGCCAACGGACGCAGAGCCTGCGCGGCATCGACCGCAGATCGTATATCATTTTTACCCGCAGCAAAAAGCGTTGATGCCGCTGCAAGTATCACAAAATAAGCAACAATGTTGGACAGCGCCATGCCTGTGATCGTGTCCCATTTTTCGTGCTTTAACTCATCATCGGTAGCACCCAAACGCGAGGAAAGACTTTCACGTCCCTCTGCAACTTCTTCCTCGACCTCTTCGCTAGCTTGCCAGAAAAAGAGGTATGGCGAAATGGTGGTGCCAAGCAAGGCGACGACGGTCGTAATATACTCGCCACTGAACTGGAATTGCGGAACGACGGTTCCGTATAACACCTCGCTCCAGTTGGGACGCGCAAGAAACGCGGCAATGATGTAAGCGAAAAGAGAAAGAGTTAACCATTTGAAGACCTTGACGATAAAGCGATATGAACCCCAGACCTGAAGCACTACGATCAAGACCGCGATCGGGATAACCAATATCGGTATAGGCACCGGAACAAACATATTTATTGCGGCGGCGATCGCAGCCATATCAGTTCCGGCATTTATCGTATTGGCCACGATCAAACCGAACACCGCGGGATAGAGAAGCCACCGCGAATAAAACTTTTTAAGAACTCCCGCGAGTCCTTGTCCGCTGACCATCCCGATCTTTGCGCATATGTGCTGCACGACGATCATCAGCGGCAGCGTAACGATCGCCGTCCACAGCGTTGCAAAACCCAACGCGGCTCCCGCCTGTGTGTATGTTCCAATTCCGGAAGGATCGTCATCCGAAGCACCGGTGATGAGTCCCGGGCCGAGGCGAGAAAAAAAATCTTTCAGAGAATTCGTTTTTTCTTTCAACACTCTAAGCGTTTACCGAGGGCATAGGTATAATAGAATGCAATTCATCGAAAGGAAACAAGGTAATTAACCAATGAAATCTTCCGCTCGGAAAGCGGCCTCACCTGCAAAGAAAAAAGAAGTCCAACAACCCGACCCAAAGAAATGCCATTTTAGTCTCGAACGGCGTAAGTCGAAGATACATCGCTGGGGAGTTTTTGCGCTCGAACCAATTCCGTCTCACCGACGCGTTATC
>DATJGV010000223.1:0-2275 GCA_035494575.1 Pyrinomonadaceae bacterium | reverse complement strand
CGAGGTTCCGTAACCACAATCAATAACATACGGTACATCATCGACCAGAATCAGCGTTGAAGGGTTTCTACGGCCTTCCCCAACACGCGGGCCACCTTTTGTTCCAAGCAGTATAAGGCGCGTTCCGGTTTTTGTTTGCCCAAAATCCAATTGATTTAGAGCACTGATTGACAGCGCGAAGCCGGCTGTGGCGGTCAGAAATTGTCTGCGACTTAGACTCATATCAACCTCCTTCTCACAGAATTCACTTTCGAGACGTTAACAACCGGCCTCGCATTTTACTTTGATCCATTCAGCGGCGACATCTTTCGGCGAGCGTTTGTTGCCGTCAACTTCGTAATTCATGTTCCGCATGTCTTCGGTTGTGATAGCGTTGGAAAGTTTTTCGAACGTTTCGCGAAGAAGATCGCTTACATCTTCCCGAGCAATAAACACAGCCTGATACGGCGGAAAATAGTGCTTATCGTCCTGGAGCTGAAACAGGTCAAGCTTTGTAATTAAACCGTCTGTGGCGGCTCCGGCGATGATGTCGAGTTGGCCGGATGCGAGCGCCGGGTCGATCAGGGCCAGGTCCATTTCGCGCGGTTGTTTTGCGAAATTAATTCCATATGCCTTTACAAATCCCGGATATCCGTCGGCACGTGACATAAAATCCTGGCCAAAGCCAGCCTGCCAGTTTTTCGTGTATGGAACCGCGTCGGAAATCGTCTTCAAATTGTATTTCCGTGCCACATCGCCTCGGATCAGGATCGCAAAATCGTTCGCAAAACCAAGCGGCGGGCTAACAGCCAGACCAAATTTCTCGGCATATTCCGTTTTTGTCTGATCGTAAACCGTTTGCGGTTCGGTCACCGGCGGGTGTTTAAGAATGGCCGTGTAAGCCGTGCCGGTGTATTCGGGATAAACGTCGATCTCTTTCGCAAGCAGTGCGTCATGCGGCAAGTTGCCGCCAAGTTCGAACTGGCGCGTCACAGCGATTCCTCGTTTTTCAAGCATTTGCGAGAGAATTTCGGCGAGGATCACGGATTCGGTAAAGTCTTTTGACCCGACGGTTATCCTTCGATCAGAGCGGGTACCACTGAAAATCCCAGATCTGAAATTTGAGATAAATCCGAAACCGATAACAAAAACCAGAACCGTGGCAACCGCGACGGCAAGAAATTTTCTTTTACCGGCGGACGCTCGTTCGGTTATTGCGTAGCTTTTTTCGAACTGCCCAAGCGCAAAATCGCAGAGCAACGCAAGCAACGCGGAGGCAAGTGCTCCGGCGAGCAGCAGATCATTATCGTTTTGCCGCAGCCCGCGAAAAATGTACGTTCCCAAACCACCAGCGCCAATTGCGGCGGCCACCGTCGCGACGCCGACGCAAATGACGACGGCAACGCGGACGCCTGTCAGAATCACAGGCATAGCCAGCGGCAGCTCGACCATTCGTAGGATCTGGCCGTCCGTCATGCCCATCGCCGTTGCCGCCTCGCGAATCTTCGGGTCGATGCCGAGAATTCCCGTTACGGTATTGCGGATCACTGGCAGCAAAGCGTAAAGAGCCAGCGCGATGATCGCAGTTTTTGCGCCGATGCCGCCGATGAACGGGATCGGGATAAGAAGCCCGAAAAGCGCAAGGCTCGGCACGGTCTGCATTATGTTCGCGAACCCCAAGACCGGCGCGCGCAGAGATTTGATCCGGGTCAGCAAAATGCCAAGCGGCACGCCGATCAGAATCGCAAAACCGGTCGAGAGAAAAACGAGAAATATATGCTCGCGGGTTAAGGTGAGTAGTTCGGGCCAGTTTTGTTTAAGAAATTCAAAAAAGCTCACGGTTTTTACTGAAGTGCGGACAAGAGTGTCCGCACTCCAAGCTCACTGCTTTTTCGGAAACGTTGGCAGCAATTGCGGGGTGACGCGGCCTTTTGTTTTTTGCTCGAAGGCGTAGGCGTATTTGACCAACAGCGGCTCGCTCCAGGCTCGGCCGAAGAAGATCATTCCCGTTGCGGAATTTTCACGCAAGCCCAGCGGTACTGTGATCGATGGGTAACCGGCAACGGCGGCTATCGACCAAGCGGCTCCGGTTGTCGGCCCGACGAGCGCGTCGAGATTGTCTTTTGCAAGGACGGCGTCGATGCCGTCTTCGCGAGTAGCTTTTTTGACCTTGGCGAGAGCATCGGTGTAAGCCTTATCGGTAAGATCGCCCTTTTTCTGAGACTCGATGAAAAGCTCCTGCGCGAATTTGGGCATTTCGCGATCTTTATTATCTTCATTAAATTTGATGAGGTCT
>DATJGV010000222.1:0-7651 GCA_035494575.1 Pyrinomonadaceae bacterium | reverse complement strand
CAAACCTTTTGGCTTCATCGGGCCGAACCGCAAAGTGTCAACTCCGCGTCGCGCGATCTCTTCTATCGGCAGGCACGATTCAAACCAATGCGTCTCTTCAAAGCGTTTCAGCGGCACCGATTTCGCCGCCAAAACTTCACTCACAAAAAGCTCGTATTGTTCGCGGTTCATCGGGCAATTTATGTAGTCGTCGCCGCCCTTACCGTACCGCGCAGCCTTGAACGCGATACTCATATCGATCGAGTCAGCCGCAACGATCGGAGCTATCGCATCATAAAAATAAAGCTGATCGTCGCCCGTCCATTTCATTATCGACGCCGTCAAAGCGTCAGAGGTCAGCGGTCCTGTCGCGATTATCCACACACCGTTGTTTGGAATTTCGGTTATCTCTTCGCGCACGACCTCGACGTTTGGGTGCTGTTCTATCCGGTCAGTTATGATCTCGGCAAACTTTATTCTGTCAACAGACAGCGCCGCTCCCGCCGGAACTCGTGTAGCCTCGGCCGCCTCCATGACAAGCGACCGTCCGCGCCGCAGTTCCTCTTTCAGCAAATATGGAGCGGTTCCGGGCTCGTCGGTTTTCAGCGAGTTGGAACACACGATCTCGGCCAGCTTTTCCGTCCGATGTGCGGGCGTCTGCACGACGGGCCGCATTTCGTACAGCCGCACTTTCGCACCGTTTTCCGCCGCCTGCCACGCCGCCTCGACGCCGGCCAACCCGCCGCCTATTACATTTACCACTTCGTTCATCTGTCGTGATTATAGATGAACCGCCCGTCCCGTGCATCAATACGTAACATCCGGCGGAAATTGCGGGATCGGCTCCGGTGGCGACGGGAAAGGCTCCGGCTCGGGACGCGGAACGGGATCCGGCCGCGGATCGGGAACCGGGTCGGTTACCGGATATGGATCGGGTTCGGGGTCCGGCTGCGGTTCCGGGATTATCGGTTCCGGCGGCTCGTCGGGCGGGTTTGTCTGCGATCTATAATGTCTGTTCATCTTTAGCCTCTATTCGCGATCGGATGTGTTGGGCAACTGGATCTTAATTTCGATGACCTGCGGCCTGCCCCGATTGCCCGGTAAATGCGGGCACGACAATTGCGCGCTTTTTTCTCTCGTGTAATAAAACGAAACAAGGAGGAGCTATGGCCCAGGATTTAAATAATTTACAAGTTGCAATTTTGATTGCTGATGGCTTCGAGCAGCGCGAGATGACCGAACCGCGTGAAGCGCTCGAAAACGCCGGCGCCGTAACAAAGATAGTCTCGCCCGCCAAGGACGAGGTGGAGGGCTGGAACCATTTTGACAAAGGGGACAAATTTCCGGTCGAAGTGCCGCTCGACCGCGCAAGCGCCGAAGATTTCGACGCGCTGCTGTTGCCGGGCGGTGTTGCCAACCCCGATCAATTGAGGATGAAACCCGAGGCGGTCAAGTTTGTGAAGGATTTCTTCGACGCGGGAAAACCCGTTGCCGTTATCTGTCACGGACCTTGGACCCTTGTCGAAGCAGGTGTGGTTAAAGGAAAAACGATTACGTCGTGGCCGTCCGTTAAGACCGATCTGATAAACGCTGGAGCCAATTGGGTCGATAAGGAGGTCGTGGTCGACAGCGGGCTGGTTTCAAGCCGTAAACCGGACGACATCCCGGCTTTTAATCAGAAGATGATCGAGGAATTTTCCGAAGGCATTCCTCAAAGCCGGCGGGCTGCGACGAAATAAAAATGAGGAACCCGAGGGTTCCTCCAGCACATATATGCGTACACGCATATATTAAATTACGGGACGATTTGTCTGCATCGAACGCGATCGTCTGGCAGCATAGATCCGTGCCATTGCCCGGCAATTATCGAACACCTTCGACGTAACTATTCCGGATCCGGCCGGATCGACCTCGGTCAGCTGCGCGGCCATTCCTGCTTTGACAAGCCAACCGGCAGCCGCCGCGGCATTCAGGTCATACGTTGCCTCCCAATCGGTCCCGCCCGGCGGCGTGCCGTTCGCGTCCGCCATGCTCGATTGGTCGAGCAGCGCTGACACGTCGGTTTCCGTCAGTGCGGGAGTCGTGTCCCACGCGAGCATTCGCTTCAATTTTTCGGTTGCGGTTTCTGACATATCAACCTCTCTCTAGCTCTTGTCTGCTATCAACATCGCCAACGCATTCGGCTGAACGACCTTTGCGCCGTAGAGATGCAGGCCTTTGACGGCGTCGCCAAATCGCTTTTCGGGTTTGTAGGTATGCAGATCGATGATCTGTTCGACGTATGTCGTTGCGATCGAGTGACCGGCGATGATCTTGTATTTCGCACCTGCCGTGTTCGGAACGTTATTCGATTTCAGGATCGAGAATCCGGCTGCATCGCCGACTTCGCCGTTCGCGAGTACCGCATCGCTGCGACGCGAGCCTACCTTGACGAAACGGTCATCCTTCAACAGCAAGCCGTGAAACCAAGCCGGCACGATGACGAACCGTCCGGCGATCGGCACGTTCGCCTCGTCGAGCTTTATGCCGAGATCGACAAGGTACTCGTAAGCGTTTGCCTTGGTCGGCAGCTCCGGCGTCGCGACCGAACCGATCGTGTTCGTTTCGGTAACGGCCGAGGACATCGTAGCTGCAAGAAAAGCATCGGCCTCTTGACGAAGCGCCCATGCCGAGCGCCGCATTGCTTCGTCCATAACGTTTACGTTCTGCTGCGCGCGGTCGACGCTGTCAACGTAAAAATGGAAGAACTTTGCGTTCTCGATCGAGAGCGTTTGCTCGGAGTCGGTCAATATCTGTGGGTCGGAAATGTCGGCATTTTTATCGTAGCTTCCGATCGTAACATCACCGATAGAGCCGATCTTTACCGTATTTCCGGCTTCGAGTATTTCGCCTTCGTAATCGCGGTTACACACATTCGTCTGTCCATATACGAGAGCTTTTTCCAACGCGACAAGCAATCTTGCCGCCCAAACAGTGGGTATGAATTGTAGGGCCATAATCTTTTTGTTTTCGGATCTGCCGGTCCTTTTCCGGCGGTTAGGGTTGTGGGCCAGGCTTCGACATACGTCGAAACATATATGTTACGGTGTGAAAATCATTACGCAGCCAGAACGCGCTTGACCTCGTTCCAGTCGAGAGCAGCTATCTCGGCAGGCCGCATTTTCGCGAGTGTTTCACGGGTGATCGCCACCCGCTGGTTCGCTGCGCCGGCTCCGCCGTTTATCGACGGCGCAGCGACGCGCTGTTCGAACTGCTCGGGGAATGATCGTTCAAGCTTTCTCACAAGTGCCGCGGCGTTTGCTAACTTGTTCTCATCGTCAAACTGCAGATCGTCGACAGCGTAGGCGAACAACAGTCCGGGTGATCTTGCTCCACGGTCAGTAAGCGCGCTTGTCAGCTCTTCACGTGCGTCACGCAGCCTGATCATTTGTTTCAAGGCCCGATTTTCGGCAAGCAGTTCGTCCAGCGGGGACGGCTCGGGTTTTATCTCATCGTTTTTACTTGTTTCATTCATATTTGATTTCCTTTTTGAATGGGATTTGAAGCGAACCTGTACGGAGCAGCGACATTCAGCCGCAGTCGGTAAGGTCCGTCTGTTTTTGCGGAGTGAGAGACCGTCTTACGGACAGCCGTTAAGATCGGCTATTGAAATAGAGTGTTTTCTAACGAATCGTGAGGATCGGTCAGCTATGTAAGGTACTGGCTTAGCAGCGGCCTGAGGCGGCTAAAATTCAGTGGTTTTTGCAGAACTTCGTCACAGCCTGAATCTATGGCTTTTTGAGCATATTCTTTACCGTAACCGGTGACGGCGAGAATTGGAACATCGTCAAATTCGCTGTCCTTTCTGATCGCCCTCGCTGCCATGATGCCATCCATCACCGGCATCGCAAGATCCATCAGAATGAGATCCGGATGATACTGTTTTACGTTTTCGACGGCTTCCAGCCCGTCCTGTGCTTCCAGAACGTCATAGCCGTAGAGCTCAAGCAGGATCTTCATCATTTTCCTGATGTCCTCGTGATCCTCCACGACCAGAACTTTCTTGTTCATAACTACTTTCCTCTGCTATATCAACCACGCACTGAATATTTTTCGACCATTAGAGAGCCCCGGTGCGCCGTTTTCTACGGGTGCATAGGCAAAATCTATGCCTTCTGGCGATTTTGTATTGTGAACGGTCACAAAACCGGTGTTTTCGTTCGCTTTTGGAGCATTGTATGGTTCCTTACATTTTCGCCGGCGAATTATCATGTATCAAAACGAGCCGTTTTCCTTCAGGAGCATGCGATCCACATCATCGCCGCCGTACCCCGCCTCGGTCAGCGATTGTCCCACTGGCACTCCCAGCTGTTTTTTCAGCAGCAAGTTTTCCAGGAACTCGCGCTCGCTAAGCGGCGCGGGATCTTCCCACATTGTAATGATCCGGTTGTCAGGGCCGCTGCCCTCGCAACGCACGGCGAATTCCATCACGTCAGCCCAGATCTGACCGAAAGATTCCTGCCGGTCGCGGACCTTTGCCAAAAATCGCGTCTCTGATTTTTTGAGCGATTCTCCGCTTGGCAAACCTAATGTGTGCTGTGAAAAATAGTGGAGAGGCATGCCCGTTACGGATGCCATGTCGGCGCGAAAACCGTCCTTGACGTTCAAGAACTGGTTCAGATCAGCCGCCTGGAAATCGCCAAACCTGGCATCCGGGTTTTGCGTCGTCCACAACCTGTCCACGCCGGATTTAAATGGCTCGATCGCTGCTCCCGTTTGCTCATCCTCTTGAAGCTCGATGCCCGCAGCCCATCGCTGACGAAAGGACGAATACTCCATCGCAACCAACATGTCCAGCACTGATTTATTCAAGCCGTCCTGAACGGGTATCGCCGCCGCCAGCTCGGACACGCCGGGCATGCTGATATCGGCGTTGTTTGCAAAATGGAACACCGGAACGACGCCGTACGGGTTGTTCAAAATAAAAGTGTCGGAACCGGCTTCGGGAAACGGAGCGAAACCTTTTGCGTCCGGCAGAAACCCTTCGTTTTTGGCGGTGGAGATGTACCGCTCTATCCGGTCCGGATAAAAGAGGTTGAGCCGAAAACGGTTGTCGGCCATCCGCCAATACTTCGCCGCCCAGACGATGCGGCCCGGAATCTCGTCATCGTAGACGACGGTACAGCTTATCGCTTTGTTGCCGTAGATCATCGCTTCGCCGTTTGAATCGGGCCACACGATAACGTATGCGTCGCCGTTTTTCAATGCCTCTTTGTGGACCTCGCCCGACCTGATCGCCATCCGATTTCGCTGCCAGACCTGCTTTAGCTCAGATCGAAGCGAGCTTTGTCTTGTGTCGGCGTGATCGATGCTGAAGCCGGTTACTTTCAACTTGTCGCGAAGTGCGTCACAGATAACCGGACAAAGGTTCAACGCGAATTCGCGAAAGAGCGTTCCGAACGTGTTTTGAAACTTTTCCGACGCAAACGCAAGGTTATGGTCACCGCGATAGTAGCGTTCGGTTTTGTCATAGCGCCTGGCATTGTTTCTGAAATTATCGATTGCTTGTTCTATATGTTGGTCCATCTTCTTGTTCTTGTATTTTTAGTGTTTCGCGGTAATTGCTTTTTGCTTCTATTTGAATATCGCAAACACCGCCGCACCTATCAGAACATCGCCCAATCGTCTCCAGGGCGATGCACGCTTTTTCTTTAGCGTCTCGATCGATCTCGCCTGCGAATCGATGACCGCATCTTTTGCGGCGATCGCCTCGTTCTTTGCACTGAGAGCAGTACGTAATGCGTCCGATTCCTGTCGCCGCGTTTCGATCAGATCCTGCATCGTCTCAGTCAGGCGTTTTTCCGTATCGAGCCTTTCCTTGACCGCCTGGTACTCATGTTCGAGGGCGTCCACAAGCGTTCGCGTTTTCGCCAATTCATCCGCCGTTGCAGCACATGCTCCGATCCGGTCTGCTGTACGCGCCTTCGCCGTCAAGTCTCGCTCGCCTTTATGTGCCTGCGCCTCCGATGATCTATCAGCAGCCGTGTCCGAGTTCTTCGAGCTTTCCGCAAAGCTCGTATGCGGTGGCGGTGACTGAGCGAAGGCGACGTGCGCGATCGACAGAGTCGCGAGCAGTATTGGTATTAACTTCAAGCGTTTGTAATTGTTCATCTTGTCTCCTTGCTGTTTCTGAGATTTCGGCGAGCTTGCGTTCCAGATATTCGACCTTTGCTTTATATTCACCGGCCCGCTGCTCCTGAATTGCTGCATTGCGTTCGACTGACTTCGCCCGTCCTTCGGCAGCCTCAACCGCACGCTCCATTTCAGCCAATTTGTGATCTGTCCAAAGCTCCCGAGTCGTTATTCCTGCGATCAAAACACCGGCGATCGCGATCAGCACATACGTCTTTTTCGTGAAGATCATTTCTCCCCCCGTTGCTTAAAATAAATTTGAAGGCAAACATCAACGGTCTTTCCAACAGTAAAGAAAATCACCGGCAGCACGATCGCCGAGATAACCGTTATCAACCGGTCGTTATCCAACGCGAACAGCGTCGAAACGGAGCTGACCCACGCCAGCCAAAAATTCTTGATGTCATGCATAAGATCGTCCTCTTGCTATCAGCTAGTTTTCATTTTGCGAAAGCGGGATTTCTGGCGAATTTTTCCCAGTGTCATCTGCCGGTATAGGTACGCGATCATCAACCCGCCCGCGATCACCGCAACGATCAGCCAGATCGTTCGGGGTACTCCCGAAAGAAACGCCGCAATGCCCCAAACTGTCTGCAGGGTCGCCCCGACAACTGTTGTCCACAGCGACCTCGCTGCATCCTTTCGTGTGATAACCGTGTTAACGATCTGCTCGGCCTGATCGTATTTTGCCGCCGCCTCGTTGACGGCTTCTTCCGCCTTGTCCAGATAACTTTCACTACCGCTCTCCGCTTGCCTGCGGCCGCTGCCAACTGCTGCTTGTTCGGCGGGAACCGCCCGCGTTTGCGGACGGTCCGTTTCGTTGGAGGAACCTGGCAGGGATTCAGGTAGGTTTTCGGCAGGTGTTGTAGCAGGAGAAACTTGATCGTCCTTCACAGGAACACAGCTAAATGTCCCCGGCGAATTTCGCTGAATTGGTTCAGCTTTTCCTTTGTTGATCTCGGTACCCGCTGAAAGATCGTCCTCGGAGGTGTTTGAAGCTATCATTCGATCTGTTAATTTCACGCCGTTAACAATGACCGGGAGTTCGAGATCCCAGTTTTTGCGTTCTATCTGTTCCAGGAAAAATCGAGTGCGATAACGCGTCTTTTTCAATCGCGGCACGCTGGCGAGCCATTTGTCGCGTTCGCGTACGTACTTGGTGATCCAGTCCTTCTCAAAAAGCGGGCCGGTAACACTTGCCACTCTGTCGCTGATCTTTTCCAAGGAGCCGTGTGTTGCCGAGTCATAAATAACCGCAAGCGAGAGCGGCAAGACAAAGCCTTCCTGCTCGCATGTGTCGAGCGCCGGTTTCAAATATCGTTCGAATGCGATCTGCATCTGTGCGTCCCGCATTTCGCTTGTCAGAGCCGCGGCCTTGAGTGCTTTCTTGAATTCCTCATCCACCTCGAGAGCGTCGACCGCTGCGCGTCCTTTCTTTTTCAGCAGTGCCTCTCTCGAACTGATCACTCGTCGCCCAACTACGCCGCCGAGCTTGAAATAT
>DATJGV010000221.1:0-4103 GCA_035494575.1 Pyrinomonadaceae bacterium | reverse complement strand
AATCGCCCCAGATATTGTTGTCGTCGCTTCGCTCTTCCTGATCACCCGAAATTCCGGAAATCACAAACAGACGGCTGTTCTTTTTATACTTTACCGGCTCGGGCGTATAACCGTTATCGTCATACCAAACGCCTATGTCGTGAAAAGCGTTCGGAAAATAAACCCTGCCGTTCCGTGCGTCGATGACCGCACCCGAAATGCATCCTGTACCGCACCCCCAGCCAACTACGATGTAATGCCCTGCAAAATTAACGCCCTCGCGGAGGCCATCATTAAGACGAGTTCGAAATGTGCCGGCGCCATTACTGTGTTTAAAATCGACGGCCTTAGCACGCACCTTTTCAACCTTTGCGGGATACTGAGCAAATGTCGGGACTTTGCGTTTCTGAGTAAAGGCCACGATCGGCAGCAATAGAACAAGAATGCCGAAAACGCCAACGCTTTTCATAAGCGGAAATCTTCTCATTTTTTACAGGAAAATGAAAGGACGTCTGCTCGGGTTGTTCGGAATAATCGTACTGAGAGATTGCGTCTTTCCGGGAAATAATCTCCCGCAAAGACATGTGGAACGGAAAGACGGCCGGCGTCCGGAAAATAGGAATAATTTAGGGCTGACTATTTAAAATAGGAAAGACGCGAAAAGGCGTTCCCTTCGCATCTTTTAGCAAACGGGAATTTTACATCTGCCCCTCATCCGCCGACGGCCCGTATATCGCCGGAACCGGAATATCCTTAAGCCGCAAAAAGACCGAAAGCTGTCCGCGATGGTGAACCATGTGGTTGATCGTCTGACGCACAACGTCCAGCTTCGAAGCTTCCCAATAAATGGTGTCGCCGTTTCGAAGTTTCCAAGTTTCCGAAAAAACGGCATCGTCCGCGTTCTTCAGGCTTTCCATTCCCGCGGCGAGCTTTTTATCGAAAAAATTCACGAGATCCTGCGTCGTTTTCGGATCCGGTCGCTCGTAGCCTTTTGCAAAGTCGAGCTCGTCCTGGTCTATCATGAAGCTGAACCAGCCGAACATGTCGGCAACGAGGCCGGCAAGGCCCTTCATCGTCATCGATCTTTCATGCGGCTTCCAGTCAAAGCTCTCTGCGGGGATCCGTTCCAGCATTTTCCGCGTCGCAACCGATTCCTGCTCCACCTCTTTTACAAATCCGTCTTTTATTGCCATTACAACCTCCTTGTTTCGGGTGAATTACATTTGGCCTTCGTCAGCCGACGGGCCGTACATTGCGGGCACAGGAATGTCATTCAAACGGAGATAAACGGAAAGCTGGCCGCGGTGATGGACGATGTGGTTCAGGACCATGCCGCGCATGACCGCAATTTTTGGAATCGTGAAATAGATCTGCTCGCCGTTGCGAAGCGACCAATCTTCGAACCACGCTTCGTCCGACGCGTTTTTCAAAGCTTCGATGGCTTCGTTCACGTTCTTGTCCAGATGGGCCACAAGTTCCTCGGTCGTTTTTGGCTCGAACGGCTTGTAATCCATCTTTGCAAAATCAAGCTCGGGATCATCTACGGTCGGTTTGGTCCACCCGTGCATTTCGGCAACGTGCGTTGCCAGGCGGCCCATCGGCATCGATTTTTCATGCGGCTTCCAATCAAACTTTTCCGCAGGGACGCGTTCCAGCAATTTTCGGGTCACAGCAGCTTCCTGTTCCAATTCTTTGATCAATCCTGCGGCGATGTTATTTGTTTTAGCAGTGCTAGTTGAATCCATTTCCTATCTCCTTAAATTATTAATGGTGAGAGATTTACGATACTAGCAGAAGTGTTGCAGCAATGCAACGTGAAACATCGAATGTTTCACAAAATCAATATCGTTGGAATGTCTCTCGTCGAATAATCATAATGTTAGGCTTTTAAGAGTTGCTTGGCAATGACCATCCGCTGTATCTCGCTGGTGCCTTCACCGATCGTACACAGCTTGGAATCGCGCCAATATTTTTCGGCGGGGTAATCTTTTGTATAGCCGTAACCACCGTGGATCTGAACCGATTCTTCGGCAACACGTACGGCAACCTCAGACGCGAAAAGCTTCGCCATGGCGGATTCGCGTGTGGTTTTCCTGCCGGCATCTTTCAGCGACGCGGCTTGTTGGGTGAGCAGCCGCGCGGCTTCGATCTGCGTTGCCATATCGGCAAGCTTGAACTGAATTGCCTGAAATTCGGCAATCGGTTTGCCAAATTGCTGACGCTCTCTTGCATACTTTAAGGCTGCCTCGTATGCTCCCTGCGCGATGCCGACGGAAAGGGCCGCGATCGAGATGCGTCCACCATCCAGAACCTGCATAGCCTGAAGGAAGCCTTCGCCTTCGTTGCCGAGTCGGTTTTCATCCGGCACGTAACAATCCTCGAACACAACGGACGCAGTTTCGGACGCACGCATTCCGAGTTTGTTTTCTTTTTTGTCGGAGCGGAACCCCTCCATCGACTTGTCGAAAATGAACGCCGAGATGCCGCGGTTTCCTTTTTCCTTATCCGTCACGGCCATCGCAACCAGGGTGTTGCAGGCAATCGCGTGAGTGATAAAATTTTTAGAGCCGTTGACCTTCCAGCCGCCGTTGCTCGGGACCGCATAGGTGCGTGTGCCGGACGCGTCCGAGCCGGCTTGCGATTCCGTAAGTCCCCAGGCGCCGAAGCTTTCGCCGCTTGCCAGCGGCACGAGATACTTTTGTTTCTGAGCCTCGGTACCAAACGAATAAATATGATTTGAGCAGAGCGAGTTGTGCGCGGCGACCGACAATCCCACTGAGCCGTCGACACGACTGATCTCCTCAATGATCGTTGCATATTCTACATAGCCCATGCCGGCGCCGCCGTATTCCTCGGGAAATACGACGCCCAAGAGACCAAGTTCGGCAAGTTTTGGACGCAGCTCTTCGGGGAAATGCTGCGACTCGTCCCATTCCATCACGTGCGGGCGGATCTCACTCTCGGCAAACTCGCGAACGCTGTATTTTATTTGTTGTTGCTCTTCGTTAAGTTCAAAATTCATATATAAATCAGAGTTATGATGCCATAAGTTTGAGTATTTCGCAACTTTTGGTCTGAACGCAACGTTTTGGATTTAGCGATCGAGCCGATAGAATTTCTTTATGGACTGGAAAGACAATCTGCTCGATCGTGACGGAGATATAAGAGATCTTCTGCTAAACACAAAAACGATTGCTGTCCTGGGAATCAAACCCGAATCGCGTGCAAAACAACCTGCTTTTTACGTACCTAAGTACATGGCCCATGAGGGTTATGACATTATTCCGGTCCCGGTTTATTACCCGCATGTCACCGAAATTCTGGGCAGAAAGGTCTATCGGCGGCTTGTCGATATCCCGCAGGATATCGATCTCGTAAACGTTTTTCGACGCGCCGAAGACATTCCTGATCACGTCGATGACATTCTTGCAAGACGCCCGAAAGCGGTCTGGTTTCAGCTTGGCATTCGCAACGATCAGGTTGCCGAAACTCTCGCAAAAGCAGGTATTAAGGTTGTTCAGGACCTCTGCCTTATGATAGAGCACCGCTATCTTTAAGCCAAAAAAACTGTTGACAGCGCACACAAACGGGAATATCATCCGCCTGAACTAAGCAAAATAAAATAACCGGTGAGGACTTAAGAATGATTGTTTTCGTTTGAAAAGGACCACACACAACTCTACGTCCAGCCGGATAAATTCAATACAAACGAGAAGGTGGAATATGAAAAAGATATTTGTCGTTGCGGCGATGGTCCTGATCGGCGCGATATCGGCCTCTGCTCAAAAGGGACTGGAAGCATTGTTGATGAAAATGGAAAAATCTGCCTGGGACGCGTTTGGCAAAGGCGACAGTAAGTTTTTTCAAACATTCCTTACCGAGGATGCCTTGATCGGCGGCGGCAATGGCTTTCAATCAAAGGCAGAAAGCATCAAAGCGATCGGAGCAAAACCATGCGATCTAAAGAGCTACGATTTCAGCAACTTTAAGGTGACGATGCTGAGCCCGACAGCCGCATTGGTAACTTATTCGGCGACACAGGACGCAACCTGCGGAGGCCAGCCCATACCTGCGAAAACGAACGTTTCGACGATCTACGTTAAACGGAACGGGAAGTGGCTCGG
>DATJGV010000220.1:0-48090 GCA_035494575.1 Pyrinomonadaceae bacterium | reverse complement strand
ATTATTGGATGAACTGCCGTTCGGCCTGTTTATGGAGATCGAGGGTTCGATAACCGCGATAAAAGAAGCAGAAATGATATTGGGCTTTGAGGACCTTGAGGTCGAACATGAGACGTATCCACGTATGACGCTCAGGCTGGGCGGGGAAAAAGACGGCGTTTTTGAGGCCAGATTTCACGAGAAGCAGTAGATCGTATTGTATCGCAAATAAAATATATTGTTGCATCCATGCGAGACGTTGCTCTGGACGTGAGACTTAATTCCTGCCGAGAAGAGCCCTGATGTCGTGGACTATCAGATCAGGTTCGAACGGCTTGGTATTGTAGAGTTGAAAGCCCGATTCGAGCGCCCGCTGTTTGCTTTCATTCGTCGCAAACGCACTGAGCGCGAGTGCGGGAATGCGGCCGCCTGATTCGGGTTCCATTGCCCGGATGCGGCTCATCATCGTATAGCCGTCCTCGTCCGGCATTGCAAGGTCCGAAATTATCACGTCGGGCAGGTTCCCAACCGATGTTTTCAGCAAGGCAACGGCCGTTTTTGCCGAGGCGGCGCTCATCGTTGTCGCTCCGCTTTGATCGAGGAACAACTGCAAAACCTCACGCGAGTCCGAGTCGTCCTCAACCAGCAAGATCTTTATTCCCTGCAAGGGCTTGCGGTCGATCGACGCCGCCACGTGCTGTTCCACGGCTGCCGTTACAGAACGTGTGACAGGCAGTCGTACGGTGAATAACGCTCCTTGCCCTAGACCTTTGCTTTCTGCCTTAACGGTTCCGCCGTGTTTTGCGACCAGAATATTAACGATTGAAAGCCCAAGGCCCAAACCACCCGATTGTCTTTCGGAGCCGATATCGCCTTGCGAAAATTGACGAAAAATATTTGGCAATGCGTCCGGACTGATGCCGATGCCGTTGTCGCGAACCCGCACGATCGCCGAGGTCGGATCGGTATCAAGCTCGATCGAGACGTGACCGCCCTCGGGAGTAAACTTTATCGCGTTCGAGATCAAATTAGTAAAAACCTGCTGCAGCCGTCCTGCGTCGCCAAACAACGTCACGTCTTTATTTTTTGCGATAAATTCGAATTTAACACCCTGAGCTTCCGCACTCGGCTTTTGTGAGTGATATGAGATGTTAAGTATCTCGTATAGATTCGCGGGCTGATATTCCAGCCTGAGCTTACCTGACGCGACACGGGCCGAATCAACAAGGTCGTTGATCAGCTTTGTTTGCACGCGCGCACTTCGTTCGATCGTCTGAAGGGCATTTTTTCGCGTTTCTTCATCCAGCGTCTTTGTCAGAAGTATCTTTGCCCAACCGAGGATCGCATTAAGCGGCGAACGAAGCTCATGTGAAACAAAGGCCAGGAAGAAATCCTTCGCGCGATTGGCTTCGACGGCTTCGTCGCGGGCCTTTTTCTCGCGGTCGTAAACCTTCGAAAGCTCCTCGTTCGCCAGTTTCTGCTCGGTTATTTTACGAACGACGCTGGTCATTTTTTGCGGATTTCCGTTAGGATCCAAAAACGATTTTCCTTCGCACGAGAGCCATTCAATGCGTCCGTCGGAATAAACGATGCGGTATTCTTCGTTATACTTCGTGCCGTTCACATGAGCCTTTTGCAGCGATTGCTCAACGCGATCGCGGTCGTCGGGATGCACGCGCTCGATGAACTTCTCGTATGTGAGAACGTCGTAAGCCGGAAGGTCGAAAAGCTCGTTGCACTTCGGGGTTGAAAAGATCTTGCTGTCGACGAGATCCCAGTACCACAGGCCGATCTCGGCGTTTTCGGCCGCAAACAAGAGCTCCTCGACATCCTGCTTATAATATTCAACGCGGCTTTCGCGTTCGGAAACGTGCTGTGCCGAAATGAAAATGCGGCCATCCCGGTTCGTTCCGTCAAGGGGCTGAAGCGTAACTTCGATAGCGAACTTATTGTCCGCTGTAAGGCGAAAGTTCAATAATTCCCGTACAACCTGTCCGGCGGCTGATCTTCGAATCGCTTTGTCGAGTAGTCCCGCCGTGTTTTCTGAGGATTGCCAAAAAACGGTTTCCGAAAACTTTTGATCCTTTAGCAGATCCGGATCGACATTGATCTCGTCAAACACCTTGCCCCGCAGCCACAGAACGTTGCCGTTGGCATCCAGCATTCCAAAAAAATCGAATATGTTCTCGAATATACCGATCGTTTCCGAATTGATATCGGAATTTCTCGTCTTATCCGAGATCTCTTGAATACTCTGAGCCATAAGGGGATCCTGCGTTACTTCGAGAATATCATTTTTTTGAGGTCGATTTAAACGTGAAGTCAGACCCCGTTTCGAGGGTCGAAACGAGGCCTATATGAAATTATTCGCCTTAACTATACAACGCGTCGTCCTGCTAATAATCTGAACAAAAAGACGATCAGAGCCGCAACGAGCAGAACGTGTAAAATACCGCCAAAAGTTTCGCCTGCAACCAGACCGACCAGCCATAATACCAGCAGAATAACAATTATTGTTTCAAGCATCTGAGTTCCTCCCCCTTGTTCGAAAAATATTGTTGTCGAGCAACTGGAGCCAACCATATCAAATTGCGTGCCTCGGTATATAAATCTTGTTTTTACTTTTATTTACGCATTTATCAGCGGGCCGTGGTCGATCAGGCAAGTATTGAATCGGTACGAGCCATCACGATGACGCAACGCATTAAATGCTTGTTTAGCGGCGTGTATGGTTATAATACGCAATCCGGGATCGATGCTATCACCCTCTTCAAGCGTTTTGACCTCTAAGCCCTTATTGCTCAACACATGGAGATACTGGCACGGCCTTTGCCATTGCTTAAAAGCAATCTTTGAATTGCGGTTTAGCTTTGCTGCGAAGGTTTTGAGTTACGGTTTTGCTCACCGGTGGCCAGACGACTACAGATGGGGATCCGGGGAGCGTGGCTGGCGTGAAGAGGTAAGATAAAGGGGACGAGCCTCTTCACGTCAGGTTCCTGCTTCGATACCTCTCTAAAACGTAGTTCAGAAAGTGTCCAGATTTGATACAATATAAACAATAACGATAAGTGACCCTCAGAGGAATTTATGGCTAATAAAGCATTAGTTGTGGACGACGATAAGGTAACCTTGGAACTCCTCTCTTTCCAGTTACAGTCCGAAGGCTTTGAGACCGTGACGGCAGAGCGCGGCACAAAGGGACTCGAACTCGTCCGCGAAAACGATTTTGACATTATTTTAACTGACCTTAATTTACCGGACATAAGCGGTATCGAGATGGTCAAGCGGTCGAAGGAGATCGCGCCGCAAACCGAGATCATTATGATCACCGGCTTTGGTTCGATGGAAAAAGCCATCGAGGCGACCAAGGCCGGAGCATTTTATTACATCGAAAAGCCTGTCGAATTCGACGAACTCCTGGTGCTTATTACGAAAGCAGTGGAGCGTAAGCAGCAGGCGCGGGAAATTCAGGAACTCCGCGGCAAGCTGTCAAGCAAGACCTCTTACGAAGGCATCATCGGCGGCAGCCGTTCGATGCAGCAGATCTACGAGATCATCGAGAACGTAGCCGAATCGGATGCGAATATTCTCATCCTGGGCGAATCGGGTACAGGTAAGGAAGTGATCGCGAATGCTATCCACTATAAGAGCCGCAGATCGAATAAGCCGTTTGTAAAGGTGAACTGTTCCGCATTGCCAAAGGACCTTATCGAATCGCAGTTGTTCGGCCACGTGAAAGGATCGTTCACCGGCGCACACGCCGATAAGGTCGGCTTCATCGGCCAGGCGGCAGCGGGCAGCTTACTCCTGGACGAGATCGCGGAAATGCCCGTTGACGTTCAGCCTAAGCTTCTTCGGATCCTGCAGGAAAAGGCTTATTACCGTGTTGGCAGTGACAAGGCTCAAGAGGCGGACTTTCGCCTTATTTGTTCCACGAACCGTACGCCTTTCGAGGCGATACAGGAGGGGTTCCTGCGCGAAGATCTTTATTACAGGATCAACACGATCGAGATAATGATCCCTCCTCTTCGCGAGCGGATGGAGGATGTTTCGATGCTTGCGGAGCATTTTCTGCACATCTACGCGGACAAATATAAGAGAAAGGATCTGGAATTTTCGCAATCTGCGTACGATCAGATGCTGAATTATAACTGGCGTGGAAATGTTCGCGAATTGCAACACGTGATCGAACGTGCAGTTCTGCTTAGCAAGAATCGAAAGATCGAAAAACTCGATATAGCGAGAAGTGCGGCTGTGGCAGTCGGCGCCGGCGGGCAACAACCCGAGACTGTAACGACGCCGTCGATGGGAACGTATTTGCCAAGCTATGAAACGGAGCGGACACCGCTGCCCGATCTTGATATTTCGGTCGGACAAAACGGTGATAGCAAGGACCTTTTTCAGGAGATCGGTAAACTTATCGTCGATAAACTTCCGGAACCTGAAGACGGTGTCGACCAGAAGGATATATTTAATGAGCTTGAAAATGGAGTTGTGACCGCGGCTTTGCGGCGAACGAAAGGTAATAAGCAGGCGGCCGCAAATCTCCTCGGTCTGTACAGGCCGCGATTGTACGGCATGATCAAACGCCACAAGATAGAAGAAAAGGCCGACTAGCAAACCCGTCGGCCTTACATGATCTGTTGCGGCGTTACGGATTTGAGTTGGACGCCGCTGGAGTTTTAACGTTTATGTCGATCTTCTGCCTCTTCGTACCTCCTAAAAATCCGCTGTAATACAACGCTCCCGCGATGATCACCACGATGATGATCGTCGTGATCGCCCATATTAGATTGTTACCCGTATTATTTTCCTCTGACATAAAATATTCTCCTGAAAATTATTTATAAGAACTACGAGAAGCTCCCGTGCAATTCCGATGCCATTTCCCGAAGCTCTCACCCTGATCTGTCGTTTTCTGCATCAATTCGGTACAGGTTTTCAATCCGCCTTTGATTAGCTTTCAAATCCAAACATCGTTACAAAGCCTGTGATCACAATACTTCCTGGCACTCAAAAATCGACTGGCATAACTTTTGCGAACTCTTTCCATGTATTTCGTGCGCGTTCTCTACCCGGTTACGACCTACGCGCACATTCTAACTAGATTGAGGAGAAACGTTATGAAAAGGCCTATCAAAATACTCTTACTGTTTGCCTGCGCGCTGTTTGTTTTAAGCAGCGCCGCAGTGACAAACGCGCAGGTTTCGCCGTATCGGGTCACCGACACGCAAACCAGGAACCTGCTTACCAGAATCGAGATGAAGACCAACCGTTTTCAGAGCACCATGAATGGCGTGCTGAACACAGGCCGATGGAATAACAGCAGCACGGAGGATACCGTGCGGGGGTACATTCTCGATTTTGAAAATTCGACAGGCGCTCTGCTTCGCCGGATCAACTCACGCCAGCCGGTTACTAACGAAGTGAACGACGTGCTGGCCCGCGCGAGTAATATTAACCAGTTCATGGAGCAGAATAGCCTGGGAACCAGCGCCGAGAATCAGTGGATCAGTATCCGTACCGATCTTAATACTCTGGCGCGTTACTACGATGTGAGTTGGAACTGGAACCAGTATCCGACAAATCCGACGCCGGGTTATCCGGGAAACGTAAATGAGGTTCAGGCCCGAAATGTGATTCGTCAGATCGAAGCCAGAACCGATAGGTTCAAGAACGAAATGAACACTGCGCTTGACCGCAGCAGACTGAACAATACGCAGCGCGAAGACAACGTGTTCGCATATATCGATGGCTTTGAAACCGCGACCGATCGGCTAAGAACGGAATTCGACGCCAGGCAGCCGGTTTACGACGACGTCAATGCCGTTTTAACACAGGCCGCTTACATCGACCGGTTCATGGCAAGAAACAGGCTTGCTACTCGGGCTGAGAATGAATGGACCGGGCTGCGAAACGATCTGGACACACTTGCAAATCTCTACAGCGTCAGCTGGAACTGGAATCGTACTCTCCCGCCGTATCCGGGAACCGGAGGCTATCCGGGTGGTTATCCGGGCAACTATCCGGGCGGGAGTCTGGATGCCAGATTAACGGGAACCTATCGATTGGATACCTCGGCGAGCGACCGGGTTGAAAATGTCATTGACAGATCGATCAACATCTATCCGACAGGTACGCAGCGTGATAACGCACGGCGAAATCTCGAGCGGCGTTTAACTCCGCCGGATATGATCGCCATTGAAAAGAACGGCCGTTCGGTAACCATGGCGTCGAGTCTTTCGCGCCAAGTTACTTTTCAGGCTGACGGCGTCACCCGCACCGAGACGAACAATCGCGGACGGACGACACGAACGACGGCCACGACCGACAATAACGGCATCGAGGTCAATTACCAGGGCGACCGTGGTAACGAATTTAACGTCAATTTCGAAACGACCGGGGACAATAGGCTTCGCGTTTCGCGCCGCATCTTTCTCGAAAATCGCAACGAGACCATCACCGTAAACAGTGTTTATGACAAGATCGACAGTGTTGCGAGATGGTCAAACGTTAATAACGGGAACTATCCGGGAAGTAACACCGGCGGAAATTATGATTTCTACATCCCGAACGGCACACGTATCGAAGCGACGTTGAGAAACAACATCGACACTCGCACCTCGCAGGTTGGCGACCGTTTCACGATGAACGTTACGTCGCCCTTTCAGTATCGCGGGGCGATCATAGAGGGCCGTGTTGCAAGCGTCGAGAGATCGGGACGATTGACGGGACGAGCAAACGTTTCGCTTGATTTCGATACGATCCGGCTCACCAATGGACAAACCTACCGCTTTGCCGGATTGATCGACGCGGTGCATCCGCTGAATGGAGACAACGTTTCGATAAATAATGAAGGAGCGATTCGTGACAGCAATCAAACCACGACGACAGCGACACGGGCAGGTATCGGCGCCGCGGTCGGTGCGATCATCGGTGCGATCGCCGGCGGCGGACAAGGTGCCGCGATCGGAGCTGCGGTCGGAGCCGGAGCAGGCGCCGGCAGTGTCCTGATACAGGGTCGCGACAATATCGAGCTTTCAAACGGCTCGACATTTACGATAACGGCGACGTCGCCAAATAATGTTGGCTACGTACCTTGATCAATAACCAGATCGGTGGGTCCAAGGTGGCCCACTGATCTTTTTCTCCCAAAACGAATGGAGGGGAGCATGCAGGAGAAAAAAGTGAAGGACTACCAGCCACCGTATCAGGAAGAGCGCGAAGGGCTGAGCGAGGAACAGCTTGAAGGAAATCCGCAGGGATTGACCAAGGAAGACATCGAGGACATCACCGACGAGGCAAGCAATCGTGACCCGAACGGCGTTTTAAGGCAAACGCTTCGCGGGGACGAGACCAAGGGCGATCCGAATCAGCGTGACATTGCCGGAGCTCCTGAACATAAAGACACGGCACATGGACGCGAAGAAACGAAGAACGATAAAAAAGGAGCGGCAAACGTAAATGGTTGACGACAAACTCGAACGCGAAGAAGCTCAGCGCGCCGCAAATTACGAGACGGTGAAATCCAACGTCGAGTCGGGTGTTCGCGGCGATATTATTGCGAACGCAGATCAACGCACGGCATCGCAGGAAAACTACGTTGAGGACGTTGCCGCGGGAATGAGAGAAAAAGCCCTGGGCGAGGTTGCTCAAACCGAGCGGGAGATCGAACGTGGACGAGCCGCGGCGAGGGTGTCGCAAATCGTCGATTACATTTTTATGATAATCTACGCGATCCTCGCTATCCGGTTGCTGTTGGAACTGTTCGGAGCCCGCGAAAGCGCCGGCTTTGTGCGGTTCATAAACACGATCTCGAATCCGTTTTACGGCCCGTTCAGAGGAATTGTGCCAAGCCCGTCGGACAACGGCTTCACACTGGCTTTGCCGATAATTGTCGCCATTGTCGCTTATATGATCCTTCACCTTATCATCAACGGGCTCCTGCGGATCGTTGCTCATAGAAAGGTCGAGGTCTAGAGGCTTGTAATAAACGGCGATCAGGAGTAAAACATAGGTATTCGGCTTTGAGATCAAATACCAGAAGGAGAAAATTATGTTTCACATTTTGGGACAGCTAATCGTTGGTTTGATTGTCGGAGTTATTGCGAGATTATTATTGCCGGGGAAAGAAGCCTTACCAGAGGGAGCATTAGGCTGGCTGCTGACGGCGCTGCTCGGAATAGCCGGAGCCTTCATAGGCGGTGTCATTGCCCGAGCTTTGTGGGCCAGCGAAAACTACACGGCTGGGTGGATAATGTCGATACTCGGTGCGATCATACTTTTGTTGATCGTACGGCTGATCTTTGGCGGTCGCACCAACACCTCAGTTTAGTTTTTAGAAAAAGGCTTCGCGATAACCAGCGAAGCCTTTTTACATATCTCATTCCCAGGTGTCTCTATTCGCAGGCATCGTGCCCGCAATCGCAATTTATTTCCACAATGTCCTGGTCTTCCGCGTTCTTGCAATGATCGCTGCAGTATTCCGCATCGTCGCCAACCGCGCAGTTGCATGCGGGATGCGCGCATTTATTATCGTCTGCCATTTTAGGATCTCCCTCTGTTCATTCCTGGATTTTGTCAAAAAGCCGGAAGCATTCCCGTATATCGGAAAAACAGCCTCCTTCCTCGTGGCAATATGAAAATTATAAACCACACGCTTGTGGCAAACAATAGATAGATCTCTCCAGTCTGAGATTTATGTCGTGTTGCGAACTTTCAACTTCGCTTCCTTGCAGAAGGTTTCGGACACGATAAATTTGCTTACTGGCTGTTCAAAAAACTCTCAACATTTTCGCCATTTTGTTGTATCTTAGTTAAACCCAAAAAAACCAGGCAACAGAAGGCAGTATTTCGAGACATTTTATGGAACCGATTAAACCATACGACATAAAAATCGAAGATCGCGGCGAATATCTGTACGTTCTCGTGGGCGGTGAAAAATTGACCGCGTTGATCGCTGCTTCCTACTGGGACGAGATCGCGGGCAAGTGTTTCGAACTCGAAAAAATGAAGATCTTGATCGAGAAAAATTTCGAGGAATCGGTTGGGCCGGCTGAAATGATCCAAATGGGCAGCCACCTAGGAAAGCTGCTCCCAACACGCCGAATAGCGTTCCTCGACCGTTGGGGCAATGACGAGATCAACTCGCTGGGCAAAAAACTAGCCCGAAACCGAGACATTATGATGCAGGTTTTTCAGAATGTGAACGATGCTGAAAAATGGTTGTTGGCTAACTGAGCTGAGCTGTGCCGAGCTGCAATTGTTTTTTATTTAAATTGCTTCCGGCTATGGCTGGAGGCGGCCATTATTTATTCAACTTCTTTTCAATTCTCCTATCCGGAACTAACCACATGCCCGCCACAAAAACGTAAATCGCGTCAGAGATCCATTGGTTATAAAAGGCTATGGGGATCGCAGCGGCGTATAAGATCGGTGAGATCTTTCCTTTCAGGTCGCTGCCGACCGCTTCTTTCAGCTTAATGTTCTCGCCATGGTGGTGTGCGACGATCAATGTTTGAAGAATAATGTAAGCAATGGCTGCGCACAGCATGACAACCCCATAAACGGCCGTCGGCAGCGGTGCGAAATGATTCTCACCCATCCAGCCGGTAACAAACGGTACAAGTGACAGCCAGAACAAAAGGTGAAGGTTCGCCCACATTATCCCGCCGTTTATCTCACGTGTCGCCTGGAGCATGTGGTGATGATTGTTCCAATAAATACCCAGGTAAATAAAACTGAGAATGTAGGTCAGAAAAACGGGCAGCAAGGGGCTAAGAGCTTCGAGATCATCACCATGCGGGATTCTCAATTCCAACACCATGATCGTGATCAGGATCGCGATTACGCCGTCGCTGAAGGCTTCGAGCCGGGTTTTGTTCATTGCGACATTATAGAAAGAAAATTATTAAAATTCTGCGGAAATCGTACCCGATTGAAACTTTTTTCCAGAAAAAGCAAATAAATCATCGCATTCCATGCCTTAGGTGCGTGGATAAAAAGGGGACGGCTGGGTTTTTTGAAGAGAATTCATCAGCCGTCCCCTTTATTCATCTGATCTTGGCGGGAAGTTAATGAGTGTAGTTTGTCAGAGCTTCCTGAAAGTTCTTTGTGGCGGGCGGGATGTCAGCGAGAGCGACCTTGTTTGCACCCGTCAGCAAGTCTTTCGCATCAAGCGAATAAACTGCCTGATTGGCGTCGTTGTCCGCGCTGATGACGGCGCCGGTGAGCGAAAGGCCGGCAAAAAGACCTTTACTGCGAGAGTAGGAGAGAATCGCTGCCTGAAGCTGTGCGTCCGTCGTTGCCTTTGCCGTTCGTCCGATCGGGCCGGCCGCAGCAGCCGCTTCGCCGCCGATTTCGAATTTGTCCTCAAGGAGGTTTTTCAGGCTGTCTTCTGTCATAAAAAGCATCACAACGTCTGACGATGAAGCCCCGATCTGAAATCCCAAACTGCCTCCGCTTATCTTAAAGAACGCCGGCGCGCCCCAGCCGCTCGGAAGCCGCCGGCTGATAACGCCTTTTCCACCGTGGCCGCCGATGATAAATGCCGCTTTGAGCACGCTCGGGAATACCGCAACGGCCTTGGCCCGATCTAACAGATCGCGCGGGATCGATTTGTCCGAGATCTGCATGATCTCATTCAGTGTCTTTGTCGCTTTTTGCGAAGTTTTCACGGCGTCACGCAGTTCCTTGCCCCTGTCTTTTTGTGCGAACGCGGAAATGTTGAGCAACGAGACAACGGCGCAAAGGACAAGCGTAATTTTCATCATTCGAATATTCATAAATGCATTTCTCCTTTTTTATCTATGATGCGTCAGATCGCGGGAGAGCTCAGGATTTTTCAATTCGTTTGACCCGTTGCACTGGCCAAATTTTCGGGCGCAAGTTCCATTTTGACCAGCCCGTTGAACTCGACGTTATACGCAACGCCTTTCACCGGAACGGACATTTCCTCCTCGGTTTTGCCGTCTGAATTAGCGATGCCGACGCTGGCAAAATAGCACGAAGCGCCGTGCTGCCTGGCGTGAAGAACAAGGGTTTCGAAGACTTCCTGACCCTCGTCAAAGCGTCCTCTTTTCGGATAAACGTCGGTTCTGACGATGAAGAAAGCGTACTCGTCGCTTTTTTGCGCGATGATCTGCGGCTGCGTCAGCTTATCGGCCAATCCGTCCGCGGAAGCGATCATCCATCCGTCCTCAATAAGCTGTCTGCAAACTATTTCCACGCCAAAGGCCTGAATTTCAGACTCGGTCATCAACTGCTGGTCACTCATTGTTTATATCGTAACGAGCAAATTCGATTTGGGCAATCGGAACTGCGGGCGCAGCAAATGCTTCGCATAAATTTAAAACGCGTTCAAATTTAAGGGCAAAAAGAGATCTAGGCTTCTGATGGATTCTTAACGACCGCAATAAACGGCAGATTCCGATACCTTCCCGCTGCATCGAGGCCATAACCGACAACGAATTTGTTAGGGATCTGAAAACCGCAATAATCGATCGCCAGTTCTGTTTTAACGCGGGGATCGGGTTTGTCCAGAAAAGTCGCGATCTTTAGCGAGTTTGCACCGCGCGAACCCAGTATTTCCATTAAGCGGAACAATGTCAGGCCTGTGTCGATTATGTCTTCGACAACGATCACGTCCTTGCCGCGGATCGGGTTTGTGAGGTCCTTCAAAATTTCAACATCGCCGGTGCTTACGGTGCCGTCCTTATAGCTTGAGACGGCCATGAAATCGATGTGCAAGGGCAGATCAATCTCGCGCATCAGGTCAGCGAGAAACACGCATGAGCCTTTCAGCACGCCGACCAGAACGAGATCGCCGTTGGCGTATTCACGCGTGATCTGGGCTCCCAGTTCGGCGACGCGGGTACGTATTTCGTCGGCGGTGTAGAGCAATTCGAGATTAGAGTTGGTGAACTCCGTGGAAATGGTCTTTAGAGATTCGGCTGACATAGCGTTTTTGATTTGATTGAGCAGACTTTTAGAAATACTATTCAACCAGCGGCTTTTTTACAAGGGTCGCATTCGCATTTATGTCCGATCAAACCAAGGAAACCCGCGAGCGCGTTCAAGCTCTGGTTCGCGAGGTGTTGAAAAACGTACCCGCCGGAACCGACTCGGAGCCGGACCACGTCGTCGTAAATTCGCTTCAGGAAAAATTTGCCCGTGAATGGGACCGCGACGAATCTTCCAAACAGCTTATCACCGAGGACGATCTGCGCGGCCTCGATGAAGGAGCACGGGTTCGCGTCGCTGACAACGCCAAATTTACACCGCTTGCAAGCGATATTGTTGCTGAAAGACGTCTTCAATTAATAAGAAAACAGTCTCGACACGATTCGATAAAGGTAAAGTCAGTAGCGATCGGTGCCGATCATGGCGGATTTCACGTAAAGGAAGAGTTGAAGCAGTTCTTGAACGGGCTCGGCGTGCAGGTACGAGATTTTGGAACCAATTCGACCGACGCCGTGGACTATCCTGATTTTGCGCACGCAGTTGCAAGATCGGTTGGCGAAGGCCACGTCGATGTCGGGATCATCGTCGACGGTGCGGGAATCGGCAGCGCGATGGCGGCTAACAAAGTTCCGGGAGTTCGAGCGGCAGCATGTTATAATGCTGCACTTGCAAAAAACTCGCGCGAACATAATGGTGCCAATGTTCTAACGCTTGGCAGCGGGCAAAATTCGATCGACGAGATCAAACAAATTGTCGAAGCGTGGATCTCGACCGAGCTGACCGAAGAGCGTCACAAGAAACGCGTCAACAAGATCAACACAATCGAAACTCAATATAAAAAGTGATAAAATAGCCGAACCTTATGCAGCAAAACGGCAATTATGAAAGACTTGTCGAACAGATAACCGACCTCGTTCTCGAAAAACTCGGCGGCGAAGATCAATGCCCCACGTTTTGTCGTGCAGATGTCGAACGCATCGTTGACGCCGGAGCCGAACGCATAGGCATCGTGCTCGGATCGACCGCGACGGCGCACGATTGGGCATCACTCATCGACCATACTTTATTAAAACCGGAGGCATCCGAGGCGGATATCAAAAAATTGTGCGACGAGGCGGCTCAGTTCGGTTTTGCGTCCGTGTGTGTAAACCCTTCCTGGGTGAAAACGGCCGCGGAATTTTTGAGAGGGAGCGATGTTCCAGTCTGCACCGTGATCGGATTTCCTCTCGGAGCGACGCTGCCGGATGTTAAAGCTTACGAAGCGCGGCGTGCGATCTTTAACGGTGCTCGCGAGGTCGATATGGTAATCAACATCGGCGCGCTGAAATCGGGCGATGATTGTTTGGTTGAAGACGATATCCGAGCGGTGGCCGATGCAGCTCACGAGAACGACGTTTTGTGCAAAGTCATTATCGAAACCGCTTTATTGACCGACGAGGAAAAGGTTCGGGCTAGCCTCGCGGCTAAAAATGCCGGCGCCGATTTTGTTAAAACATCTACCGGGTTTTCGAAGGGCGGAGCGACCGTCGAGGACGTTGCATTGATGCGGCGAACCGTTGGCAGAGCGCTCGGCGTTAAGGCATCAGGCGGCGTAAAAGGAATCGACGATGCTCGCGCAATGTTCGAAGCTGGTGCGACTCGTATCGGCGCGAGCGTCGGCGTCAAGATCGCCCAGGAAGCCAGCGGTGTCAAATCGAATATTGTTGCCGGGAATTACTAACATAAACGTGGGGGTGGGTAGCTAAACGAACCGCATTACTATTTCACTCTTGCGCCATCCTGTTAAAAAAATAACCCGATCCACTTTCGCGGATCGGGTTATTTTTTGCGTATATGCCGACATTACGGCATATTGCCCGGGTTAGTAACTATTCTTCCTCTTGCGGCCTCGCGTAATTGTAAACGATCGTCCCTGTAGCTTTGATCGGATGATTGTTATACATAGCGGGCTTGAATTTGGAACGTCTTGCGGCGTCCTCGCTTGATTGACGAAGGAACTGGTGTCCGTCTATCGCACGAGCGGATGTAACATTTCCTTCCTCATCGATCGTAATCTGGACTGTAACTCTTCCTGATGCTCCCGCCTTTAATGCGATCGACGAGTAAATGGGTGTGACCATGCGCGTGGCCATCGATGAAGTTAATTGGCCAAGATCGATGCTTGTGGGCTCGGCCTCCGGTGCGGCAGCTGATTTTGCCGTATTGTCCGGCGCCGGCTGTCCCGATTGTTTCGTTTCCGTAACTGCCGGCTTGGTCTCAGGCTGTTTTGCCGTGGCTGCTGCGGCGGCAGCTTTTGCGGCTTGGTCGTCTTTTAACCGCTTGAGGCTGGTCTTTGCCAATTCGTTCGCCGGATCGAGGTCGATGACCTTCTGGAAATCAGCCATCGCCTTTTCGGCATTGCCGACCTTGTCGTACAGATTTGCCCGGGCGAAAAATACAGGGCTTTCCTTTGGACTCATCGTTGCAGCAACATCAAAATCGATCAAAGCCTGGTCATAGCTTTTTTTGTTAAAGTAGGCCATGCCGCGGTTAAGAAAGGTGGTGTAATCGTTGCCGTCGATTTCGATCGCTTTTGTATAATCGGCGATCGCCAGATCGTATTCGCCCGCAATTGCGTACGTTCCGGCACGCTTCTGGTAATACATATAGTCCGGTCCGGACGGCGTCGCGACCGGTTTCGGAGATGGAACAACGGCAACCTTCGGCGCGGGGGCTTTTTCGCGGATCGCGTCGAGGAGGCCTTTATCGGCGCCGGTCGTCGAAAGTTCTTTTTCGATCTCGGGCGAAAGCGTAAATGTCACGCCGCGCTTTCTGACTGCTTCGGCTAAAAGCTTATTTCGTTCCTCAAGTGGAACCTTTTTCGAACGCAGTCCGGTCAGCGTGTCGGCCAGCGATATCTGGCTTTCCTGAGCAAAGGCTTTAGCCGAGAACATGGCTAGTATCAATCCGAGCGTTATTAAAAATACGAACGTCCGGGCGTTAAATTTTGTCTCGGAGAGAGTAGCGGTTTTCATAGTGTTGTTTTCCTCAAAATTACATCGGCCGGATTTTCCGTTCGCCTGGCGGCGACAATATAGCCGGCCGTAGTTTTAGTTGTCATGCATGATGTCGTCAGCCGTTACGGCCTTTTTCGGTGTGGCGGTGGGTTTGGCCTCGGTTTTTTCTTCCTTCTTCGCCTTTGCCTGAGATTTTACGGCTTCATTTTTCGCCGGTTGGTCGGCCGAAGGCTTTGATTCGGTCTCGGTCGGAGCTTGCTCAGTAACTGCGGGAGCAGTCGTTTGCGGAGCCTCTTCCGTTACGGCGGGAGCAGTTTTCGCGGCATCGCTCGAAAGCGTCGTTTGTGACGGCGTCGCCTGGCTGCCGCCCGATGACCCCATGAACATCCATCCACCGATGATCACGGCAAGTACCACGACCGCGGCTCCGATGATGATCGGCATTTTCGACATTCCGCCGCCGGAGGTCGGTTCCGAGAACATCGGATTATAGTCGGTGGACGAATATGACCCAGATGCGGCTTTTGCCTTCGGTTTTTCGTCGAACGCTTCCGCCAGAATGTCTGCTCCGTCGAGTTCCTGCACCGGCTCGGTATCTACACCTTCGGGCAGTTCGAGGAGGTCTTCTTTTACGGGGGCGGCTTGCTGCGCCGCTGCTTTTTCCTGGGCGGCGATCTCGTCACGCAGCTTTTGCTCGGCCTCGAGCTTTTGTCTTTTCTGCTCGGCCCTGGTTTCCGCCAGCTGTTTTTCCTCAGCTTCGGCGGCTAGTTTTTTAGCTTCTTCAGCCTTCCGCTGCTCTTCCAGACGCTTTTGCTCGGCGGCCTGTGCGGCGGACGCGGCTTCGTTTTTGGCCGACTTGGCCATGTCACCGGCGGCGGATCTCAGCGCCGCATGCATGGCAGATGCCGAATCAAACCTGTTTTCGCGCCTGATCTCAAGCGCCTTCATAATAACGTCGGAAACAGCTTTGGGGATTTTGCCGTCGAGCTGATACGCGGGCTGCATCGGATCATCGTTGCCGTCAAGTATCTCGAGTGTTCGCGCCATCGCATCGGCCGGAGCGACCTTTGTCAGCGCGTGATACAACGTTGCCGCAAGCGCGTAAAGATCGGCCCTCTCATCTGGTTCCTCGCGAAGTATCTCTTCGGATGCCTCGTCAAAACTGTTCGCGATCACTTTTCTGGAAGCTGCGTCCAGCCCTTCCCAAAGCTGTTCGAGCGACCGATAAGGCAGACTTGCGGTATCGGCCATAGCGGAAACCGCAAATTCGTCGTCGCGGTCACGCGAAACTGCAGGCGAGAGAAGCTTTATCTCAAATGACGACGTGAGCCTGATGTTTTCAGGCTTTATGTCACCGTGAAGGACCGGCGGACGGTGCGTGTGGAGATAATTCAAAGCATCAAGGAGATTGTCCGCCCACTTCACAACATCAGAGACAGCCGGAGCTTTGCCGTTACCCGCCAGCAATTCGGCCAGGTCCTGGCCGTCGGTCGATTCGATCACGATATACTGCCGGTCCAACTCGGAAAAATAATCCCGCACGTTCAGCAGCGAATTATGCTTGAGGTCCGACAGTGCCTTCGTCGCCGTGCTTACGGCGCTGCCCTCGGTCTCCTTGAGCACAACATTCGCGTTGCTTACGGTGTCGTACGCTTGGTAAAGGCCTGAATTATCGCTTGGCCCAACGTGGTGTATTATTCGATAACGTCCCTGGTTCAGGACCTGATTTGTTGAAAGCATAATGGTGGTATGCAAGACGGGCGAGGGAGCCTGCTAGACACATTATACCTATTTTTCCAGAAAAGTGAATACTTTTGTTGAAAATATTTTAACAAAGTTTTACATGAGGAAGTTTTAGCGGATCATTACGCGGGGGATCAAACTATCGGCTTTTCGCGGCCGAACTCCGGTCGAACGTTTTTCGAAAATCTTCGCCGGCAATAAAAACTGTCTTGCACATTTCAAAAAGTCTTGACCTGAGACGGACGCCGATGCGGTCTTCGAGAGTTTCTTCGCGGGCACTAGTACGGTCATCGAGGTAATTGGTCGTAAAGATCGTCACTTTTCGGTCGTTATAACGGGTGTTGATGATATGAGCCATCGTGTCACGCACCCAGTCGGTTGGTTTTGACGCGCCGAGTTCGTCGAGAACCAAAACATCGGCGTCAAAAACCGGAGCGAGCACACGCAATTCAGAAGTTTGCGTGTTGGCGTTGTAGGAATCTTGAATCTCTTTTAGCAACGCGCCAAATTCGTAAAACAGGCACGTAAATCCGCGTTCCGTCAAGCCCTTTAAAATAGAAACCGCAAGATGCGTTTTGCCGACCCCGACCGTTCCGGAAAATAGCAATCCGCGTTCGACCGCCGGATATTCCATCGCTAGTTTTGTCGAGAACGAAAGAGCTCGTTCCTGCGAAGGATTTTGCGGACGGTAGTTATGAAAATGGCATTCGGTATAGCGGCGGGGCAGCCGCATTTTTTCGAGATGGTTCGTGTGAGCCAGTTTTTTTCGACATTCGCACGGCCGAGCGCCTTTGCCGGGCACGATCTCGAGTCCGGTGCCGAAACATTTCGGGCAAAGGTCCGACGCGTCCTCGATCGCCGGCGGCGGTTCGGGAACGATCTTCAGTTTATGAGTTTGTGATTTTTCTCTTGGCATTGTTTCGCGGGCTGGTTGGATTATAGTTCGGACAAACGGGGAAGTCTAGGAGGTCACATAGTTTGTTAAATGGCTAACCGCTGATGGCGAATAGCTGACAGCTGTGCTTAAAATCGATTCTGCACTCGCAACCCGCCGAAGGTATAATTCATCTTTGTTTATGTTATATTAAGCGTTCCCCAGATGTGTATATGAGCATTTTTCGCAGTATTATGTTGAGGCTTGGCCTCATTGACCTCAGGGCGGAACGAAACCCGATCGCGGTTTTTTTACTCGACGATGACGAACGCCGTCACAAATGGTTCAAGAAGCGTTTTGCGGGCGATGACCTCGACATTGCCGACACAGTCGAAAAGGCCAAGGAATATTTAAGCGATACGGCCTACGACGCGATCTTTCTCGATCATGACCTGCTCCCGCACCATTACGAATCGAACGAGCACGACGATTTCGACCGGACCGGCTACGCCGTCGCCGAATGGCTAAACGAAAAATCGGACCTTCAGCGCGCCGCGACCATCATCGTCCACACCCGAAACGCCGACGCCGCCATCCCAATGGTAATGAAACTCCGCGAATCAGGCCGCTCCGTCGAATACTGCGCATTCCCGATGCTCGATCTGAAGATAAAAAACTATTGGAAAAGATAAGAGCATCGGAATGTCGGTAAATTTTTATTGCAAATTATGGGGATATTTTGCATCATATGTTGTGCACACAGTGTGTGCACGTTGTGCGTACAAGATGTGTACATGAATAGAGAGGTTAAATCATGGTTGCGGTAAAACAAACAAGAGAAGAACGGTTGAGCATACGTACGACTCCCGAAAGAAAAACCATTATTGCGAAGGCGGCTGAAAGGGAAAACAAGAATATAAGCGATTTTGTGCTGGAAAACGCTCTGTCGGCAGCGGAGGCGGTTTTGGCCGACGACGCAAATTTTATCCTGGATAGAAAGCAGTGGAAGCGTTTTTTGGCCGCTTTGGATGCTCCACCGCGCAAAATTCCCGCCCTCAGAAAACTTTTGACCGAACGCAGCGTCTTTGATGGCAAGTAGAGTCCTGTACACTCCCCCGCAGCTACTGACCGCCGAACACGATGCATCGACATTCGCGTGCGGCGAACCTGCGCTTAATAGATTCATCAAAAAATACGCCCTTGCCAACCAGGAAAACGAAATTTCGCGAACGTACGTCACAACCCGCGAGGGCCATGTCGTGGGTTACTATACTCTGGCCTTTGGCTCGGTTTCGCACGACGAGGCAACTGATAAGATTAAAGCCGACCTGCCTCTGTATCCAATACCCATAATTCTTTTAGCGCGCTTGGCCGTGGACGTAAGAGAGAAAGGCAAAGGCCTGGGCAAGGGGCTCTTGCGAGATGCAGTGCTGCGCACGCTTCAGGCCGCTGATATTGCCGGTCTCCGCGCGATGCTCACTCACGCAAAAAATGAAGAGGCTAAGAGCTTCTATGAAAAGTTTGGTTTTGAAGAGTCACCGATCCATCCGCTTCACTTGATGCTAAGTGTTAAAGATATTCGGGAAAATTTGGGATGACGAAAATTTGCATTAGCGAGACCCGCGAATCAGGCCGCTCCGTCGAATACTGCGCATTCCCGATGCTCGATCTGAAGATAAAGAATTATTGGAAAAGATAAGAATGCGGAATTCGCATGTCGCCCTTGGCGACGCGCCCTGAAAATTCGTCTCCATATCGCGTTTGTTAGCGATATGGAGACTGGTGAGGAAAAGTAATTGCCTTTGTCTATAGCGATCAAAAAAACCTCTATGGCACTTTCGATCACCAAACCTTTCTCTTGCTAAAAAAATGAGAAAGTATTAGAAAAACCTAGAGAATATAACGCGCCGCGAAAGCGTAATATATCCCGCCGGTTATCACCGTTCCGGGCGCGATAAGCTTTTCACAGCCGCATATCGGGTCCATCTGAATCAATCCGCCACTGAAAAACCACCCTTCGCTTGAAAAATCGGTTACGACCTTACCACTTTGTCCGAAAGCAGTATCGAGCGAGCCGTTTGAGTTGAAACGGGCCAAACCGGCATAACCATGGGTTGACGTTGATACGAGGCCGACGAGAATGATCTGACCGTTTGATCTAAGCAATACGCTTCTCGCCTGGTCACCTAATCCACTGAAATCAACCGTCGCTTTTCCGCCAACACCAAATGTCGAATCGAGTTGTCCAGCAGACGTTAGCCTCGCAACAGCAAAAACGGTGGAAACTGAACTCGCCGAACCAGCGACAACGATCTTGCCGCTGGGGTCAATTTTGACGTCCCAGGCGGGATTGAAAGAATCTATGGTCGCTTGCCCTTTAATGCCGAACGAATCGCCCTTCGTCGAGTCATTTTTTCCGCCGTCGTCCAACGAGCCATTTGTGTTGAACCGCCAAACAGACATCAAATTGGCGCCGTGAACGTCCGTCCAATAACCGGCAGCAACGATCCTCCCATCTGACTGAAGCGCAATTGATTGAACCCGCCAGGTATTATTCTGAATGAAACCGTGACTGCCGAATGTGCCGTCCAGCGTTCCGTTTGGGTTCAGACGAACCAACGCCCCGGCCGTGCCCATCGTCACTATTTTGCCGTCAGGCTGCACGGCTATTGCCTGCGGTGCGCCGGCAGTAATACTTACGGTTCCGCCGCTGCCAAACGATAGATCCGGGCTGCCGTCAGGATGAAAGCGGTCAATACGAAGACTCGAAGTATAGCCCGTTCCTGTACCTGCGACGACGATCCGTTCTTCGGTTCCGACGGTTTGGACGGCAATAACATACGCATGGCCATTGAGCCAGTTCAGGCTAACGATTCCTCCACTGCCAAATGAAGGATCAAGCGTTCCATCCGGATTGTAACGGATAACGGCATTGGTAAAACTGTCGCCCGGCAAAACCAATTTCATCGCAAGGATCTTGCCGTCACTCTGTATTGCGCCCTTTCCCGAAGTAAGCGGTTTAGTTGCCGGAACATAAGTCGTGCTTATGCCGCCTATACCGAATGTCGGATCGAGACATCCCGCGCCGCCGGGACAGGTCTGTGAAAAAGTGGCCGTTGCCGATAAAAAGACGAGGAAGATCGATACAGCGAAGAGGGTGAGAACATTGCGTTTCATTTTAATCTCCAATACGCCGTGGGTGAGGCTAAATGAATCGTGGGATGATATATAGGTATCTTCCGATTAAGGAATTCAATCGGAAACGCCATATTAAATTGTTCGGTAAAACAGGGTAACAGGACTACATCACGATAAAAATAACTTGGTTCACGAAATCCGCAGACACATCATATTTAAAATTCTTTCGTTCTACTATGCATACGCCCGAAAATTATTAGAATTTATCTTTTTATTTTCGCAATTGTGGTCTATTCTCACAGCAGTTGGAATATTAGTCTTAAGTCAGGCGTAGCCGGTAAGCCTGTATGGTCGAAACTGAGGAACAAATTACAGAATTGTTAGTAGCGTGGAGCAATGGGGACGAGGTTTCTTTGGAACGCCTCGTTCCGCTTGTTGAGTCCGAACTTAAGCGAATCGCCCGGCGGTTTTTGAAGCGGGAAAATGCAAACCACTCATTCATGACATCCGATCTTATTAACGAAGCCTACATGAGGCTTATAGGTCAACGCGATGTGCAATGGAAAAACCAAAGTCATTTTTTTGCGGTCTCTTCGATCATTATTCGCCGGATTTTGATGAACCATGCCCGGGACCGAATGACGGGCAAGCGGGCTGGTGGTGCCTTCGTTTTGAATATTGACGACGTGGAAATAATTTCTACGGAAAAAACCACAGAACTAATCTCCCTTGACGAGGCATTGACGTGTCTTTCTAATTTTGACATGGTCAAGGCAAGAATAGTGGAGATGCGGTATTTTGGCGGGCTTACCACAACCGAGGTGGCCGAGGTGTTAAATATGACCCCTGCCGCGGTTACGCGACATTGGAACCTGGCACGAGCGTGGCTTGCCCGCCAAATGAGAAAATAAGGCTTTCGAGTTGCCGTCGATGCAAAAAGAACGCTGGCAAAAAATAGAGGAGATTTTTTTCGCTGCTGCCGAATTTCACGGCCCGGCGCGCGAAAATTTTCTGCGGGACAATTGCCTGGGCGACGAAGCGATGCTCTCCGAGATCAGAGCGTTGCTGGCGGAGCATGAATCTCCGTCTACAAGCTTGGATACGCCGGTTTTTGACATTGGCGTACAAATGTTGGACGGAAACGACGTTGATAAACGGACTGGTGAGACTATTGGCCATTTCAAGTTAGGGAGGTTAATAGGCCGTGGCGGAATGGGCGAAGTATATGCGGCCGAGGACCAGAAGCTTGGACGCAAGGTCGCCGTCAAACTCTTAAACAAGCTATTCGCCCTCGATCCTGAACGGATAAGACGTTTTCGCAAAGAAGCGAAGGCGGTGTCACGAGTTGTGCATCCAAACGTCGCCAAATTGTATGAGGTATGCGAGATCGACGGTGAAAATCTCATCGTCATGGAGTTTGTTGAAGGCATTAACCTTAGAAAACACTTAGCCGTATCGATCCCGTTGGGGGAGGCTATTGATATAGTTATCCAGATCGCGTCGGCGCTCGGCGCGGCACACACCGCTGGGGTCGTCCACCGGGATATCAAGCCGGAAAACATCGTCATCACACCCAACGGAGCCATAAAGGTTTTGGATTTTGGATTGGCAAAGCTGGTCAGTCCGATCGGCGACGGAACTATTCATATTCAAGGTGGCGAAAACGTTAAACTAACGGTGGATATGAGCACTGAGCTCGGTGCGCTGGTCGGCACTCCCGCATATATGTCACCGGAACAGATCCGCGGCTCCGAAGTAGGTACCCAAACCGACATCTGGAGCCTCGGTGTTCTCCTTTACGAAATGGTGTCCGGGGAGCTACCTTTTAGAGGCTTGACGAAGATCGATCAGATCGCGGCGGTCCTGATGTCGTCACCAGAACCGATTAGAAATCTCCGCCTCCCATTTCAGGCGGAACTTGACACCATCATCGCATTCGCTCTTTCCAAAGAGAAGTCGGGCCGATACGGAAATATCGACGACATGCTTAACGACCTTACAAAAATAAGAGAAATGTCGGATGCTCGGAGGCAATCGGCTTCTGAGCTTCGGTCTGGCAGTCTTCTGAGTGGGTTTGGACGATACTTACAAGCAAACCTTATCAAAGCAATCTTGATCTTAGGAATTGCGGTTTTGTCGATGCTTGTATTTCTTCAACTTACGAAATCGAATCCAGCAAAACCGCCGATCGGCTTCACCGAGAACGCCGTTACAGACTTTTCCATTACGTCAAATCCGAGCGGTAACTGGTCCTACGGTTACACCCCATCAGACGATATCTCTTTGTTCTCTTTATTTACGTCATCAGACCATGACCGCTACTTCAAGATTACGGGAATGCCAATTGATAAATGGCAAAACCAGGATTCGCCGCACCCATTGATAACGCACAACTCCAGCGATACTGCGATAACGGCTGGAGGCGTCTTTCTACCGCCTGATCTATTAGATCTGCATCCGGGAAAGGAAGGGCAGCGGAGTGTCCTGCGATGGACAGCCCCCGCAAAGGGAGTGTATAGATTCGACGGTCATTTTCAAGGAATCGACCTCAGCGGAACAACTACCGATGCAGTAATTGTGCTCAATTCTAAATTAGTCTTATTCAACGAAAATATTAACGGATTTGGCATACCGAAAGCCTTTGTTCTTTCCCGTGAGTTAGCCGCAGGGGATACGGTCGATTTCTCGGTCGGCTACGGCGGCAACGGCTTTAACAGCGACTCAACGGGGGCTTACGTAGCAGTGACAAAGATTCCGCTATCTGACAGCCTGCAGAGCGGGCCCGTAAGTTATTGGCCGGCCGACGGTAACGCGTACGATCTACTCGGTGGCAACGATGGCGAACTGCTCAATGGCGCCACTTATAAGCCTGGCGTTTCGGGTCAGGCATTCAGCTTCGATGGTGTGGACGGCCGAGTATCCGTTCCGAATTCATCCAACTTAAATGTCGGAACTGGCGATTTCACGATCACATTCTTTGCAATGTTTGATAATTTAGAAAACAATACAAACGGTATGGTTCATAAAGATAACTATGGGGATCAAGGTTCTTACAATGGGTGGCTGTTTAATATCTGTGATTTTTGTGATGAAATTGGCGGGATTGGGGTCGAAACTCGAAACATCGTTCAAACTAGCGACAATGATGCCAGATATCCGAAGTCAAATTTTCAGGTCGGGATTTGGTATCATATCGCTGCTGTAAGGCAATCAAACGTACTGTATCTTTATATCGATGGAGTTTTGCGGTCGACTACACCGGAAAGGGTTCCGACTGATCTATCTAATTCATCGAATTTGGAATTTGGCGCCTTGAGTTCAGGAAGCAGGCAATTTTTCTCCGGAGCGCTTGACGAGATTTATTTCTTTAATCGGGCGCTGTCAGCCGACGAAATTCAATCCTTATTTTCGGCTTACACGCCACCCAACAATTAACGCGTAAATTTTCGGAAACGGTTAGGTAAAGACTTTCTCTAGTCCAAAATGCCATATAAAGAAGTGGACCGCGACTATCGATACTCACCCTTGTATCATACATAAAAATCTTTACTATCTTTGCAAAGCGCGCTAGAATTTTATGCCGGTTCTTGCGGGCTTCGGCGGAAGCCTGCGTGGAACGATGATTGGTCTTTGAAAATTCAGGAAAGATCGTAAGGCAGATCTGGTAGAGAATCGCGATCGGTGTCCCGCACGCTAAAGTCGCACTTAATTGGATAAAGGCTTCAGGTCCAGTAACTTAGCATTTTGTGGCACAAACTTTTTAAACTCGCGCAAAAATGCCTGTGGAAAACCCAGTAAGCGTATTGTTATCGGCTATTTGCCTGTCCCAAATAGGCTTGGGACAGTCCTGGGACACGGTTGGGACAAGGCCGGAATAACTCTAACTGAAAACCAATAACCGAAGACAAACAGCTATCAGTTATACACTCCCAGTTATCCGCTATTCCGGAAATTAATTGCGAATTCCAAGGCGAGGGTTATTTGCTCTTGGCTTTCAGTTCGTCCAGCTCTTTCTGGGTCTGGTCGATCACTTCTTTGATTGCTTGTTTCAGGCCGTCGTCCTTGGCATTGACGAGGGCTTTGTTCAGAGCGAGCAGGTAGGCGGTTTTCAGGGCCTGGTCACGCGGGACTTTGACGTCGGGTTCGACGCCGGTGCCTTCCCAGTTGGTTTTGGTGATCGGGTTGATCGCGCGGCCGCCGGGGACGAACGCTCCGAAATGATCGGTCAAGCGTACAAAATCGCCGGGGTTCGCTCCTCCGCCGGTCGTTTCCCCGACGATCGTCGCGCGTTTCAGGTTCTTGAGGTTGTAGCTAAATTCCTCGGCTCCGGAAAACGTGCGGTTGCTGGTCAGAACATAGATGTCCTTGTCGAGATATTTCTTGCCCGCAACAGTCGGCGTCGTCCAAAATTCCTCGGTGCGGTCGCCTTTTCTCCAATATAGATCGTTGAGATGGACCGGTTTGTCGCCGAACAAGTAAGAACAGATCAGCCGTACCATCGCCGGGTCGCCTCCGCCGTTGCCGCGCAGGTCAAAGATCAACGCGTCGGTGTTGGCAACGAAATTCATTGCCGACTGGACCGTCTCAGCGCCTTTTTCGGGATCGACAAAACCGTTGAACCGTATGTAGCCGATGTTGCCGCGCATGCGTTCGACCTGTTCGAATCCGGCATTCATGAATTTGACGTAGTGAGCCTCTTCGGCCTTTTCGGCATCGGTCGGCTCCTCCTGATTCTGACGAACTGGAATAACGCGGTCCGAATAGCGGACGCGAAGGTGCTTGTCATGGCTGACGGACTGAAGATCGGCTGTCAGCTTATCGGCAAAAGCTCGTGCGGTCGTTTGATCGTACTCGTTGTTTTTCTGACGAGCCCGTATGTCCGCTTCCATCTTTTTTGCGGTCTCAGGAAAGACGTACTCGTCGTTCAGCGATTTCAAAATGCTGTCGATGACCTGCGTTTTCGTTGTCGAATCGATGGCCGCATCAGGCTGATTTTGCGGCGCCGGGCCTTGGGCTGAGATGTAGATGAATGATGAAAGAATGAGAAAAATGATGGTTAATGATTTCATTGTGGTGCTCCTTTTATGATGGGAATAGATCGTTTTAGAAATTACAATTGTCACCTTTGTTTCAGGCCGTCGATCACAAGATCGGCGATCGCACGTGTTCTTTTTTCTATATCGCTGCGTTTGCCGAGCTCCTGCGTGCTCAAGCTATACGGCAGCAGCGCATTAGTCGCAGCGAGCAGCGTTCGGGCCGTGTCCATCGAGTCAGTCTTTATGAAGTCGTTTTTCTGCTGCGCTTCGTCTATGACCCGCGCAAATATTTTGGCTTCCTCTTCGAAGTACACCTTGCGGCGTTCGAGCAGCTGCGGACGTAGCCGGGCGAGCATGTCGTTGAGGTTTTGCGTGTAATGCTGAACACTGTCAAATCGAAAGATCACACGTTCAACGAGCATTCGGCGAATTCGCTCGTCGCAGGCAACGCTGTCCTTCGCGATGATCGAAAGGCGCTTTCTAAGCCGGTCGATAATGCGGTCAATGTGGGTCAGCGCAATTTCTTCTTTACTTGCGAAATGCAGGTAAATGCTGCCTTTACCGATGCCGACTTCGCGAGCGAGGTCGTCGATGGTCATTTTCTTGTAGCCGTACCGCGCGAGCAAACGGTCAGTGGCGTCGAGTATGGCTTCGCGGGTGGTTTTGGGTTCGATGGCGTCTTTCATGATCAGTTGTCGGTCGTCACAGGTCCGCGGTCAGAACGAAATCCGCAAAAGGCGACGACTGACCAAATTCGTATTCCGGTCATTTTGAGAAACGAGTATATCACAGAGAATGTTCCTGAAAAGTTTAAAAAATTATTTGGCCGGAGGAGGCGCCGCCGGCGTAAAGATCGATATGTCCGACAGGCCCAGACTTGCCTCGATCTCGCCGATCTGTTTTACCGCCTGTTCGAATCCGTCCTCGCCGAACTGGTCCTGCTCAATGTCTTCGAATTTGTCGTTAAGCTCATCGTATTCCTTCGAAGTCAGCAAGCCCTTCCACGCGGGAAAGACAATGGTGTCCTCGCGGGCGGCGTGGTTTTGGTACATGCGCGTGAACGCGTCAAGCAGATCGGCGAAGGCCTTGGCCTCGGCGCCGATCTTTGCGGCGTTCGTAACCGAAATAATATAGTCGGTGATCTCACGCCCGCGGTTGTGCTGAGTGATGAGTATGTCCGTATATTTTGCCGCATCGGAGTCGGCGGCTTTTTGCTTTATCAGCGGGAAAAGATATGCCTCTTCGAGTTTTTTCTCGTGATAGTCTTCGCCGAATGTGCGAAAGATCTTGGCGGCTTTTTGCAATGCCGCAGGCGCGACGGACGCGGCGTCTTTTCGCAGCCGCATCGCCGCTTCGCTGTAGATAAGCAACGCGCGACGCAGCACACCGTGCTCGCGCATGAGGTCCTCAACTGCAGTTACCTCGATCGGCTCGTTCGGGTTATTTTCGTCACTCGGAGAAGCCGAAGGAGCGGCATTTGCCGGTTGGGAATTGGTCGTTTGCTTCGCACAGGCATCGAGCAAAACTGCCGAACCGAGGCCGATCACCCCAAATTTCAAAAAGTCGCGTCGTGTGTCTTTACTCATAATATCTCCAATCTGAAATCAAAAGCCCGACCCGCTACCGCAGGTGGTACAGACCTATACCGCTCCACCGTCTTACAGCCCGGCCATGTCCCACTTGCGAACTGTGTCCGTGATCAGATTAGCGACTTTGTCGGTCACCTTTTTGTAGTATTCATCCGCCTTTTTCTGATCGAATTTCGGATAGCCCTGGCCTTTTTGATACAGGCCGATCGACGACGGAAAAGGCGTCGCGCTCCATGTGCCGGGCGCGGGATATGCCGTAGCCATGTCGGGGTTGTAACGGTCAGCATGGACCAGGGTCGGGTCGATCGCCTGAATGAACGCGGTCTCGTTCAACCCGGCATGACCGCCGTCTTCGCCAAAGACTTCTTTGGTTTCGTCGGACGCAAACGACCACCAATTTATAACAAGCGTACGGACATGCCGTTCAGTTGCAACCTCAGCGGCGACCGATTGCAAAACGGCCGTCTGCCCGCCGCCGTGGCCGTTAAGGATTATGATGTTTCGAAATCCGTTTTTGGCGAGGCCTTCGAGAATTTGTTTTACGAACGGGCGATATGCGACTTCAGTTATCTGAAACGCGCCGGGGTAAGCCTCCATGGCGCCGGTGATGCCGTAGGGCAGCGTCGGGGAGATCATCGCGTTCGTACGTTTGGCAATGGTTTTCGCCATGGCGAACGGAGCGGTGTTGTCGGCCCCGTTATTGATAACACCGTGCGGTTCGAGAGTGCCGGTCGGCAGCAGCACGGTTGTTATTTTGGATGGAACCACCTCTTTGAATTCCATCCAGTTGATGCGCTCCATCTCCCGTGTCGAAACAATGTCCGAGTTCTGGGCGGAGATTGAGATCGTTAAAAAAATAAGACAAAGGGAAACAAGAAATGCAAGATTCATAATGTAGGCTCCTTGAAGGAGAATCTCTGCTATTTAATTAAATAATTGCTAATTATTAATTAGATAATTAATTAGCCGAATTATTGAGTCTGGGTCGGAAGAGAACGCGCCCGCTTACGCAGGTGGTTCCGATTTTTTCAAATACTTTTTGCTCTTTAGTTTTTCAGGCAACAGATCCTGTTCGGGATAAAGCTCGTATCCTTTGCCGTAGCCGAGGCCTTTCATCAATTTTGTCGGTGCGTTGCGGATCATCATCGGAACAGGTAAATTTCCGAATTTCTTTGCGTCCTCCATCGCTTCGCCGATAGCGTTTGTTGCCGAGCGATCTTTCGCGCAGTTTGCAAGGTATGCGACGCCGTGCGCGAGATTTAGGACACATTCAGGCAGGCCGATAGTTTCGACAGCGCGAAAAACTGCGTTGGCCACAACCAGAGCGGTCGGCTGTGCAAGTCCGATGTCTTCGGACGCAAAAATGACCATGCGACGTGCGATGAATTTCGGGTCCTCACCCGATTCGACCATTCGCGCAAGATAATAAAGCGCGGCGTCCGGCTGGCTTGCCCGCATTGATTTTATAAAGGCGCTGATGACGTTATAATGCTCTTCACCTTTTTTATCATAACGGAGAAATTTCGATTGCAGAGCCTCTTTTAACGTGTCCACGTTGATCTCGTCATACAGCCGCGAAGTATTCTCGATCATCGTTATCGCCTGGCGGGCATCGCCGTTCGCCATCTCGATGAGCCAGTCTTTTGCTTCCTTATCAAGCTGGTAGCCGGTGCGGTCGATGATCGCAGCCATATCTTCCGGCGAAAGGTCGTCGAGAACAAAAACGCGCAGACGTGAGAGCAAAGCGGGGATCACTTCGAAGCTCGGATTTTCCGTGGTCGCTCCGATCAGGACAAGCTCGCCGCTCTCGACGAACGGAAGAAGAAAATCCTGCTGAGCTTTGTTGAAACGATGGATCTCATCTAGGAATAAAACGCGCGGATGGCCATTTTCGGTAGGACGATTTACTATCTTGCGAATGTCGTCCTTTCCAGCTGAGACGGCCGAGAGTTCATGGAAATCAGCGTGGATCGCATTCGCATAAATTCGTGCCAGCGTCGTCTTACCCGTGCCGGGCGTCCCCCACAATATAAAGGAAAAAACGAGCTGATTTTCGATCGCTAGCCGCAGCGGTTTTCCCGGTCCGACAAGGTGAGATTGCCCGACGAATTCGTCCAGGCTGCGCGGGCGGATGCTGTTTGCGAGTGGCTCCATGTTTTTGCGGTCACGCCATTATAACGTACAAACCGGTAAATTCGGACACGGTATGCGAATTGCTGTTCGTAAATTCACTTTGCAAAAATGCGCAAATGCGTGCCGAAAATGATAGACTTTTTGATAAGCAGAAGTTTGTAAATGATTATATAGTGAACGATTTAAGGCGAAAAGCGATCGTGGTGCTAGTCTCCCATGTTTTTGCGTTTGGGGCGGCCCGATTCGTCGCCGGACAGGCCGTGTCGGCACAACACGTTTTAACGATCGCCGAGGCCGTCGATCTTGCATTGAACCAGGCTTCGAAATTTAAAACGGCGCAGATCAATGAAAGGATCGCAGCCGAGGACATAAAACAAGCCCGCGCCGCGTATCTGCCGAAGGTCGCTGTGCAGCCGAATTATATCTACAACTCGCCTTCGCTTGGCGGCGGCAACCCTCGTCCGCCTTCGTTTATCGGGGCAAACGCGATCACCGAATATCAGGGCTTGATTACGGCATCCGGCGAGATCGACTCGTCGGGAAAGTTAAGTGCGACGCTTCGCCGAAACCAGGCGCTGTTGGCAGCGGCACGCGCGGGCAGCGAAGTCGCGCGACGCGATCTTATACAGGCCGTCAACGACGCATATTTCAATCTGGAATTGTCCGTCGCAAAACGACGCGGAGCAGAGACCAACCTGGCCGCCGCCCAGGAATTCGAAAACAATACGAAGCTGAACGTTGACGCGGGCGAGGTCGCACCTGTCGATCTCGTGCGGGCGAGGCTGCAGACCGCCGCACGACAGGACGAACTCGAACAGGCAAAGGCTGAGGAAACCGTCAACGCTGATGCCTTGCGGTTTTTGATAGGTTACGATTTTTCGCGCCCGGTCGCGGTGACCGACCTGCTGACGCAGACACCGGTTAACGGCGAGATCGATCGCTATACGGAAACGACTATCAGCACGCGGCCTGAGTTTGCTCAGTTCGAAGCGGAACGCCGCGCGGCGGAGCAGGATGTGAAAATCGCGCGGGCGGACCGGCGTCCGCAGTTGACCTACTCAACAAGCACCGGCTTTGTGTCGGATTCGCTAAGCCCCGTGCGGCTAAAAAATCATCTTGGCGTCCAAATAACGGTCGGTGTGAGCATTCCGATCTTTGACGCAGGAGCGACAAGATCGCGCGAAACTCAGGCGCGATTAAAATTACAGCAAGGCGAAATCGAGCGCGAACTGGCAGCGCGCCGGTTTCGAAACGATTTTTTTGCTGCAAAAGCACAGGCTGAGTCAGCGGCGATCCGCATAAAACAGATCGGCGCGACAATTGTTGATGCTGAGCAAAATCTGAATGCGTCGCTGGCGAGATATAAGGCTGGCGAGGCTGGAATTATCGAGGTGACTGACGCGCAAAACCTTTTGGTCACACAGCGTCAGGCTCTTTACAAAGCAATTTTTGATTACCAAAGCGCGCGGGCGCACCTTTTGCGAGCGATCGGCCAATGAACGAAGAAGAACCTGAAAACGTTGAAGAGATCCCGGTTGAGGAATCGGATGAGGAAGCGAACGGCGAAACTTCGCCGCGAACGAAGGCCGCTATCGTCATAGGTATCGCCGTTATCGCTTTGATTCTGGTTGCGAGTTACCTTTATCTGAGAAATAGATCCACCGAAAGCGAAGAGGAAAAGAAAGAAGACGTCGTTGTCAGCGTGAAGGTCGCGAAGGTCGAAAAAGGGCCCGTCGCAAAGGAAATATCGGCGATAGGAACGGCTTCGGCAGCAAAACAATCAACGGTCGCGGCCAGTATTTCAGCGCAGATAACGGAGATGGGGATACTGAAAAATGCGCTTGTGCAAAAGGGTGATGTCGTCGCAGTGCTTGCGTCGAAGGACCTCGAAGCGCAGCGACGCGAAGCGATGGCCGCTCTCGACGAAGCAAAACTCAGCCTCGAAACCTTGCAAAAAGTTACGATCCCGCAGACAAGCGCTCAGACCGAAAAAGATCTGGCCGACGCAAAGGCTGGAGCGGACAATGCGCGTGCGGTTTACGAACGACGAAAGGACTTGTACGCGAAAGGCGGCATTTCGCTAAAGGAACTCGAAGCTTCGAAGCTTGCGCTCGACAATGCCGAAAACAATCTTCACCTGATACAGAAAAATGCTCGGTTGAATACCGGTGCGGTAAATCCGAACGCCCGTGCAATAGCCGAAACCAAGATCAGGCAAGCCGAAGATCATCTGAAAAATATTGAGGCACAAGCCGGTCTGGCTGTTATTCGCGCACCGATCACGGGCATCGTCACAGACCAATTTCAGTTTCAAGGTGAGTTCGCATCGGCCGGCGCAAAGCTGATCACGATCGCTGACATCTCGGAAATCATCGTCAAGGCGCAGTTTGCAGATTCCGCGATCGCCGGAATGAAAACAGGCGACGAGGTGACGATCTATCCGAACACAGCGCCGGACGAATCAATAAGCGGACGCGTTACGCTTATAAGCCGTTCGACAGACCCGATGAACCGCACGGTCGAGGTCTGGGCAAATTTTGCGAACGGCCGCGGATTGCTGCGGCCGGGTGACTCGGCAAAGTTTGTAGTTGCCGCCAGTCCTCAAAACGATGCCCTTACGGTTCCAGTGTCGGCGGTCCAATTTGAGGCGGCGAATTCGGACGAAGGGACTGTAATGACGGTCGATGCAAATTCAATTGCTCATGAGATCAAGGTGAAAACCGGAATCAAGACGGCTGACAAGGTTCAGATATTGGAAGGCTTGAACGAGGGCGACACGGTCGTAATCGAGGGAAATTACGAACTGCCCGACGGCACGAAGGTTGAGGTCGCGAAGGAGGAGGAGAAACCGGAAGGCGACGCGGATGAGAAATAAAGAAGGGTAGCGGCGATAGGAAGACACGCCGACGCGGGGACTGCCGTTTCGCATCAGCATATGAGTTTTGCTCACACAGTTTCGAATCAATCAAGGGCCGTCGTCGTCCTGGTTATTCTATTGTGCATCGCAGGTTTCTATGCTGCCTGGAACTTGCCGACGGCGATCTTTCCCGATACCGATTTTCCGAGGATACAGATCGCTGTAGATAACGGAGAGATCCCTGCCGATCAAATGCTTGCCTCGGTGACACGACCTATCGAAGAGGCGATGAACGGCATTCCGGGTATTAAGAATATTAAATCGGTTACATCACGAGGAGCGAGCGAGGTAAATCTTTTCTTTGATTGGAGTACAAACCCAAAAGAATCGCTTGGCCTCGTGCAGGCACGTTTGCCGGAGATAGTTTTACCGCCCGGAGCGACGATCAAACATGTTGACCGATTGACGTTCGCTGTGTTTCCGGTGATCGGTTACAGCCTGACATCAAACACGCGTGATTTGACCGCCTTGCGCGACATCGCAAGTTACACGGTCCGGCCCCGGCTTGCTCGTCTTGCGGGAGTTTCGAACGTCAAGGTCCAGGGCGGACAGGTTCGCGAGTACCATATCGAGATCGATCCGGAAAAGCTGGCGGCGCGAAACGTGACGCTCCAGCAGGTAAGCGATGCTGTCAAAAATTCGAACATTGTCGCGTCACCGGGCCTGATCGAAGAAAACCATAAACTTGAACTAACGCTGGTCAGCGGCCAGGCGTCGGGTCCGGACGATCTTGCGCAAATCGTCGTCGCAAACACGAATGGGGTAAATGTGAAAATATCCGACATTGCGACGGTACATGAGGGAACCGAACCCAATTTTTCGATCGTTACGGCGGATGGGCAAAACGCCGTACTGGTGAGCGTGCTGCGACAGCCTGACGCAAATACCGTAACCGTCACCGACGAAGTAAAGACCGAATTGAAGGCAATTCAGGCCACGCTGCCGAAGGATGTTAAGGTCGCGCCTTTTTACGATCAGTCGCTGCTCGTTCGTGATTCGATGTCATCGGTGCGTGATGCAATACTGCTTGGGCTGATCCTTTCGATAGTGATCCTGTACGGATTTTTGCGAAATTGGGGAACGACGTTCGTTGCGATCCTTGTCATCCCCGTAACCATTCTGGCCACGTTTCTCGCAATGTATTTAGTTGGCCTGTCGTTTAATCTGATGACGCTCGGCGGCATGGCGGCTGCGATCGGCTTGGTGATAGATGACGCGATCGTGGTCGTAGAAAATATTTATACGCACCTGCTTCATGGCGAAGGGCGTCACGATGCGGTGCAGCACGCGGTTTCCGAGATCACTGTTCCGATCATCGGCTCGACCATCACGCCGGTCGTTGTATTTTTGCCGCTCACGCTCTTGACAGGCGTTACCGGCGTTTTCTTTCGTTCGCTTGCGTTGACGATGGCGGTTGCGCTGCTTACCTCGTTAGTGTTGGCTCTCACATTTACGCCGGTGCTTGCGGATAAATTTGTAAAGGCAAAAAAAGGGAAGAACGTTCACGAAGAATTTGGCCGTATTCTCGGATTGATAGTTACACCATACGAACGGATCCTGAAATGGACCCTAAAAAATCGCGGGGTCGTTTTGGCGATCGTCGGTCTCGTACTCGTTTTTTCATTCGTAATTTACCGGGAGCTCGGCTCGGAATTTTTACCGGCGTTTGACGAAGGAGCGTTTATTCTCGATTATGTCGCGCCGCCGGGCAGTTCGCTTAAGGAAACCGACAGAATGCTCCACCACATCGAAGAGATGCTGAAGGCGACACCGGAGGTCGAAAGCTTTTCGAGAAGGACAGGTCAGCAACTTGGCCTGACCGGTTTCACCGAACCCAACACGGGGGACTTCGCCGTTAAGATGAAAAGAGACCGGAGTCGTTCGACCGAGGAAGTAACTGACGACCTTCGCGGTCAGATCGAATCTAGTGAGCCGGCGCTCGATGTGGAGTTTATCGGCATTTTGTCGGATCTGATTGGCGACCTCGCTAGTGCTCCTCAGCCCATTGAGATCAAACTTTTCAGCGACGATAAGGAAGCTCTTCAGGCAAAGGCGGAAGAGGTCGAGGCATCGATAAAAAAGATCGACGGTGTTGTTGATTCGCTCAGCGGTATTGTCGTCAGCGGCCCGGCCATAACGTTTCGTATCGATCCGCAAAAGGCTGCGCAGTTCGGTGTCAACACGACCGATATTGCAAATGCGGCAGAGACCGCGCTGACCGGCGATCCGGCATCAAGCATTCTCGAGCATGGCCGGTTGATCACTGTTCGGATAACTCTGCCGTCTGAAACAAGAAATTCCCTTGATACGATACGGGCGCTGCCTATACGTTCGTCGAACGGTTCGCAGTTTAGGCTGGATCAGGTTGCGGACATCGAATATGACAAAGGTCAGACCGAAATAAATCGCGACGGATTGCGGCAATCGGTAGCCGTTACCGCACGCATCACGGGCAGCGATCTGGGCGGCACCATCGACAAGATCAAAGCGCGGCTGGCAGCGGACGTTGTTTTTCCGGCGGGGATGACCGTCGAGTACGGCGGCCTTTATGCCGAGCAGCAAGCCTCGTTTCGCGAGCTTGCGGTAGCGCTGATCTTGGCGATCGCCCTTGTTTTTGTTGTGCTGTTGATCGAATTTCGTTCATTTGCACATCCGGTCTCCATCGTCACAGGCGCGGTGCTTGCCCTCGGCGGCGTCCTGTTCGCACTGCTCGTCACGCGAACGACGGTCAACGTCGTCAGCCTGATGGGAATGATAATGGTCGTCGGCATCGTTGCAAAAAATGGAATATTAATGCTGGACGCGGTCGAAGAAAATTACGCCAAAACGGGTGATCTGACCGAGGCCTTGATAATTTCCGGCCGCCGGCGTTTTCGCCCTGTGCTGATGACCTCATTGGCGGCGATCCTGGGAATGCTGCCGCTTGCGCTCGCTCTCGGTTCCGGCTCCGAATTATTGCAGCCGCTCGCGATCGCAGTCATCGGCGGCCTGGCGTTCGCCTTAGTGTTGTCGCTGGTCGTGACTCCTGTTGTTTATTCCCTGCTACGTCGCCCGCTCCGAGCGGGAGGAGGATAGAGCTTTTATCTCGTTAACCTATAAATAAGCAGTGCGGCACGTTTGATCTGTATCGGCAGCGTATCAACGTCGATATATTCGCCTTTGGCATGTGCGTTACCGCCGGTTGCACCAAGCCCGTCAAGGCCGGGGATCAAGTCGGAGATGTACGAAATGTCGCCCGCTCCTCGTTCGCCCGGATCAAGCGGTTTGATCGTTCCTAGCCCGAGGTCCTGACTTACATTATCAAGCTGTTTCAGCAGTTCATAATTTGCGGGTGTCGGAGCCATCGCGGGCATCTCGTCACGAAAAGTGATGGTTGCAGATGTGCCGGGAAGATTCATCGCAACGATAGCTTTCATTTTTTCACGAGCTGCCGCCTTTTGTTCCTCGCTGATAAAACGAAGATCGCCACGCACGATGACTTTAGCAGGGACGACGTTTCCTTTTCCTATGGAAGTCAGGCTGCTTTCAGTCGCAGTGACCTCCGTTCCGCCGCTGATGATCGACGGATTGAAGGTTAAATATTTTTCGTGGTTTAGGTTTTCGTAAAACTGGTTAAGGATACGCGCTGTTTCGAAAATAGCCCCACTGCCCATACTTTCTCTGAAAATGCCGGACGAGTGGCCGGTTTTTGCGGTTACCTCAAGCTGCCAATCACTGTAGCCGCGCCGTGCCACGGTTGCTATGTTGTCCCCACCGTTTTCAAAACTTAACACGAGATCGCTGCGCTTTGCTGCATCGAACATGTCGCGGCGGCTGATTGTTTCCGGAAGGCCTGTGTCTTCTTCGTCGCCGGTCAATAGAACAATGATCTTTGTATCCCTTAACGCTCCCGCAGATTGCAGCGCTTTCAGCGCATAATATATCACGATATTACCAGCCTTCATGTCGAACGTGCCGGTGCCATAAATAGTGTTGCCCTCGCGACGAAACTTTTCGCCTTTTAATACGGTATCGAGATGGCCAAGCAGCAAAACACGTTTTCCTTTGGTTCCGCTAGTTTCTGCCCAAAGGTGGCCGCCACGCTTCATTTCAGGTGGCATGTCTATCCACCTGACGGACATTCCGATCGATCTGAACTCATCCATCATCATGCTGCCGGCCGCTTTTACTCCGGATGGGTTTTCGGTCGGGCTCTCGATATTGACGTTTTGTTCTAGTAACTGAATTGCATCGGGTATGTGTTTGTCGACGTAATCTACAATGATCTGTTCCTGTGGCGAGATCTTTTGACCGCAGACAAATGACGATAAGAAAAGGACGATTAACAGGCTCAGTATTATATTTTTCATATCGGGTGCTAATGGAAGATAAGGTGCGAAAATCATTCGCACCTTATCTGGGTTGAAAAAAATCCCGGAATTAGAAGCTGTACCGCAAGCCAAACTGAATCACGCGAGGTGATCCCTGAATGTCGGTAAAATTCCACCAATCTCCGGCCGGGTTGTTTGCTTGTGGGTCTATCTGAATCTGCTGATTTGCTGTTTCACCAAAGCTTTGCACATTAAGCACATTAAAAGCCTCAACACGAAATTGCAGCCGGTGATTTTCCCCCCAAGGCATTCTGAATGACTTTCCTAAGCCCAGATCAAGAGCACTGTAACCTGGTAACCGGATCACGTTGCGGTCTCCGGTCTCGCCAGGTTTGGCGTTTCGCCAGCTCTGGTAGGCACCAGTACGGTCACAGCCGAACAAGCTGGCAAAATCTCCGTCCTCGCCCCGAGTCGCGCAAGACTGAACCGGTCTGATCCTCACGCCACTGCTCTGGACATTCCAATTGGTTGCCCACAGAGTATCGTACGGAGACCAGATCGGTAGTCCCGAATTCCATCGGAAGATACCGGACAACTGCCATCCGCCGATAAATCCGTTGACTATCTTGTTAACATCTCTCATCAACCACCGTCCGCGGCCGACGGGGATTTGCCAGATAGCGTTAGCGTTGAATGAGTGCCGAACGTCAAAATCGGAGTTTGCGTAGTTGTCCTTTTGGCGTATCGGGTTAAGGATAAACGATGTTCCGAAGTTGCCGCTTGTCTGCAGGCCGGACGCATCGTCCATCGAATGCGAAATGGTATAATTCAGATCCATCGTGAATGCTTCACCAAGCCGTTGCCTGAGGGTGAATGTACCCGCGTGGTAATCTGAATTTCCGACTGAACTGATCGCCGACAGGGCTGCATATTGCGGATGGTAGAATAGGGGGTTACGCCCGCTGTCTAAAAGAAATCCGTCAATGTCATTTTGCGTCGTTGTCCAGTCGTTGTCGTTAAAGATCAATGCGTCACCAAAAACAGCCTGAGTTGCATTTTGGGCCATCGATGCCCGGCTGCCTCCTAACATCCAGCCAGCGAAACCGGGAACACTCGCGAACAAATTCTCGAAGTACGGAATCGCCGGAACAGATCTTATTGCGGTCTGATATAACGGATCTCGTACGGATCTAGGAAGGCTCGGATCTATTGTAGGCGAATATTGTCGGCGGTAGTCCTCCAACATTCCGGCCGCTGTGTACCAATCCATACCGGATTTGGTATCGACAAGATTATTCAGAGCGGCAACGTCCCGCGACGCCAGGAGGTTACGCGCGGCCCGTCCGACATACGAAGCAGAAACAACAAATCCCTTCGGAAGTGTCCTTTCGTATGTAAAGTTCCAGCTATAATGGATCGGAGCCTTGATCTCGGAATCGATTGACGATTCGATACGGCGTCTGCTGTCCACGGGAGCCATTTGAGGGAACGATAACGATCCCGGAACAGGCAAGCCGAAATCGGGAAGCAAACCTCTCACATCCTGTGAAAAAGAGGTAAATAACGGACAAATTACGGTTGTGGTATTGCATGTTCCCGCAGCCAGCGTTACCTGCGAAGCAAAGCCCAGCTTATTGTTCAAGTCGAACGCAACCGCTAACTGCTGGCCGTAGTAGTCGTTCGAGATGCCAAAACCACCGCGGAAAACCGATTCGCTATTCTTGCCAAAGAGAGTGGCCAGGAATCCCTGTTTGAAATTTGGCGACCATGCAAGCGCGATACGCGGCTGGAAATTATTAGTGTCCCAGTCGTAAAGTGGAGCTTTGCCATTTGCCGGACCAGACAGCTCAACCGTCAGGGGATCATTGTAGGGAACACCCGATGCAGCGCCAGCAAGCCTGCGGCGGAAAAATTCGGATAGGGAAATGTTAGGCCTTGCCTCGAGACCGTTCTTTTCATAAACAGGACGGCTCAGGCTATATCGAAGGCCAGCCGTGAGTGTCAGGTTCGATTTTATTTTCCAGATGTCTTGAGCATAAAAGTCATACTCTTCCGTTGCAAAATCGCGTACGCTGGGCGCTCCTGCCGGTAGAAGATTTCCGTCACCGTCGAATGTAAAGCGGCCGGTAAACGCTGTCAGGCGGCCTAAAAGCGCAGTCGCCGCACTGCGAACATCGGACTCATCGCTGTCCGAACCAATAACCGAAAATTCATTGATGGCGTCGGTTATCGGGCTGCCACTGTCTTCCCAGCCGGACGGGTTCGTGTACGCAGTATCGAACGCATTCGCGTAGCTTACGCGGTGGTTACGGATGATCCGGATATTCGTACCGAACTGCCAGGTATGGCTACCCTTGATCCACGACACATCGTCAACAATATTCTGAACCGGGGTCTTGCGAGATGTTTCGCGCGAGTCGTTAACGGGAAAGAAGATATTTCGGAAATAAATCTCGTTCTTGGACGAATCCCCTCCAGCTGTAAAGGCTTCTCTCGTCAGGCCGTACCTGAACGTGTTAATAAGGTTATTGCCAATCGTCCAATTATGGCCGACGACAAGCCCGAGCGGGTGCGACCACGTATCTTGTGATGGAGTGTCCGGAAACAAACGGCTACCGCCGATGTCGTCTTGCTGATACTGGAAGCGGACGTACGCCTGCTGTTTTGACGTTAAATTGAAATCGAGGCGTGCCACGTGTGAATTCAGATCAATCGGCAGCGGAGCGTTAAACCTGTAACCCGCAACGTTCAATCCATCGCCGATTGAAAAATCGTTCGCAGGATATTTTGCAGCAGCAGCCGCTAAGGCGGAAACGGCCGCAGGATTAACCCCGTTCAGATCAGGAAATATCGTTGCCATATCCGCTGAGGTGAGAGTTGTTACCCCGCCATCGTCGTTATAGTAGCGTAGTTCGCCCCGGCCCATGCTTGCCAAGGGGACGCGTGACAGAAATGTTGCCTGACTGCGATCCCGGCGGCCTTCATAACTATAAAAGAAGAACGCGCGGTCCTTGATGATCGGTCCTCCGACTGCACCGCCATAAACGTTTCGCTTAAGATTCGGACGTTCGATGCCGCTCCGATTGTTGAAAAAATCATTCGCGGTGAATGCGGTATCACGGTTATACAGGAAGGCCGCGCCACGCCAACTATTAGTGCCGGTTTTAGTGATCAATGAGATCTGAGCACCGGACGACCTTCCCATCGACGCGTTCGGATTTGTTGTAGTTACACGAAATTCTTCAACTGCTTCGCCATTAAGCCTGAGAACCGTACCCGCCGTTGGCGAGTCCGAGAAACCGTTAAGCGAGTCGGCACCGACGCCACCTTTCGGCGATCCGACCTGATTTGTCTGGGCCTCGTTGATATCGACGCCATCAAGTGTCACGTTTGACTGATCTGCGCGCGCTCCGGCAACATAGCCCTCGCGGGTTGATCCCGGCTGAAGCGTTAAGAGAGATGTAACATCGCGAGCTTCGAGCGGGAGTTGAGTGATCTGGAGCGACTGGAAATTGTTGCCCAAAGATGCGTCCTGCGTGTTAATGAGAGCTTCACTTCCCTCAGCCGAAACCGTAACGGATTCGGAAACGCTGCCGACTTCGATTTGAACGTTGACCTCAGTTGGCTTTGCAACAAGGGCCTGAACGTCCTTTAAAACGGCTTTCTTGAAGCCGGACGCGTTCACCTCGAGCGAATAAGTGTCCGGCGGGATTCCCAAAAACGAAAAATTTCCTTCGCCATTGGTTACCTGTGTCCGGTTGAAGTTGGTTTCAGGGTTTGAGAGTGTGACTGTCGCTCCAACCGCAACGTTCCCTTGCGCGTCCTTAACGGTTCCGCTTATGGAGGAGGTTCCGGTTTGTGCAAAAACACCTTGGCCCGCAAACAAGGTGACCAACATTACGGCCCACATGAAGAACGAACTTCGTTTTGAGTCATGTTTAATCATTCAGTATGTCTCCATCGTATAACCCGGAGCATTTGCCCCCGGGGAAGTTGTTAAAAGAAAATAAGCCTATATCCAGCGTCTGGAAGAACCTAAAATTTTGGATACTGGATATAGAAGCAATAGAAACATCCATCGGAAGATGTCTCAACAAAAAATTGTTTTATTTTTAATAAAGCCGAAAGCCCCGATGGGAACTACTGTCAGACAAAATCAGAATACTGTCAGATAAATCTTATACGCACGTTCTGGAAAAAGGTTGCCGGAAAAAGTCAGCAACCTGCTTATTGGCTGCTGGATCCGGTATCAGGATGTTTTGCTGCTCTTTTCTTTCCAAGCCTTCGCGTACGAAGGTCAAGAATTTCGCCAGGATGCAGCAGGCGTATTACGAGCGAACCATCACGCTGCGGATCAACGGTCATGACCTGATTTACTCCAGTTACCTCTGCGAAACGGTTGTCCGTAACCAGCAACGCAGTATCCTCGTCAATGCCAATACCAAATTTTCCTTCCTGCAGAATCAGGCCAAAAAGTCTGTTCTGGCGTTGCCGCTTGATAAAGTGCTGATCAACAATGACATAGTTGGGCAATAGACCAAGTCCCGTCGAAGTTTGGACCTTTTTTCCATCTATCACTGTAAAATCACCCTCACCGGTGATCATCTGCCGGGACATTATTGCCGTGCCGGCACTCGTACCACCGAAGACCACACCGGCCGCATAGCGCTTTCTCAGGCCCTCGAGAAGTGACTCATCCTTTAGGACATTCATGATTTTTACTTGGTCACCGCCGGTAAAGAAGACCCCGGTTGCATTTTCAAGTTGAGTCAGGAATTTTTGTTTCTTTTCCGGTGTCATAGGCGCTACCGGTGCAAGTTCGATGGCCTCAGGTTTGAATTCAATAAGGTCTTTTTTCAAATAATCAAAGGCAGACTCCGGTTCCTCAGTTGCCCACGGGATTATCAAGATTCGTGAACGGTCCTTTCCTGCCCATTCCACAAATTTTGCCATGGCAGACTGCGGCCGTGTTCCACCGCCGACGATCACCAGGCGCTCTTGCGCCCGTATTTGCATGAATACGCCACAAAGCAATAATGCGTAAAGCAAAAAGCCAAAGTATTTAATCGATCTAATTTTGCAAAAAATATACATTGAGTTGCCTCCGTCGAGCTATTTCTTGACTGAAATACAGCGGCCTTGAAAATTATTTTCCGCCGATTTCTTTTACAACGCGAAAACCTATATATTGAGGTGCCGGCTTTCGATCAGGGATCTTTGGGTCGGATGGCATATCGGCGCTGCCTCCATACGCGCGGCCGGAATTATTTGTAGAAAGTACCCACTCAGCAACATTGCCGCCAAGATCGAACACGAGTTCATCCGATCCGCGCCCCGTAAAACTGCCAACCTCTTTCAGCAAAGGAGCACCTGCCCCGAGTTCTTCGATGATCGGTTCAAGACGCACGGCATCATCAGGATTTATTGAATAACCTGCCCAGCGATCGAGGGTATTCTCACCCCCTGCATCGACGTCGTAAATGTCTTTGGCTTCGGCTTCGGTAACGAGTCGGTAACGCGAGCCCGTGGCCTCGGAAAGCCACGCTATGTAATCTTTTGCCTGTTGAAAGGTGACATCGTTCGCCGGAAAATTATCAGTTCCGGCGGCATACTTGTAGCTCTTGTCAAATTGCGCAAATTGTGCGCGTGTGACTTCGAAACGGCCTATTCGCATGCCCTTATAATTAACAGTTTCCGGAATCAGTTTCGCGCTGCTTATAATGCCGTAGCGGCCGAGGTCGCGCGGTACGTTCTTAAGTTTCAGAGCTTCGGCCAACGGCGAGCCGGTCTTTAATGCCTCATTCTCCGGCTTATACGTTTTAAACAGATATTTTTCGAACCAAGCGAGTTCTTCCTCGATCTTTCTTCGTTGATGGCTGATTTTTTGCGGGACGTGACGTTCACCAGGAAATATCACGAATCTGACATCGGTTTTTCCAAGCTGTTGCAGGGCGCGGTAGTGCATCCAGCCTTGACTTGGCGAAACCGTCGGATCATTTTCGCCAAAGAAGATAATCGTGGGCGTTCTAACGCGGTCGAGTTTATAAAATGGCGATTTTGTGAAGTAGCGCTGTGGATCTTCTAGTGGGGATGCGCCGAAATAGTAATTGTCAAATGACGCCCCGAAATACGCCGTGGCCCAATCGCTCGTCCAATCTACTACACCCGCGCCAGCGCCAGCGGCCTTGTAGCGCGTAGTAAAAGTTGTAAGCGCTATCGTTAGAAGAGAGCCGTTCGACCAGCCAAGGACGCCAAGCTTGTCCGGGTCGACCATGCCTCGGCTGATAAGGTAATCGACGCCTTTTTCGATATCGGGAACTTCCAGATCGTAATAGTTTCCCTTTCCAATGGATTCGGCCCACTTTAAGCCATAGTTTGAGCTGCCATGATAATTCGGAGCAAGAACGAACGCTCCGCGCTGGTTGTACAAATTATGCGGATAATTTGCCGTCTCGCGCCAAGCGTCATAATCAACCAAGGTCGGCCCGCCATGAATCATTACAACAAGGGGATATTTTTGTTCCGGTTTGTAATTGTGAGGGTAATACAGAATGCCTTCGACCTGTTCGTCCAAGGCGCCTTTCCAGTGCATCAGTTCGGTGCGTGCGATCTGCTTGTCTTCGAGGCGCTTATTAAGTCTTGTTATCTGTAGCGGTGAATTGATGCGGTTTTCATCGAGCCGTCCGTAATACCACTGAGTTGGAATGCTCGGGGTCGAATAATTGTAAACAAGGGTTTTACCATCCTTGCCAATATTAAATCCGAATATATTCTCAGCGTGATCGCCCGTTATGAATTCGCGACGCCACGAATTGCCATCACGTACAAAGTGAGCAAGCTTATTTCTGGCTCCGTTGGCGAGCAAAACAACGAATCCGTCGTCGGTTGTAACAAATCCACCGGATAAGCCTCTTTCCCAGTCGAGATTGACCTTTTGCGGAATGCGGGCTCCAAGATCGTAATAATAGATCTGGATCCGCGTCGCCCATAGGTACTTAGGATCGGGCTTGAAACTGCTGGAAACATAAAAGCCTTTTCCATCCTTTGCCCACCGAATCGCCCGAAGATTGAATTCCTTATCGTTAAAAATTTGCTCTCGCTCACCGCTCTTCAGGTCATAGAGAAAAACCAGTGGCTTATCACGATTGTCGTACTCGTACCTCAGACTTTGTTCATGTATTGTCACGACATGAAGTCCATCCGGTGACAATGCAAAATCGGTAATACGGTCGGTATTGGCGGTCAAACGGGTTACTTGTTTAGTTGAAATCTTATATCTGAATAAACGCAGCGGCGGTTCGTGCTCTTCGTCTTCGATCACAATCGAATTGTCTTTGCTTTTTACTGAGCTTTCATACAAGGATGGCTCTTCGCGCGCTGAGAAGATCAAAGTATTGTCATCCACCCATTCGTAATCAGAAATCTCACGAGTAAATGATGTTATCGGCCAAGGTTCGCCTCCGGACGGATTTATTAACCATAACTGTGTGGACGCTGCACCGGCTGCATCGCCAGATTTGCCGGTTTGCCTTGAGGTTAGAAATGATATGTACTTTCCGGTGGATGACCATTTTGGTGAGGAGCTGCTTTCATTACCGCGTGTCAGCTGTACCTCTTTGTTTTCAATGAGGTCGGTCAGAAACAGATTCGAAACGCTGCGATCTTTGTCCTTTTCAGGAACAGTCTTCACCCATACCAATAATCGGCCATTTGGCGATATCTCAAATGACGATGCCTGCTCAGCCAATACGATATCATCCGTTGTCCAGCGAGTGGGTGTAGTTGAATTCTGTGAATTCGCGTACACGCAAAAGGCGCACAACAGCAATGTTGTCAGTAGGACGATTCTCTTCATCGACAATTATACGACCGAGCCGTTGAACCTTACGTGTAAAAGAGACCAAGTCCAAGCTGGCCCAAAGAATAGAAAACTTGCTTGTAAAGCGAAACAATTGAGAAGACCATCATAAACCAAATCGGCTGAGAAAGGGAAATGAGGAATAATTATGAAAACACAAAATTAATAAAATTTAGTTTTATCTCGCTTCTCCTGCCCTGAAAATTGTAAACGTGCGGTAAACCGATCGAGAGACCAACAAAAATAAAAGGCCACCGATTGGATGGCCTTGAACTACTGGTTTTTCTGGTGGCCAGGGACGGGATCGAACCGCCGACACGCGGATTTTCAGTCCGCTGCTCTACCAACTGAGCTACCTGGCCTCTATTGTGTGCAACAAAAGGGCAAGTTAATTAGTCTAAATAAGCGAGAAATTGATGTCAAATCGCGTACGGGAAAATGCCGCACGGCGTCGGGGTTTCAAACAAAAGCGGATATTTCGGCATTGACAAAAAGTCTGACGGGGCTATAATCACAATTTAGTAGCCGCCAGCCATGTCGGTTACACTACCTTCCGAATTCCGTTTGATACCTGCCCGTGCCGGTTTGAACGCCGTCGCTGTCCCCCAGGGACGCTACATTCAAGCCGGCACAGCTATTTTAAATTGTACGAGCAGTAAAATTATGAACAAGACATTTTTATTCATTATCTCGATCTCGGCGCTGGTATTTAGTATCGGTTGTCAGCAGGTCAGTTCGTCAAACGATGGATTAGGCAACAATGCCAATCTGGTTGTAAAAAACAGTTCCAAAAGTGTGACGGGCGAGCCGTCGCCAACTCCCACGCCGTCGCCGATACCGGCGGCAAACGCGCCCCGCAGCATTCCCGGCGCGACGCCGATAACCAATCTGCCGTCAAACAATGGCATGCTGGCACCGGGAATCCCTGACCCGAAAGCTGCTAAAAAACCACAGAAACCAGGAGCCACGCCGACACCCGGAATTCCGGATGCAGCAACGCTCAAACGGCAGTGGGAACAGCTTTACGGCAACTCGAACAAGTCTTCGAATGCCGGTCCGCCGCCGATGACGCCTGCACCCGCGGCGAACGCGGCCAAACCGCCGGCGAATCAGCCTGTTAACAATCAAAAGAAAAAAGCTCCCGGACGAGTCCGAAAGCCTGAATAATTTTTTCATGTTGTAGCCGGAGAGATTCGTATTCGGAATCTCTCCCGCGCAAAACCAATCAGGCCAGCGCCGTTTCGGCGTGCAGCAGCCCGAGTTCGCGTTTTACGTCGTGCTCGATCCGCTCGCACAATTCCTTGTTTTCCTTCAACATATTCTTGACGTTCTCGCGTCCCTGACCGAGGCGTTCGCCGGAGTATGAGAACCACGCGCCGCTTTTTTCGACGACGTTGTTGTTAACGGCAAGATCGAGCAGATCGCCTTCCTTCGAGATGCCTTCGCCGTACATTATGTCGAATTCGGCTTCATGAAACGGCGGTGCCACCTTATTTTTCACAACCTTGACGCGGGTTCGGTTGCCGACATTTTTGTCGCCTTCTTTGATAGCGCCGATGCGGCGGATATCGAGCCGGACACTTGCGTAAAATTTCAGAGCCTTTCCGCCAGTCGTCGTTTCGGGCGAACCGAAAAATACGCCGATCTTTTCGCGAAGCTGGTTGATGAAAATGAAGCATGTGCGCGAGGTTGCGACTATAGCGGTGAGCTTTCTAAGGGCCTGCGACATAAGCCGAGCCTGCAAACCGGGAAGCGAATCGCCCATCTCGCCATCGAGTTCAGCACGAGGGACAAGTGCGGCGACCGAATCGATCACGATCACATCGACGCTGTTGGAGCGCACAAGCGTCTCGGCGATCTCCAGCGCCTGCTCGCCGGAATCAGGCTGCGAGATAAGCATGTCCTCGATGTTCACGCCGAGCTTTCCGGCGTAGTCAGGATCCATCGCGTGCTCGGCGTCGATGTAGGCAGCGATGCCTCCCAATTTCTGCGCCGATGCGACAACCTGAAGAGCGAGCGTCGTTTTACCCGAGCTTTCCGGCCCGTAGATCTCGACAATGCGGCCGCGCGGAAAACCGCCGACGCCGATGGCCGCGTCAAGGCTAAGACAGCTTGTTGAGATCGCCCCGACATCCTCAACCGGTTTTTCGCCCAATCGCATGATCGAGCCCTTTCCAAATTTCTTTTCGATCTGCAATAACGCCGATTCGATTGCTTTTCCTTTATCCATAATATTTTTCGGGCTTTATCCGCCCGTGACCCGTCCTTTTATAGATTTTTTACCTATTGACAAAATAAAGTCTAGCACAAAAATACGTATTTGTGAAATAATGTTGCACAGATGAAACGAAATAATTTTCGATTTGTTTTGGGAAAACGAAGCCAAAATGTATAAAGTCGAGACAGTTTAGACCAAATCGTCATTGAGTATCAAGCGGACGTAAACTTATTCGGATGGCGCGCCGTAACTACTTGCATTGCGCTTTGCAAAACGGTTAGAGTTTGCTTTTAAAACGTTATGGGATCAACCGATTTTATCGGCCAAACTTTAGACGAAAAATACAGCGTCGAACGCGAGTTGGGACGCGGCGGCATGGGGACGGTCTATCTTGCGACGCATCTCGGCACCGAGCGTCCGGTCGCGGTGAAGATAATCGCGCCGCAATTTATGAAACGTGCCGAATTTGTCGAGCGTTTCCGCCGCGAGGCGAGAGCGGCGGGTCGGCTTCGGCATCCGAACGTCGTCGATGTTACCGATTTTGGGTTAGCTGAGACGATAAACGGCCGTGTTGCGTATCTCGTAATGGAGTACCTGGACGGCTGCACTCTGGGCGAGATCCTCGAAGAGGAAAAAAACCTGCCGGTCGCGTGGACGCTCGACATTCTCGAACAGGTTTGCTCCGCCGTTCAGGAAGCCCATACCCAGGGCATCATTCACCGCGATCTCAAGCCTGACAACATCTGGCTCGAACCAAACCAGCGCGGCGGTTATACCGTAAAGGTCCTTGATTTCGGCATCGCAAAACTCGAGGAAAGCATGGCCGTCGATGCGGAGTCGGTCGGCCTGCTTTCTACAGCAAGATCGCAGGCGCGCCCCACAAACGCGGGTATTGAGTATGACGAGACCGTTGTCGAAGGCGGATCGCCGACATTGTTTACTGAGGCATCGACCATAGCGCTCGCTCCGGAAATCGGTTCCGAGGACAAGACGGCATTATTTTCCGATTTGAGGACCATCAGCAGCGATTCTGCGGTGGTGGGCACACGTGTAATTTCCGATGAACTGGGCGGTTCGCCATCGACAGCGCCGGCGATCACCTCAACGACGGACCTGACACGTGTCGGTGCCGTATTGGGAACGCCGTTGTACATGTCGCCCGAACAATGCCGGGGCGACAAGCTGGATGCTCGATCCGATATTTACAGTATCGGCGTCATCGCTTACCAGATGCTTTCGGGAAATACGCCGTTCAGCGGTGATTTTACCGACGTGATGGAAGCTCATCGCGTAGAGCAGCCGCCGGATCTGGAAGCGAAAAATGTCCGCCGAAAACTT
>DATJGV010000219.1:0-4240 GCA_035494575.1 Pyrinomonadaceae bacterium | reverse complement strand
TTCCAAGGGATCTTTGCTAAGCATTGCTCGATATAGTTTTTTGCAGAAATACGAATCAACGATCGGGTTTAAAGACTTTCGTGCGTTAAAAACGACGAAGCACGACGTGCAAAAAGACCGGATCCGCGACAGCGAGGCGGTGTTCGATTATGGCGACAAGCGCGTAACGTTTGTTGAGACCAACCCGAATGAACCGATGAAGCCACCGCGCAAGATCGCCTCCGTCATTCCCGATCAGGCGCACGATATAATTTCGGGCATTTACGATCTTCGGCTGCTGCCGCTCGCGGTCGGTAAGACTTTCGATCTAACTGTTAGCGATTCCGGGCTGGTTTATCAGATACCGGTAAAGGTCACGGCCCGCGAGCTGCAAAAAACCGTACTTGGCAAAGTGTGGTGCTTCCGTGTGGAACCCGATGTTTTCGGCCCGGGCCGCATGATCGAAAAAGAAGGCAGCATGATGATCTGGATAACCGACGACGCCCGCCGCATCCCTGTCCGCTCACAGATAAACGCCGCGATCGGAAGGATAGAGATAAAGCTTAAGTCTGTGAAGCCTCGGTAACTCGACTTTAGTTAAGCTAAGATCCAGCTCGCCGTTTTTTAAATTGGCTCCAGCGTTAGCTGAAGCAGGTAAGGAAATTTCTATTTTTACTTGGCTAGAGCCAACGCTCATTTGCTCACGTTGTCCACTAGCTAAAGCTAGTGGCAATTTATTCAAGACAGCGCCACGAAAAATCACCCTAGGCTTCCAGAGTCTGCACGTGGTGCGGTAATCTCTATTCGAATTTATGGGCGGGAAACCTGTTTTACCAGAAGCCGTAGATCGGGTGTTGCGAGAAAACCATAAATCCTCCGATCATGATCAGAATGAGCCCGAATTTTCGAATGCCAACTTCACGTTTTATTTGATTTTGAGAATCTGAAGTTCTCAGAAGTCTTTTGGCAAGGCTGCGACTTCCGAACTGTAAGCCAATACCTAACAAGCAAAGAATCCAGCCGCAAATCTCGACCATAAACCTGACCTCAGCTCTTATAAATCCTATAGTCAATTTCCTGAAAGATATTGTCGCGGTTTTCGATCTCGGCGAGCAACTCCATATCCTCGTCCGGTAAAGTTGAACCACCCGCTAGTCCAGGTGGTACTGACAATTTGTCCAGCATTTTCGCGATCAGATCGAACCGTTGGATATGCGATTGAAAACGGCGTGACGAATATTCGACCGTTGTGCCTTGGTAGATCTGAAACGCCCAATCGCTAGATTGCGCAAGCAGGAGTTCGCGGGCGAGTTGATTCAGTAGCCGCGTGACAAGTTCAGAGTTCAGCGTTCCTGGTTCAGAGTTAGAAGAATTTTCAGACTCTGAACTCTGAACTCTGAACTCTGAACTCTGAACTGCGAATTTATTCGCTAACTCAGTCATCCTCCTCTCCGCATCATGCTGATACGGGTACATCCATGAATTCCGGTCGTTTAGCCAAACCTTGTAATAGCCGTTCTCGCCCCAGCTTGACGCGGTCGGCTGCTGTATTTGTATCGGAATGCCGGAATCTAGAAAATCGCCCGGCGTGATCGCCGCGATGTCATCCTGGTCCCAGTGCAGTTTTCGGAAAAAGAAATCGATGAATTGCGGCCCCTCGTACCACCAGTGGCCGTAAAGCTCCGCATCATACGGCGAGACGACAAGCGGCGGGTGGCCATCGAACGTGTCGCGAAGAATTCGTGCCTGCTTGATACGCTCGCCGATAAAATGCATCGCGTTTTCGGCGGCCTTTTCACGCGCGAGCGCCGGAATGTACGGCAGCTTATTTTGCTGCGGCACATCGCGGCCCGTGATCCGGTGATATTTCAGGCCGAGGTGTTTGCGCTCGCCGTCGCTGTGCAGGTACGGCTTAAGGTAATCTAACGGCAGGTCCCAGCCGATGTCGCGATAAAATTCGCGGTAAACATCGCTTCCCGGGTAACCGACCTCGGCACTCCATACTTGCTGGCTGGTCTCGACGTCGCGTGCAAAAACCGCGGTTCCGTTCGGGCAGACGACCGGCGCGTGAACGCCGTATCGCGGACGCGGGTCGCCGTAGAGTATCGCGTGCGTATCGCTTATGAAATATTCGATACCGGCATCCTTTAACAGATCTTCTATGCCCGGCTCGTACGCGCATTCGGGCAGCCAGATACCGCGCGGGCTGCGGCTGAAATGCTTTTTATAATTGTTGACCGCAACCTCTATCTGCGCGCGTCGAGCCTCCTGTGTCGAGATCAGCGGTAAAAATCCGTGCGTTGCTCCGCAGGTGATAATTTCCAGAACGCCTTCTTCCTGAAGCTCGCGGAACGCGTTTATCAGATTTCGCTTGTATCGGTTATTCCAAAGATCGAGCGACGCCGTAAGGTTATCGACGTACATCTGCACGACATCGACGAATTCCTGAGCCTCAGTTTTTGTCCGATGCAGTTCTTTGTCGGCTAACTCGACAAGCTGTTCCAGGTGCTCGGTGTAGCGCGTCTCGAGCAATTTGTCAGCGAGCATTTCGCACAGCGGCGGCGAAACATTCATTGCCAAACGCGGTTTTGCTCCGGCCTCATGCAGGTTTTGGAAAATAAAGATCAGCGGCAGGTAAACTTCGGTTATTGCCTCATACAACCAGTCTTCTTCGAGAAACTCGGGATATTCGGGATGCCGCACAAAGGGCAGATGCGCGTGAAGAATGAGGCTGAAATAACCAGTCGGCATAAATGTCAGTCGGCAGCAGGTGGCTGTAAGCAGGCGCTCGTTCCGTCAGTATTTCGTGTGTTTCGTATTAATTCGTGATTCCAGCTAAACAAAATCGCTGATATATTTCGTGTTGTTTTGTGTTTTTTCGTGGTTCCATCCTCTTTTTAACCACAAGATCACACAAAACGACACGAAAGGAAAACACAAATTATGTGTAAAACCTGGTTTGTAAAGCCCTAGTTAGAAAACACACGGAACGAACTTATTGGATTGTATTTAGGCCAATTCTGAGTTCGTGTCCTTAACCGCCGTGGAAAGTTTACAAGACTGGCTCCAAAAACCGATGAGCCGACTTCCTCTTCGACCATATCCTCAGCCTCGATGCCGAACTCGCTCTTTAATGCGGCAAGAGCGCTTTCCCTGTTCAGTTTCTCGATATTTGCCTGCAGCAGCGCAAACAGATTTGCACCGATCCGGTAACGAAGCTCTTCGACCGAAAGGCCCGACGCGATCGAAAGCAAGGCATAACGGATATCTTCAGGATCGATTCCGTCAAAACCTTTTTCCTGACCGATAAACGCTGCAAAAGCCGAACGCGTGGCGCTGTGTGAGGCGTCCCAATCGTCCCCCGCAAGCGCGACATCGAACGCGTCCTGCGAAAATCCCGCAACGTCGAGCACGCGTGCAAACCTGTCGGCCGTTATCGTCCAGTCTGCCGCAGTCGCCGCACGCGGCGACGGGCTTTTTCGCGGCGTCGCAACGGTGTTTGAAAACATAAGGCGAAAATAAGGCCGGTTCGGCGCATAAAATCCGATCTCCGCACGGTATTCGGAACCTGCATCGACGTTGAACCACCACGAGCCTTCGGGTTCGACCGCGTAGACCGATTCCGTACTGCGGCTCAGGTCAAGCAGCTTTGCGACCAGAGTATAGCTCCCCGTATTACTCCCAAATGCTCTTCGCAGCGTTTGGAACGGATTGTTTTTTACCGACCAGTAAAAGAAAAGCCGGGTCGGCGACTGCATTTGCAGCCGCGCACGATTTTCTTTTTGCAGTTCCGGCAATTTCGGCGCGGCCAGTTCCTTAAACACCGCCGACAGCGCACTAGCCGTCTTTGGCTCAGGCAATCTGACTGGATCGGTAATATCGTCGATCCTTTCAGGCGTTATCATATCGCCAGATGACACAACATCCGCTTGATTTACGTCGAACACAAGATCCGCACTGTCTCTCTCGATCATAAGACTAAATAAAGTGAGATTATGCGGTGTTTCACGGCAACTTACAAGTACGAGCTATGTCCAACAAACTTCAGTTTGTTGGTTTTGACCATGAGCCCCGACAAATCTGTCCAAAAAGAGCCCTGACCTGTGTGTTCCGGTCTTGGTCTGTGCCTTCCGCGGTACAACAGAACACGCGGAACAAGAACGGAAGACAGAATTCACAGAACTATGACGAAAAAACAACTTTTTAGACAATCTCTGCCTTTTGACTCTCCCTTCAACCAGACGGGGGTTGTGCAGACGGG
>DATJGV010000218.1:0-14676 GCA_035494575.1 Pyrinomonadaceae bacterium | reverse complement strand
ATGATGTGTGTGAATGCCCTGGTTGTTGGGATAGAAGGTTACAAGCTTGGCTCCGAGCGAGCCGTTGTACGCCGGCATCAAGCCGAAAAAACCTTGGTGCTCGGCGATGGAAAGAACGGTTCGGACCGGTTGAATAATCTTGCTGCCGGAGAGATCAGCTAGAGCTCTCGACATAGCGGAGATTAGCTCCTCCATGTTAAGAAGGTTGCGAACCGCATCCTCACTTAGGATCAAAATACCGTCGATTTTATGTCCCGTTGCCATCCTTTGCTAGTTCTTCGTCTGTTTTCTCAAGATATTTCTCTTCAAATCTTGCAACAAAATGCAACACCACAAAAACGATCGCCGTACTTCCCACGGCTAAAACATATCGCTCAAGCCCGACTATCATTCCTATTGCCGCTGTTGTCAGAACGCCGGCGGCTGTCGTCAAGCCTTTTATTCGGTCATTATTGCGATTAAAAAATATCATTCCCGCGCCGAGGAAGCTGATACCCGTAACAACCGCGCCGACAAGGCTCGCCGGATCGAATCGCATCAGTTCGCCGTAAACGGAAAACTTTTTTATCATCAGATCGCCGACAACCACGAACAAAACTGCCGCGATGCCGACAAGCACATGTGTCCGCAACCCTGCGGATTTGCCTGCGCTTTCGCGCTCCCACCCTAGCGCACCCGCGAGCACGGTTATTATCAGGATACGCAGGAAGATATTAAGGTCAGCTTCGATCATTACTCATTTCAGAGCCGGTTGTGGTAACGACCGGGTTCATCTTTTAGCATAGCCCCGTCCTTTAGGGCGGGGTTGAAGATTGAAACGATTTTCAGCCCGTTTCAACGGGCCTACAAAACAGCGGCTTAAGCCATGTAGGTAAGGACGTTAAAACGCCCTGTAATTTCAATCGCCCTTTTACCCCGCCCTGAAGGACGGGGCTATGAAAACCTAAATCTAACCCCAACAGAGATCGAGCTTCAGTCGTGGCCCGACAGCCACTCGTCGGCATCGCCGAACGTATTGAATATTCTCACATCGATCCCGCTTCTTACCGCGATCTGACGGCCAAATTCGTTCAGCGTGCTTTGGTCGGTAAAACGGTCGATATAGGCCATGCGTATGTTTGTAAAGCCAAACTGCGGCAGTTCGGATGCGGTTCTGAAAACATCTGCTTCCGACGTGGTTGCCGAAATATTTTCCTCGATCAGTACCTGATGAAAATTTCTCTTTTTACACTCGTCGGCTATCTCTGTTAAAAACGCCGCCAAAACTTCGTAACCGTATTTATCGCCGTGAACAAGCGCGTAAAGGTAGGTGGGGCAGTCCTGAAAGATGATTGTATAAGGCTTATCGGCATAGTCATCGCTCATACGATCCTCCGAAAATCATGTAAGGATATATTGCTGCCCGACCGCTCTTGTTAAAGCCGGGTTCAAGATGGACGAGGGTAGTATAAGAGAAATCCTGGCGCAGGGAAAGACTTTTCTGGCGTGTTGGTGTCCTAATTATATGGTGCTGTAAAATTTTTCCTTGTATCGTTTTACGTCTTTGCGTGATAAAAGAAGGTTCTCACGCAGAGTCGCAAAGGGAAGATCTGATCACGACCTTGGTATCACACTCGATCGGAGGATTCCTCCGTCAATGCTCGCTTTCCAGCAGTTGAACAAATTTCTTTGCCGCGAGCGACAGGTTTCGGTCGCTGCGGTGGATGACGCCGACGGGACGCTGCCATTCCTTTTCGGCAAGTTTCACTATCGCAACCTGGCCGCCTTGCTCGGCATACATAACTGCCGGGTGCGGAACGATAGCCAGGCCGAAGCCGACCTCGACCGCACGTTTGATAGTCTCGATATTATCGAATTCGGCAATCTTTTTGACCTCGACACCATGGTCCTTTAATATCCGGTCAGTGGCCTTACGCGTCGGTACGTCACGCTCGAACAGCACGAAATCCTGCCCGTTCAACTCTTTGGCCTTTACCTGTGAGCGTTTCGCAAATTTGTGGTCGGGCGGGCAGATCAGCACCAGACGGTTGCTGGGCATCGGCACGATCGTCAGGCCGCGACGCGGTTCGGGAAATGCTACAACGCCGAGTTCAACGCTGCCGTTCAGTACATCGCGGACGACGCGGGTCGTGCGCGAATATTCCAGATCGATCTTTGCCGACGGGAACTTTGTCATAAACTCGCGTACCTTTTCGGGCAGCTCGTGCAGGCCGACGCTGTAAACCGTCGCAACCTTGACCGTGCCGCCGATCTTTCCGACCAGCCCTCGAAGGTTTTCCTGAAGCTGATCGTACGCCGCCAGAACATGTTTCGCTTCCCGGTAGAAAACTTCGCCGGCGGATGTGAGGCGAACCTCACGTCGGCCGCGAATGCGTTCCAGCAAGCGGCGTTTGAACTTGTCCTCGAGCGCCCGTATCTGCTGGCTGACCGCCGACTGCGTAATAAAGTTTCGCTCAGCCGCAAGTGAAAAACTCTGCAGATCGACCAGATCGCAAAATACCTTTAATGTCTCGATATGCATTGCTGGTTTGTGTAAATTTAATTATAAGATTTTCTCAACAGTAAGAGCAAACGAATTCATTTTATCTTATAAGAAAATCGCGTTAAGATAAAAAACTTAGGATAGCTGCATTGCCGATTGGTGGATTTCGTCCTAGAATTTGAGGAAACCGGTCAGGCAAACAGCGCGTAAAATGGCTATTAAATTAAGCAATACGTTCCTCTTGAGGAAGTTGCACCAGTTAACGGGTATTTTCCCGCTCGGCATTTATTTCTTCGTCCACATGTACACAAATTCGACCGCGATGAGCGGGCCGAAGGTGTTCAACGACCACGTTCAGGACATTCACAACATACCGTATCTGATCTTTATCGAGATCTTCGGCATTTTTATACCGCTGCTTTATCATTCGGTTTACGGCGTCCTGATATCGGCGGAATCGAAGCCGAATGTTCTCAACTACGGCTACGGACGCAACTGGTTTTATCTTTTTCAGCGCATCACCGGTATTTTCCTTTTCTTCTTTCTATTTTTTCACATATTGAATCTCAGACTTGGCTTGATACCGGGGTTGAATCTTACGCCTGTCGCCGGCAACGCCGACCGCGCGTTCACGATCATTTCCGGCGAATTTCAAAAAGGCTGGGTGTTGGTTTTGTACATTCTCGGAATCACCGCGACCGCATGGCATCTGGCGTATGGTTTCTTTTTGTTCGCGGTTGACTGGGGAATTTTGATCGGTGAAAAAGCGCAGAAAGTGACGCTTTACGCGTGTATCGCCCTTGCGGTATTTCTGTCAGCGGTTGGTATAAATGCTGCGGCAGCGTTCGTAAGGCCTTGCGGCATTTTGCCGGCGGCATTTTGCGCCGAGGCGGAAAGGAACGAGATCGTCCCGCCGAGAAGTTTTTAGATCGGTTCAGAATCAAAAGACAAGCGAAAAGCTTGAACTCTGAACGTTAAAATTATGGCATCTAGTGGATTAAAAATTGCGATCGTTGGCGGCGGCTTGGCCGGCCTTGCCGCTGCGATGAAGATCGCAGAAGCGGGGCACGAGGTCGATCTGATCTCGGTAGTACCCGTCAAGCGTTCGCACTCGGTCTGTGCGCAGGGCGGCATCAACGGCGCCGTTAATACAAAAGGCGAGGGCGATTCGCCGGCGAAACATCTCGACGATACGGTTTACGGCGGCGACTTTCTCGCAAACCAGACACCCGTAAAAAAGATGTGCGATATGGCGCCGCAGATCATTTACCTGTTCGACCGCATGGGCGTTCCGTTTTCGCGAACGAACGAGGGTTTGATGGATTTTCGGCGTTTTGGCGGAACGCTGCATCACCGCACTGCGTTTGCCGGAGCGTCAACGGGACAGCAGCTTTTGTACGCTCTCGACGAACAGGTCCGCAAATACGAGGTCGCAGGGAAAGTAAACAAATACGAAGGCTGGGAGATGCTTTCGCTCGTTCTCGACGATCATCAGGTTTGCCGCGGGCTGATCGCGATGAACTTGCAGACCCTTGAATTAAAAGCATTTGCCGCCGATGCCGTAATCATGGCAACCGGCGGGCCGGGTTTGATCTTTGGCAAATCGACCAACTCGATGACCTGCACCGGCAGCGCGACGTCCGCTTGCTATCAGCAAGGAGCGCGTTACGGCAACGGCGAATTCATTCAGGTACACCCCACCTCGATCCCAGGCGAAGACAAGCTGAGGCTGATGAGCGAATCGGCCCGCGGCGAAGGCGGCCGTGTCTGGGTTCCGCGAAACAAGGGTGATGAACGCAAGCCAAAGGATATTCCTGAAAGCGAACGCTGGTATTTTCTCGAAGAGAAATATCCCGCCTTCGGCAACCTTGTGACCCGCGACATCGCAACGCGCGAGATCTTTCAGGTTTGTCTCGAGGGCATGGGCGTCGGCGGCGAAAATCAGGTCTATCTCGATCTGACACATATCCCGGCTGAAACGCTGACGCGAAAGCTCGGGGCAATCCTTGAGATCTATGAGATGTTCGTCGGCGACGACCCGCGATACGTTCCGATGCGCATCTTCCCGGGCGTTCATTATTCGATGGGCGGCCTGTGGGTCGATTTTGAGCAGCGGACAAGCATCCCGGGACTTTTTGCGGCAGGCGAATGTGATTATTCGATCCACGGTGCGAACCGGCTCGGAGCGAACTCATTGGTTTCTTGTGTCTATGGCGGATTTACCGCCGCACCGTCCGCTATTGAATATGCCAGGAATGTGGAACGGGGAACAACGGAAACGAACGGCATTCATGAAGCCGAGTTAAAACGGCAGCAGGAAATAAACGACGCGATAATAAAGAACGAAGGCACCGAGAACCAATACAAGCTGCACGAAGAAATGGGCAAATGGATGACGGACAACGTGACCGTCGTTCGTTACAACGACCGGCTGAAGGCGACCGACGACAAACTTTTGGAGCTGATCGACCGTTTCAAGCATATCTCAATAAACGATTCGAATCTGTGGGCGACACAGGCGGTGCCGCACGCGCGACAGCTTTGGAACATGCTGCAACTTGCGCGTGTAATCACGCTCGGAGCCCTGAACCGAAACGAATCGCGCGGAGCACACTACAAACCTGAATTTCCCGAACGCGACGACGAGCACTGGATGAAATCGACGATCGCTGAGTATTCGGAGGAGGCACCCGTGTTTAGCTACGAGTCGATCGACACTTCGTTGATCGAACCGCGAAAACGCGATTATTCAAGCAAAAAATCGGCTGCGGCGAAAACCCCTAGACCAGGAAGCGAGTTAAAGCCCGAAGGCCGCGAAGAGCAATGGGCAAAGGACGCGGAGGAAATACGCAAGTAGTCATTTCAAAGACTGACGCTGGATTCGGGAAAGGGTCATTGAAAGGAGAAGAGATAATCTAGGTCAGGCTTTTAGACAGCATTTTTTATGAAGCACGGTTTTCTCAAAGTTTTGGCGGCGATCGCCTTTACGTCCAGCGGCGTTTTTGGTCAGGTGGCTACCCAGGATGCGCAAAAGAATGACGTTGTTCACATCAAAAGCTCTCTAAGCGAGTTCCGTGATATCTCGAAATGGAAAGGGCGAACGGGGCTTACTCTTTTCAGTCCAGATGCGAAATATCTTGCCGTCAGCGGAAAGAAAGCGGATGTCGTAATTTACGATACGCAGACCGCCAAGGAAGTATGCGCCATAGACGGAAAAGGGTTCGACGCATTTTCGTTCAGTCCGGACAGCCAGTTTGTCGTCGCCCAGAATTCCGACGATCTTTCCATGCAGATCTATGAAACAAAAACCGGAAAGCTTGTGAGGTCGATTCGGGGATTGGGCAAGGTCAGCAATTTCGGTAGATCTATGGGCGGGGCCGGCCTGGTTAACGAAGCATGGGGAATCTATCCTCTTCAGGTTTTGGAGATGGGCCGTGTACCTATTTCACCCGATTGGAAAACGATCCTTGTCAATAAAAACGATAAAGAATTTTCACTCTACGATTTTCAAACCGGCGAATTAAAACGGGAGCTCGATCATTCGAAATACAGCGCTGCGTGGGAGAATACAAAGGTTGCGATCGCGATCTTGGGAGCGCTCGGAGGCAATCCCGGCGCTTTTGATATTTTGGGATCGATATCAAATACGCAGTTCAGCAATGACGGCAAATATCTATTGATTGCCAACGGGAACAAAAAGCCCAGTTTATGGAACGTCGAGACCGGTGAATTAATTGCGAAATTTGATGCGGAGGCGCAAGTATATTACGCGAGATTCAGCCCTGACAGCAAGATGGTCGCGACTTCAGATTTTCATGGCTACACGAAAATTTGGGATACAAGCACCGGTGACTTGATAACCACGATCGGTTCCAAAGATGATCGCGGGATCGCACTTGGTTGGAGTGCGACAAGCAATAATATCTATATTAATCCTCGTCGGCACGATGATCTTCGGTCCTACGATCCTAAAACGGGCCAGATGATCGGTCGGTTTGAAAAGTCGGATCCGGGTGGTTCATTTCTCCGCAGTGACGCCAAGATCGTGATCACCGTTCCGCGCGACAACAAAAAAATACTTTTCCAGGTATGGGATGCTGAAACCGCGAAAGTACTGGCGACCGTGCCTCGCGTCAAAGGCCAGCACTCAATCGTCTCGCTGAAGTGGCGACCTGACGGCGAGATGATCGCTACCACTGAAGGTACGGATAATGATGTAAAGCTTTGGAACCTTAAAGGTGAACTCCTGCAAACGTTGACGCTTACTTCCATGCCGATGAACTTCAGTCCGGATGGCAAATATCTGGTCACGGGCGGCAAACTCTCAGACCGCAAAACGGATACCGGCTACTTGTGGCAGTTTGAACCGCGTTCCGATGAAGACAAGCTGGCATTAAAGTAGGAACACCAAACTCTTCTGAATGATATTAAATGAGCAAAAACGCACATTACGAAAAAAAGCGGCTTGAAAATTCGCCAAAATCGGTAAAGATCAAGGTCCAGCGGCGCGACAACGAAAAATCGGAGGCTCGTTGGGAGACGTTCGAGATCCCGTATCGCCGGAACCTGAATGTCATTTCGGCTTTGATGGAGATCCGCAAAAATCCCGTCACGATGGACGGCAAAACAACGACGCCGCCGGTGTGGGATATGAGCTGTCTCGAACAGGTTTGCGGCATCTGCACGATGGTCATCGACGGCCGCGTGCGGCAGTCATGCTCGGCGCTTATCGACGATCTTCTGCTCGCCTCGGGCGGCGACACTGTTACGCTTGAGCCGATGTCGAAATTTCCGAACATTCGAGATTTGAAAGTCGATCGTTCGCGAATGTTCGACCACCTCAAACAGGTTCACGCGTGGATCGAACTGGACGGAACATATGACCTTGGCCCAGGCCCGCACATTTCGAACGAGATAGCGCAGGAACGCTATAAATATTCGCGGTGCATGACGTGCGGGTGCTGTCTTGAAGCGTGCCCGCAGTATTCGGGCGATCAATATATAGGCCCGCAAGCTATTGCACAGGCGCGGCTTTTTAATATGCATCCGACCGGCAAGATCACTATCGATGAGCGTCTGGAAGGGTTGACCGGCGATGACGGGATCGCAAATTGCGGCAACGCGCAAAACTGCGTACAGGTTTGCCCGATGTCGATACCGCTCACTCGCGCGATATACGAAACCAATCGCGATATGACGGTCCACGCGCTGTTTGGCTGGCTGAAGAAGTAGCCTTTGATATCTTAAAAGGCGAAACGGAAAGATCGCACGATACGATCTCTCCGTTTTTGTTTGCCGGAATATTGATGAATCAGGCGTTACGCGGCTTTTGCGTGAAATCTTCGGTGGTCGAACACCGCGTGCTGCGCCTTGCCTGAGCGTTTAGCCATGTACATTGCCCGGTCGGCGTCGCGCATCATATCGTTGGCAGTCAGGTGGCTCTCCGAGGCGTGGAGAATGCCGATACTTGCCGAACTGTAAACCTCGTGTTCACCAAGATAGAACGGAGCACTGAATTCCTCACGCACGCGTTCCGCGATTCCGATCACTTCGCTGCGTTCGTAACATCCTTCGACCAATATCACGAACTCGTCTCCGCCGAGACGGGCCACAACGTCAGACGGCCGCACACACAGACGGAGCCGTTCGGCGATGCGGATCAGCAGTTGATCGCCAATCTGGTGTCCGTAGGTGTCGTTGACCTTTTTGAAATGGTCCAGGTCGATGAACAGCACGCTAACACCGTATTCGCTGCCGTTTTGCGATCGGTACAACGCCGTCGTCAGACGGTTGAGGAAAAAGTTGCGGTTCGGTATCGCCGTAAGACTGTCGTGTGTCGCCTCGTACTGAAGTTTTTCGACGACTTGTTTCTTGTCGGTAATATCCTGTACCTGAAATATCAATTCGGCGTCCGCCGATGGCCCCTTTGCAGCCAGCGAGATGCCGAGAGAAACCCAAACCGGATGACCTGAACGGTGAACGAATCGCTGGTCCATTTGGCAACTCGGCGCCAAACCCGCGAGCACCTGATGCATAAGCTGCAGCGTGTCACCAAAATCGTCGGGCAAAACCAGCGATTGTATGTCCGCCGCCAAAAACTCGCGTTCCGAATAACCGAGAATATTACTGAGTGCACGATTTGCTTTAAGCCATCGCCCGGTCGTGGAAACCAACGCTATTCCGATCGGAGCATAGTCGAACGCGCTTCTGAACCGTTCTTCAGACTCGCGCAGCGCGGCCGCCTGTTTTTCGAGTACGGCAGCGTATTCCCGTGCCTGTTCCGCCTGCCGTTGTGATACCTCGACACTCTTACGGTACATCCGGTAGCTTAAAAAGATAAAGAATATTACCGGTATGATCGCAAGCATTACCGGGAAGCCGTAGCCTTCGGAAAACTGTACCATCACTCCGGCACAAACAGCGCCGATGAAGTAGCTAAAGAACGCGAGGGCATACTTGTTCTTCCAGATCTCCCAAACCGGAACGCTGTTTTTTAGCGAATCGTGAACCGCAGCGAGAGCGGTATTTACGATGAACGGCGTTATCGCGATTATCGAAAGCGACACGATAAACTCCGGAATATGGCCGGCGTAGCCGTGGAGAGCTCTTCCGGTGGTTACTCCAAACAGATTTAGGGCGAGCACGGTTGCGGTTACAGAGATCGCCATAACCGAAGAGTTGAAGAGAACTGTTATCCTTCTCGAACAAAACCGAAGCGATGAACACAACGCCTCAAACGCTGCAAGCACCACTGCCAGTTCTCCGCCATATAAAAGCAAGGCGAGAAAAACAACGGTGTCAGATACAGAAATATGTGATTTGAATCGTGGGATCTGGACGGTGATGTACGAACCTAAAATAATGGTCGCTACACAAAGAACAAGAAAAGAGATGTCGATGGAACCGAGCGGAAGCCGAAACGCCGACCCAAAGAGACACACCAAGCCGCCGCCGATGACGGCGAGCATGAAATAGGTCGTCTTTGTTCGGTTATCCATTGCCGTTACTAAAAAACAGATCGATCAACGGGCCTAACCAGGGAGACAAACTAATATAGTCGGTGAGGCCAAAAATACTAGTGGGAGAAAAAGCGAGCCTGAATATCCGCGGGCTTCGGCGATGGGAGAGCGAAGCCTTACGGTCGGCCGCCTAAACAAAATACGTGGTACACGAATCGGTATTTTTATAACCGGCTTTCAAATAACTTAGATGCGCATCAATATAATTAATATTGCTTAGCAAACAGATCGTTTTTGCACGCTTTAAAAGTTGCAGCGTAAGGGACGAAAGGCATTTCGAACCGATTCCGCGGCCGCGGCATTCAGGAGCGACGTAAATGCCTTCGAGATAGATCACATCTTCGGTTTCGGCAACCACGTCAGCCTTGAATATAAGTTTACCATTTTCGAAGACTACGAAGGTACGTCCTCGTTCAATGCGGCGTGCGACGCGTTTCAGAAAACCTTCGCGGTCCGCCACCATTGGATCGACCTCACTTTCCATCACGGCAATCGCAGCGTGCGCTTCCGCTATTTCGTTTAGTTCGCTGGGCGATGCCTGCCGTACGTTCCACTCGCAGTCCTGAACGGGGAAGGGAAACGCGACTTCAAAAAGAAGTTCGGTGCATGCAACTCTCGGGTCGCTATTGCCCTGGTAGTATTCCCAAAACGCCTCGGTCGAGTTTCCGTCCGACATTATCATATGCACTGGGATCTCGGCGCTGCGCGTGACAAATGCAAAAGCTTTCAGTGCATCATCGGTCCGGGCATCGATCAGCGTTGTGTGGCCGATCAGAGCGACGCCTTCGAGATTTCCGGCGGCATTGCGGTAGCCGTAAAACTTGCCGCGGTTAAGTTCGCTTTCGACGCCGTTATCGTTGATAAAACTCGTCATGGCGACGCTGTGAACCGGATGGACCGCCAGGAATCTTAAAACCTCCACCCGGTCGCTTTCGGTCAACGAATAGACGGCGTTCAGATTCGGAGCTTCCGTAAGAAGCGTGTTGCTGCGGACAATTTCTGCATGGGCGATTTGGTTCGTTGATAGGTATGTCATGGTTTCTCCTGTTCTAATTTCCCTTGATTAATTGACTACATGCCCGGCGTTGGATCGCCTGCGAAACGACAGTCGCCTATTAAAACGCCGTCGCCTATCAGAACACCGTCACCGATCAGGACGCCATCGCCGATCAGCACTCCATCGCCGATCAGGACGCCGTCACCTATCAACACACCATCACCTATCAATACTCCATCTCCGATGAGAACGCCGGATGCCATCAGCAGGTTTCCGCCGCCCATGGGTCCGCCGTCGCTCGTCATCACGCTTGCATTAAGCATTACGCCATTTGAGTAGCGGTTGCTGTTGAGAACAGGGTTGCCGGATGCATCGTAATCTATACCGTCTTCGAACCACCAATAATCGTGGTAAACGTACTGAAACTTTTCTGCAAGTGGTTGCCCCTTCAAATATGCAGCATTTGTTAAAATGCCCTGAGACCATGCGAAAGTCGTCCCGCCGATCGTGCTCGATGCTGCCGGAAAGTTATAGCTCGGCTGCAACAGGTTTGCTCCCAAATTGAGAGTGTCAAGATCGACGCTGAATTTGTAATTCCGGGCGAGCTTCACGGCACCGTCGATATTCAGTTGACCGGCACCTTGCTCGAGCATGTTTACGCCGCTCAGCGGCTGTGCAGTATATTCAAGCACCATCTTGGCCATGCTCGGCGTCATTTTCGGATTCATCTGAAAGAGAAGTGCCGCCGCACCTGAAACCATAGGAGCAGACATCGACGTGCCGCTCAGGTACATCATGTCGTTGTCGTCGCCTGCAATATCCAGAGCCGAGCTTGTCAGAGAAGGATTGCTGGAGATCAAATAGCTTGTCGAACGAGCTTTTGCGGCAACGATCTTGTTGCCCGGAGCAACGATATCGGGCTTTATAACATTGTCGTAATGCTTAACGTTCGAGCTGTCGGTCCAATAGCTGCGCGTCGGACCGTGCGAGCTGTAACTCGCCATAACATCATCGCCCCGCGGATCGGTTCCCAGCGAGTTGCTCGCTCCAACGGTCAGTACGGATGGATCGTTACCGGGGGAGTGGATCTGTCCGTACACTTTTTGACCGGTGGAGGTTTTGCCGTTGTTGCCGGCTGCTGCGACGACCAGAATGCCGTAATAATTAAGGTCCTGGACCTTTCGGCAGAGCGGGTCGTTCGTCCACGTATCTATTGACGGCGTTCCAAGGCTTATGTTGACAACCCGTATGTTGTACGTCGTTCGATTTTGAATTACCCAATTCAGGGCATTGAGAAGTGCTGAAGTGGAACCGACACCACTTGCGTCGAGCACCTTGAGATTAACGATATTGGCTTTAGGAGCGATCCCTTCGTAAGCTGCGCCGTCGCGCGATGCACTGCCTGCGGCGATCGAGGCGACATGCGTTCCGTGACCGTAGTCATCCTCGGTCGATGTGACTCCCGGGACAAAGCTCTGGCTGTACACAACACGGCTAGCGCCTGTTCCGTCGGTGAATGAACGTTGTGACGCAAATATGCCGGAGTCGAGAACTGCAATTCCCACGCCCGAACCATCCAGAGTGTAAGCCGTGCGTCCGTATCCGTTCGGCTGTGAGCGCATCTGCGCCGCACCGGTCGTGTTCTCGATGTGACCGAGTGATTTGATCTTACGATCAGGTGAAATGTAGTTGACAAGACCGCTGGTAGAAAGCTCCTCGACAGACGAAAGTGGGAGATTGACCACGAGCGTGTCGCTGTTTCCAACGCGGGCCGAGATATTTGCCTTTCCTTCCTTTAGCAATGACCGAAACGCGGTGTTATCTGCGTCCTTTGCCTGTACGATCACATCAAGACGCCGTGAACTGTCTTTCGCGATCGCTTCGCGAAGGTCCGCCGAAACGTTGTCGCCGCGAAAGGTGTTCTTCTCGCTCGGCGGGACGTCCTGCTTTTGACTGTCGCCTGTGAGGATCGTTCCGGTGGTTTCGATCGTTTGAAACAATCCGGAAAGCTCAGGAGACGGTTCGATCTTTTGGCTGTACGCAGCCTTAGAGCTGCCGCCGATAATCGAGAGCCTTCCGGACCGGAGCGCCGCCGCCAAGTTGGTTTTTACGGTATCGGAGCCAATGAAATTGGTCAGCTCGTTAACAAACAAGATCATGCCTCGATCGGATGAAACCGCTTCGTCAATGACCTTATTAACGTTGTTTGTTAGTTCAGCCTGCGAACTCGCGTTCGAGAAAAGTACGTCCGTTTCGAGCTTAACGATTTTTTTATCCTTAAGTGAATCGGGTACGGCTCCGCACGCGATGCGAATAGCAAGCTGCTCAACAATGACATCCTGACTCTCACCTTTTTCATCAACGATCACGGGTTGACGCGAACCGCCTTTCTCCAACACTTCGATCAGACGCATAACGTCCTTTTCGAAGCTCAGACTCTCACGCAGTCTTCCTTCACGGCCAAGCTGCGTAAGATCGGTGGTTAACGCCGACGCTGTGATCCCTGATCTTACCGCTGATGTTTCAGCGACGTTTGAACGGCCTGCGGCGGCGTTCGTGATCAGGAATGATAAAAGTAAGGTGAGAGAAATTGTCCTGCTGAGAAAGAATCTCGGTTTATATGACAACTTCATTTTTGTGCTCCTAATAGGGTGAGTGCTTGTGGGTCTTGCACTGTGCTGACGACACTAATGCCATCGCCGGTTCTAAATCAATGCGCGTGCCACAAAGCTAAATGAAGTAAATACATATAGTTAGGGAAACCGGTTGGCGGGCATGTTCGGTTAAAATCGGTCACGGTGAATGAGTGAATCGTTCATTATGACCGATTGGACGAATTTGGACGGGTCGGATTCTGGAAAAGTGGTGGGAGAGTTTTGGTTGGCGAATTTCGTCTTAGTTGTTTTCGCTTCTAACTTGTTCGTCTCGATCTTCCGCCTGCGACCGTTACGGGAACGAGCAAAATGAGGAAAAGCAGGTGATACCAGATCGGGATGTAGTTCCAATATGCAACCTCGACCATTATGCCCACCAGCAAGAGCACAACGCCAAGCCAAAGGGTTGAGCGTTTATTCTCGCCGGCGACGAGGGCGGCTATGTAACCCGAAATAAACGAAACAACCACGCTCAGGATGAGATGGATCAGCAGGATCGTTGAGTCGGCAGTGAACGGTTCTTTATTGGTCACGGCTTTGATGAACGCTGCTTCTGATGCTGCGTACCAGCCTGGCGACAAGATCATAAACATTTGATTACCGCCGACCCAGAGGATCGACCAAACGCAAAAACCGACGATAACGGCCAAAATTGTTCGAATCATAATGCTTTCCTTCTTTTAGTACGAAATTTGCGAAGGAGAAAATGCCGCTTTTGCTGCGGCGTTGTAAGAGGATCGAAGACGCCTCCCTGGACCGAAAAAAGGGACAAAAGAAATTTACCCTGAAACTTCCCTTGTCCCGCAGTTTTTATTTGGTTAAGTTTACGTGATGAACGTCCGAGGATTATATAGGATATTTAGCGGACATTCAAGAAATAGGTGGACTGGAAAATAGGTCGGAACCATCAATGGGCGATTGTCGCAGGCATCATTGACAGCCGACGAATTCACTGCGGCGATCGAGACAAACGTTCAATACGAGATTTATCTTAAATTCTCATAAAATCTTTTTCTATTACGCTTGCCGAACGTGTAAACCTGTCATATTATTCACTATCTCCACAACAATTTGGGAGTTTTATCTTTCGATCCAGGGCCGTTCCCTCGGTATTTTATTTTAAATGAGGATTTCATCTATGAGCAGGATCTTACTGATCGTTGTTACATTAACACTTTGTGCCTTTACGGCATTTTCGCAATCGCAGTCGACGACCGGCAATATTGAGGGCCGTGTCGTTGACCAAAACGGTGCGGTCGTCCCCGGCGTTGCCGTCGCGGCGACCAACCAGGATACAGGATTCGGCAAAACCGTTATGACGGATGCCGACGGAAATTATATATTTGTTCTTTTGCCGCCGGGCAATTATCGCGTCGAGGTTGGAGCAGCTAAGGGTTTTGCCGCTGCTAAATACGAAAACGTCAAGGTGACCGTCGGAGCCAAAACGTCGCTTGAGGTTACGTTGAACGCCGGCAGTTCAGAAGTTGTCGTGGACGTAAACGCCGAAGGGCAGGGCGTCGAAAC
>DATJGV010000217.1:0-11825 GCA_035494575.1 Pyrinomonadaceae bacterium | reverse complement strand
CGGTCGCGGTTCTGCCGTTCAAGATGTTAAGTAAAACCGCGACCGGCGATACCGGAGACGAGTTTTTAGGGATCGGATTAGCGGATGCAGTGATCACGCGTTTGAGCGGTGTTCAGCGACTTGTCATCCGACCTACCAGCTCAGTTTTGCCGTTTGCTGAAACAGATCCGTTCGAGGCCGGTAAAAGCCTGGACGTGGATTTTGTTGTTGACGGCAATATTCGCGTTGCGGGTGAAAGGATCAGAGTCTCGGTCCAATTACTCGACGTTAGGGAAAACTCGGCGCGGTGGGCCAAGGCGTTCGACCATTGTCAGGCGGACGTTCTCGATCTCGAAAACACTCTGTCTGAAGAGGTAGCGCGATCGGTTCTGCCCCAGCTTACGGCCGAGGAAAAACGTCGGCTTGAGAAGCGATCGACAAACAAGCCCGAAGCGTACAAAGCCTATCTTCGTGGACGATATTTTTTGAGCCGATTCAGCGGTGAACACCTCCAAAAAGCGCTTGCCGAATTTAACCAGGCTATCGAGATCGATCCGAATTTTGCTTTGCCGTACGTAGGTTTGGCTGACCTGTACAACTGGGCGTGCGTTTTTGGCGATATCCCGTCGGACGAAGGGTTTCCGAAGGCAAAAGATGCTGCCGCGCGGGCTCTCGAGATCGATCCTGCTTTTGGCGAGGCTTATGCTGTTCTGGCATTCTCAACTTTGCTTTACGATTGGAACTGGCCCGAGGCGGAATTTCTGGTAAAACGGTCTCTGGAGCTCAATCCAAATAATCCGTTCGCGCATGAATGTTATTCGAACTTGTTGTGCACACAAGGGCAACTTGACGGTGCAATGGCCGAGATTGACAAAGCCGAAGCGCTCGATCCAGTTGCCCCGCGCTCCATCTTGATGACCTCCTGGTGCAATTATCAGGCCGGCAATTTTGAAACGGCTGTCGCCAAGGCCCGAAAAGCACGCGAAATGCAGGACCGGTTTCCGCAAGCTTTGCTGCATCTTGGCAATGCTTTAACGGCAGCCGGCGAAACGGAAGAGGCAGTTGAAGTTCTGAAACAGAGTTGCGAGCTTTGGCCCGACAACGGAATGCCCCGATATATGTTGTGTTTCGCTCTCGCGGCAAACAACCAGCTGGACGACGCAAGAAAAGTTCTGGAGAGCATGCTCGAATTCGAGAGCCAAAACTATTTTAAGCCTTACTACATCGCCATGGCATATTTGGCTGTTGGCGATCAAGACAAGGCGTTCGAGTGGTTTGAAAGATCGGTTGCAGGAAGAAATGAGTTTCTAATATGGTTTGGCATAGAACCAAAACTCGAACCGATTCGCAACGATCCGCGCTACTTGTCGATCCTGAAACGAACCGACAATCCGATCGCGGTGAATCATTTATGTCCGTCGCCCGAAGCCGTAACAACCGCCGAGCGTGAAAAATCTGTAGCAGTTCTGCCATTCAAGCTCATTGGCGTCCACAACACCGGCGAAATCGATAACGAATATCTGAGCATCGGCCTCGCGGACGCTTTGACAATACGGCTCTCGAACGTTCGCCGATTCCTGGTGCGGCCGACGAGCTCGGTATTACCGTTTGCGAGAACGACCGATCCCTTCGTCGCGGGCCGTCAGCTTGGCGTCGATTATATTGTGGACGGCAACATACGGAACGTTAGCGGACGATTGCGTGTGACGGCTCAATTGCTGGATGTTGATCAAAACGGAACGTTGTGGGCGGCAAGCTTTGACGAGAATTTTTCAGACGTTTTACAGATGGAAGATTCGATCTCGGAAAAGGTCGCGAAAAATCTTTTTCCGAGGCTGTCCGGCGAAGAGGAGCAGCGTCTTGCGAAACGCGGGACCGAAAAGATCGCGGCGCACGATGCATATTTGCAGGGCCGATATTTCTGGAACCAGTTCACACCCGAGTCCTTTCCCAAAGCGATGGCTTCGTTTACTCGAGCTGTTGAGATTGATCCAAATTACGCGCTTGCCTATACCGGCATCGCAAATTTTTACACCTGGGCCTGCATTTACGGGCTCATTCGTCCGGCGGACGCTTTTCCAAAGATCTATGAAGCTGCGTCGAAAGCGCTCGAGATCGACGATACGCTAGCGGAACCGCACGGCTCCATCGGGCTGTATTATCAGAACAAATGGAACTGGGACGAGGCGATCGCGAGCTATAAACGCGGCATCGAATTAGATCCGAATTATCCACTGACGCACGAATGGTATTCGGCTTCACTTGTCGGCATGGGCCGGTCGGAAGAAGGCATTCGCGAGATCACTTTGGCAGAGAGTCTTGACCCGCTTTCACTGAGAGCAAAGGTCTTAACGGCCTGGACCACGTACCAGGCCGGGGATCTGACGTTCTCCGCCGCAAAGGCGCGTGAAATAATTGAGCTTGATCCGATGTTCGTCCAAGGGCATTTGCAGCTTGCGAACGTGCTTTTGGAGACGGGACAGCTCGAAGAGGCCTTAAACGCAAGCATTGAAGCGACCCGTCTTGCATCGGGCATGAATCTTCATCTCTATGTTCATTGTTTTGCTCTGGCGAGGAATGGCCGTATCGACGAGGCCCGAGCGGTACTGAACGAATTAAAAGAGAGCGCAAGGCACGCCTATGTCGTGCCTTATTTTATCGCAGTTTGCTGCGTTGCGCTGGGTGAGATCGATGAAGCATTTCGCTATTTCGAAATGGCATTTGACGAACACAGTCCATGGGTCATCTGGTTTGCAACCGAGCCTAAATTGAAATTAATTCATGATGACGCACGATCTATCGAGTTAGTTCGGCGATACGGAAATCCCATAATTGAACAGTTTTCCAAATAGAAAAGACGGTCAAAACGACCGTCTTTTCTACGCCTTCCGAGCGTTCCCCCTTGTCCGTTTGAAGCTTGAATGAACCTGCCTGAAATGCTTCCCACTCTATAACGCGAGAACTGCGCCGAAAACATATCACCTGAGCGCAGTATAAGAATACAAATCGTCCGTATCGATTCAGCACAGCCACAACGGCGATGCTGTTATTGCTTGAGTTATGCGGCTGGCATACGGCTTGCGCTCTGGTGAGTTTCGACGACAACGGATGTCTCAATCACCGAAGAAATTTCAATACGAAAAGGAGTAAGCACTATGTTAGCCACAGAAATATTGACACAGCAACATCACGAGGCGTTGGACCTGATCGCCGAATTACAGGATGCGAGCGGCACAGCAACCACCTCGTACGACAGCACATTTAAAAAGCTGGAAGATGCGTTATTGCTGCACATGCGCGAGGAAGAAGAGATCTATTACCCGGCGCTTGCGAAATATGACGAATTCAGCGATCTGCTGTCCTATTCGATCCCGGAACACGAGGCGGTTCGCCAGTACCTGGCCCAACTCGAGCCTCTGTCGCCCAGTGACGATTCGTTCCAGGACGTCCTTGCCGACATGCGAGCGGCGATCGAGGACCATGCCGATAACGAAGAAGACGATGTATTTCCAAAATCGATCGAGGTGCTCGGCGAGGACCGAATCGAGGAGCTGGGCGACGAGATCGAAAATATGAAAAACGCCGTGAACAAGCGTAAGACCGCGACGCCATAGGTCTTCGGCGCCGTGCGGATGAACCGGGCGCTTCGGGGGCAAAAACCCGGTTCATCACCTTTTCTCTAATTAGCGTTCTTTTGTCTCAAATTATCGCAATTTCGGGCTGGTTTCTCACGATTTTTGCTGGATTTGTCGCGATAATTAAGCATAGAATTTTGATACTTTGTTCAGGGAGGTTGAACAGAGTTTAGCTACCTACTAACTTGGCCCGCGCGTTTAGACGTATTCGACCTTTAAGTAACCGAAGTCGGCCTTTTTATCACCACGCGCCAAAAGTTCAGCGACGTCAAAAGTCCCTTCTGAGCCGTTGCTGGCCACAACCACCAGTTTGTAATCGGCCGCAGTCCCTTCAAAGATCTGAATCTCACCGTTTTCATCAGCGGATTCTGTCCATTTTTTACCTGCATACTCCATTTTCACATTCCCGTTTACGAGAGGCTGGTCGTGTTCGTCCGCGGCTCGCAATTTAAATTTTGGAACCGCTGGTTGTTTCTTAAAATAATTGCGAAGCGCTTTCTGCCCTTCGGTCGTGGGCAGAAAATTTTCGACCTGCCAGCCGAGATACATCTCCCAAGTTTTCATTTTGAAATACATATCATCCCAGATGCCATTGTGCGTAGCATCGGTAAATGCGGCAGGATCGAACATGCGGTGAGCAAGCGATGATTCAAGGTTTGATTTTGCGTAGCCCGGCTTGCTCAAAAAATCGTTGAGCGGAAGCAGCTCCCAGTCAATGCGGAAATTCTTGCCCAAAGCTTTTTCGAGATATTTCACCCATGCCTTTGCATTGGCAATTCCCCAGTCGAATTGGATTTGAAATACTTTACCCCACTGAACTTGAGTCAGGTTGGTGCGGTATTTGGAATAGGCGTTCGTACTCACCGGGAGTGCGTACGCCCACAGTGGAGAAATATGTCCGACAAACGCGGTTGTACCGGCGCTTTCCGGAGCGCAGCTTTCGCAGAACGGGTTGAACGTTGCCATTCCGCTCTCATTTGAACGGTGGTAGCCCGTGAAGGTCGGGTATTCCGACATCACCTTGCTGTCGTCGATGAAGTCATGGAGATCGGTGCATTCAAATTTTAGGAGCGGAAAATTCAAATTGTCACGCCATGCCAAAACCAGATCTTCCTGTTCGTTGAGCCTCTTGCCGTTATATCGCGGCGGATTTGTACCTTCGGGAGCGAACATGGCCCACAGGACATAATCATGCAGCGCATAGTCCCCCATATCACGGAATATGACCCGTCCGTTCGGCACGCCGTTTACCATTTCGAGCAAATAGTTTTGCGAATTTCCGCCGAAACTTTGCAGCCCGTAATCCAAAAGAATTTTTGCCTTTGCACGGCCTAGCGCTTCGGCATAGTGCTTTTTCCAAAAATCCTTCCACTCCGGGTTGGGGTCGTCGATCTGCGGAAAAGCCGACTCGGATTTTACAATTTGGCCGGATATGGAAAAATCCGCACTCGAATTTTGATCCACCTCCCCGTTCGTGATGCGCACGAACGGAATACTCAGGGGCGGAAAATACTGGCGATCGTGCTTCATGCCCCTTAGTGATCTGATCTGGTAGCCGTCGCCAAACTTCGGCTGCTGTAGTTTCTTTCGGTTCTTTCCTAAGGGGAACATCCATTCATCCCATTTTCGATCCGATTCGGTAACTGTCGCGATCTCGGTGAGGATGAGAATTTGAGGGTCAGCGAACGAGTTGTAACCGAAATGCCGTTCCGCGGTTCGAATATACGCACTTCGGAGTGCGGCGAGAACGGAATTGTGTTCGAGGTTCGCCTTTTTTTCCTGGGCCTCGATCCCGATGATATTGACCCCGGTTTTGACCGACATGACCGTTTGGTGAAAATTGGCTCCCTCAGCGTTCATGCTAAATTCGGTCCCGCCATTGTCCGCCGGCTGGCGAAACCTGAAAGGGTCAGGTGTACCGTATTCCACCCAAAGTTCGTCATTTATCAACTTACGGTCAGCCTTGTCCTTGAAGGTGATCTTTTGCGGCAATCTGACGCGTGCGACACTGCTTCGGGAGGCGGTATTCCACACGTCCAGCATCGGATTGAATGGCATTAGTTCGAGCTTCATACTCCCGGTCCCTAGAGCTGTTCCGATCGCCTTGGACTGAGGGGTGTTGTCCCGGGCGTTATACGGCAAGTACGCATAGCTGGCGTAGATCTTGTTCAGGTTTCGGTTCGCAACGGCGTATTGCGGCGTGTCCACGGCGAGTTTACGCGGGCCGTCCCAAGGCGGTTTTCCAAGCTTGCGAAGCTCCTGGAGATCGGAGATGTTAGGGAAAAATACGTCTCTCAATGCGGTTAAAGTTGTGTTGTCCAGACCGTCGGCCTCGGTGGCAAGGATCACGAGCAAACGATTCAACGGAGCTCGGTACAAATTTAGCTTAAATCTCTGATTGGTCTTGTAAAACATGGACCAGTTGAACCGCGTTTCGTAGGTCAGCCAATTGCGGTTCGTATTAGTAAACGTGATCGGTACAGCGGTTACGACTACAGCGACCGCCGTAATCGGGACCTGTACTGCTCTTTCGAATACCAGAGTCTGCTTTGTGCGAAAGTTAAGATTCACAGGAGTGAACTCACCTGCAACGCCGGAGATCGTATATGAGAATTTTAGCGATTCCAAATTGTTGACAGTCATATTGGGGATCGTCAAAACACCATCCGGGCCGGTATTGTTGACACCTTGGGCTCTAATTGTTTCGCCCGGGCCAAAAGGCGGCACTATTAGCTTCCAATTAACACTGGTATTTGGAACCTCCCTGCCGTTAAGACCGCTGTCGTTAAATTTGATCTTTAGTGTGATGATGGCCATGGCTTAATTATGTTTTATTCACCAGTTAACTGAACCAATTTGTCCTTGGTCTGGGCGTCAACCTCGCCCGTTGCCTTTAAATCATTTGACTGCTGGAAAAGCTTGATGATCTCCTTCATTTCGTCGGTCAACTTGCCGTCAATCGGCCCCTCGTAGAATCCGAGCCGGTTGAGGCGGCCTTGAGTTCCCGCGACCTCTTCGGCGGGGTCAAGATTTCCAAGCTTTAATTCACATTCCGAACCGTCAGCGAACACTAGCTTTGCAGATTTTGCATCGGGTTTTATAGACTGTTTGACCCAGCCTTCGCCGTCCGTTTTCCCCTTTGACTCGACGCCATCGATCTTAAGCGTGTACTCCATTTCCTTCACCGGTTTGTCGTATTCGATGAACTGAATCTGCAACTGTTTCGGCGTATTCTTACACTTGTATTTGTAAACCTGGTTCGTCGCTTCAGAATATTCGCGGAGGCGTTTGTCGGGTATGAAAACCGTGTCGCCCGGCATCAGGACGTTCGGGTCCTTGCGCTTTTCCTTTAGGTCTTTGTTGTTCGGGTGGTTCCAGATCGTATCGGCGAAAAAACCCCGCGCAAATGCAATGCTGAAAATGCAATCACCCTGTTTGACTTGATAACTTTCAGCCATAATTACTCCCACGCGTCCTTGTCGAGATCGGGAAAGGTGATCTTGCAGTTTCCCGGTTCAATTTGATAAAGGCCTGCCTGGCCGTATTGGTTAAGCGTTCCCTCGACAGGTTTTCCGCCCGGAGGCGTGATGCGGTATTTTACGCCGGGCATCGGTTTTCCTTCGGCATCGACGAGAATGATCTCGATCCAGGCCTTCTTTTCCTGCGCCTTTTCCGGTGCACGCCGAGCGCCGATGGTGTTCAGCACCTGCTGCGTCATCTGGAATGACGTTTTTACCTCGACACGCGGTTTAGGGGCCTCGGCGGGTTTATTTTTATTCGGACATTCGGCAACGACGCTCGTCGGCTGCGGCGGAAAGCTGCTTTGAGTTTGTTTAATTTTGTCTGCGGTTTCAGGCATTTCCGCTTTATTGCTCCTTGCGGTCTATCTTTTTCGTTTCGTCAAACTCCGGCTGTTCCCGGGGCATTTCGGGCTGAATTTTCACTGTCTGACTTTTTCGCGCCATTGTCCGGGACATAGTTTTTCCAGACATAGTCTTGCCCGAGATGGTCTTTGCCATCGGGTCGGCAGCCGCGGCGTTCGCCTTTTCCTTTTTCCCAGACGGTTCGGCCTCGGATGCGGTCTCGACCGTCTCTTCGGCCGGCGGCACCCATGCCTGAGCGTCATAGTCGTTTCTTATCGCTTCCCAGTTCTTTTCGGTCAGTACGGTCAGGATATCTTCCATTCGTGCATCCGGTGGTTTTTCTTCGTCGCCGAACAGTACTTCGCACAGCCTATGTTCGTCAAAATTCGGCGCAACGTCGAACATCAGTGCGACAAACGACGCGATGGACGATTGCTGCGACATCTCGTAGCGCCGCGCTTTTGCTATGCCAATTCTGATGAGATGCGTCAGCGTGTCCTCGAGCAGATCGCCGACGGCGAACTCACCGCCGTCAGGCAGCTTTACGATGGACTGCGGATAAGATTCACGAAGATGCCGTGCGAGCTGGCGCTCGAAATTCGCCTCGGCGACCGCCTGCATAACGTCCAGTTGTTCCCGTCTTACCGTTAGCCTCAACATCATTTTAAATCCTACTCATTAAATCCAAGCTTTGTTTCAACGAGTGCTCCGTTCGCCACGTGCATACGGCAAAGCTCCGATTTATCAAACGACTCGGCAAAAAAGTATTTAACAGGGCCGAAGATAATATTCAGTTCCTCGATGGCGCAGGTCATAAGAAACGGCACAAGCACACGCGGATCGTAAAAACGAAACAGCAGCGGATTTCCCGATTCGTCATTGACCGTCAGCAGCGAACGAAAATGTTTCTGCAAACTCGAAGCCGAAACCTCGCTCTGCGCAAATATGCCCCAATGCTTTCCCCAACACTCTGAAAACAGCCATTCGACAAATGCAGAACCTGGTGACAACCGCACAAGATAAGGCGCAACGTGGATCAACTCGTCTGAAAGCTCGCCACGGTAGAGACAATTATTTGAAGTCTGAGATTCAAATAGCTTTTGCGGAAGGCCCGGAACGGACGCTCCGTCGAGAACGGCATACGTGTACGTCCGCTCCCGGAAAAGATATTTGTCCAGTTTTCCTTTAATTAAAGTGCTCATCTCTCACGATCTGCTGCATATCTCGCAAAACGGCGTGCCGTTCTGGGCCGCGTTGATCAACACCAGAGCCGCCGGGCTGGTAAAGACCGGCCGTGCCGGCGGCGCCGACGGCGGCGGCAATTGGGGTTTACTGCCAGGCTCGGCTTTGTCGGCTTCTTTGGCATCCTTTGGCGGGTCGGGATTGCTTCCCGAACCTGATCCGGCAGCACCGCCGCTATTGATCATTACCATCGTCCCGCTGATGAAGACACCGCCGCTGTTGATGTTTATAAAGTTACCGCCGACCTTTAATGTAAGAGAGGCGCCGGTTTCGATAGTCAGCGTCGCTCCGGATTTGAGATGTATCTCGCTTCCGGCGTCAACGGCGAATTTTGTACCGGCTTTGATATCGATATCCGTCGCCGCCTTTATCGAGATCGAACCGTCAACCTGTTCGTTGCGGTCGCCGGACACTTTCAGGTGCTTGTCTTTTTTAACGGCTTCGTACTGATCGTTTTGGACGATCAAATGAGCGTCGTGGCCAATGAACGTTAGCGCGTCGTTCTTAACGCGAACGTCCTGGTTCTTTTCAGCGTGGAAAAATAGCTGCTCGGAGCCTTTCTTATCCTCGAATCGAATTTCATTGAAACCGCCGCTCCCCTTTGATGAATCTGACTTGATGGTCGATTTGGTTTTCTCGTCAGGCAGAGTGTACGGCGGCATCGCAACGGGATTGTAAACGCAGCCTGTAATTATCGGCTGGTCCGGATCGCCCTCAAGAAAATGGACTATGACCTCCATCCCGATACGAGGTATAAACACCGCACCCCATTTGTTGCCTGCCCAGGACTGGGACACGCGAACCCAACAGGAACTCGCGTCATCGAGCTGGCCATCGCGATCCCAGAAGAACTGCACCTTCACCCGGCCGTATTTATCGGTAAATATCTCTTCACCGCCAGGCCCGACAACAACTGCCGTCTGCGACCCGTGAACGACGGGTTTAGCTGTTTCGCGTCGTGGACGAAAGGGGATCTGTCCCTGGCCCCAGCCTATGCATTCAAACGTGTTTTTGTACGGTTCGGCGATATGTTCGCCGGAAATATACGCAGGACTTTGTTCACCGGCGTGGACCACCTCGGTAATGAGATATTTTGCATTCTCCTCGGCGTTTGGATGCCCGGTGAATTCGAAACGGTAACCGGCTGTCATGGATGGGCAGTCACCCTCGCCGTATATAACTTTATATCTCCCATCAAGCGATTCTATTACCGTCTTGACGGTCCGCGCCTTGTCGTCATTAACATCGTTAAGCTCGCTTGCCTGTTCACCCCCGGAACGGTCGATGCCGTCATACTTTCGGGCGTAGCCCCCGGGAAAGTCGTACAATTCAAGCTTTTGATTATCGGCGACCGTAAAAACGGTTGTTTGCTTTTCTTCGAGCCGCTGTGTAGGAAGCTGAAAATGATGGTCCCCAAAAGTGACGGTGCCCGTCTGGAGCCTGTAATTTGTCTGCCAGTGCTTTATTGTTGAGAGAAGATCGTCATCGCCTGCGGCGTTTTGAAAATACTGGATCTTGTCTTTCGAAGGACAATCGGTCGGCGATTGCGGCGTGTTGGTGACGACCATGCGGTGGTGGCCGTCCTTGTGCTCGAAGTAGTAATAGATGCCCTCTTCTTCCATCAGACGGCTTGCGAAATCAAAATCCGACTCGCGGTACTGCGTGCAGTAATTTCGCCTGTTCGCTAGTCCCTGGATCTGCCAGGTTACCTCAAATCCGTCAAAGACCTTCCTTAAGATATCGGGGACGCTAATGTTCTGAAAAATGCGGCTTTGGAATTTTTGCGTCAGGATCCATATATGCGGAACGATCGTCGCGGAATAGAACGTAAAACGCGCATTCCTGGATCCTTGAGAGAATTGATTTACGATACCCGTTATTTCCCGAATGGTGCCGTCAAGTTGGCTGATCAAAACGGTCACGCCCTGTCCGATCAGCGATTTCGGATCGACGATGGTAGACTTGCGTTCCCCATCATCTTCTTCGTGAAGAAGATCGACTTCGAATTGATAAAGCTTTGAGATACGTTCCGTTCCGGAGAGCTTTTGAAGAAGAAGAAAATCCTTTCCCAGCGGCGTGGCGATCGCCAGCATTCGATTGTCTTGCGTGGTTGCCATAGATACGAGGGCGAAAAAATCGCGGAACCAGGCCGGTCAGAGTGCTGCCTGGTTGAATCGCTCAACAAGCGGATTCCGGGCAGAAATCAACCCGAACAGGGGCCGAGAACTCACAAATCCGAACAAAAGGTCTGGATGAATTGTTCGTATCTTAAACCCGCTTACCGCCGCAAGTCAATCATTTTCTGTTAATTGAGATAGACGTGTAATGAAAAATAAAGCCGACGACGTCGCGAGTGTCCCCCGCGCGTCCGGAAACGCGTTCGACCGTTTTACTGTCAGATCTTGCCTGCGTGCGCAGGTGATAATGCCCGTCCACGCTCCTGAACATTTTGCTGTTGCCACCTTCTTCGGTCATATTGACCACCCGCATCTGTCATGCTGATCGATTTAGGATTCCACACCGACATTACATAGGACGTAACTACAGATAATAAAGGGTTTCCGCGATCCTAAAGTACCGGCACGGCGGTTGCCCTTCGCGTACCCGACTCCCTGGTGTGAAATTTATTGAATGGGAAAGTTCTAATTAATGAAAAGACAAGGAATTAGCTCAAGCATTGCGTTGGTCCTTTTGTTATCGCTGCTGACGATGCTCGCCGGCAATACACATGCCGTCGCAAGTGCCGGGGTTCTGACCCCGGATCTGGTACGGGCCCCGCGGTTTTCGACGACAAACAATTTTGTTGTTACTGCGGAAACAGTTGATCCGTTTGTCGGTGACAAACTTTCGCCCGACCTGCGAGCCCTGATAACGAAAAACAGCGATTTCCAGCGAAAAGTAAGCGTTATTCTGCAATCCGACAATAGCCGCGACAGGTCGCTTCGTGATGTACTGCAGAAAACCGGTTCGGTTATACGCAGCGAAGCCAGGAATCTCAACATTCTCGAGGTTTTGATGCCTCTCGTGTCGGTGGAAATAGTTGCTCAGAACCCGCACGCAAAACATCTTTCGCTAAATCTCAAAACAACGTCGCTCGGACATGTAG
>DATJGV010000216.1:0-6632 GCA_035494575.1 Pyrinomonadaceae bacterium | reverse complement strand
TGCAAAGGCCGACCCCGAGGACATTCTGATAAAGATTACCGTCGCAAACCGGAGTGACGAGAATGCTTCGATAAACGTGCTGCCAACCGTATGGTTCCGTAACACCTGGTCGTGGAAGGGCGAAAATGCTGATTGTGAACTGCGCGGTCGGAACGACAAGCGTGAGCGGGCGGGTTCCTTTGATACGCAAGACCTGGAATCAGAAGTGATCGAGCTTGAATGCCGCGACTACGGAAAACGTTGGTTGTACTGTGACGAATCGCCCAACGTTCTTTTCACCGAAAATGAAACAAATAACGCAAAGCTCTTTGGCGGAGAGAATCGGACGAAGTTTGTAAAAGACGGGATAAACGATTTTGTCGTGAATGGAAAAACGGATGCTGTAAATCCTGGTCAGATCGGCACAAAGGCTGCGGCAAATTATTTTTATGAGATACCGGCAGGGTCGGAAAAAACAATTCGCTTAAGACTTTCGGATAAACAGTTCTCTCGCAAAGACGCAAAGTTAGCACCACTTGCGGTGGCGGGTGGTTCAAGTCCATTCAAAGATTTCGACGATATCTTTGCTGCTCGCCAAAAAGAAACTGACGAATTTTACTCCGACATTATCCCCCAAGATCTATCCGACGATGCAAAAAACGTCCAGCGTCAGGCATTTGCTGGCATGCTCTGGTCGAAACAGTTTTACCACTATGTTGTAAAAGACTGGCTCGAAGGTGACGGGCATCTGCCAAAACCGCCGGACGAGCGGAAACAAGGGCGCAATAGCGACTGGCCGCACCTCTATAATTCGGACGTTATCTCAATGCCGGATAAGTGGGAATATCCATGGTATGCAGCGTGGGATCTTGCGTTCCATTGCATACCTCTTGCGTTGGTCGATCCCGATTTTGCCAAGGAACAGTTAATGCTGATGCTTCGCGAATGGTACATGCACCCGAACGGCCAAATCCCGGCGTACGAGTGGGCATATGGCGACGTTAATCCGCCTGTTCATGCGTGGGCGGCGATGCGCGTTTATCAGATCGAGAAAAAACGACGCGGTAAGGGTGATCGGAGATTCCTTGCGCGTATCTTTCAAAAGCTGATGCTCAATTTTACGTGGTGGGTCAACCGCAAGGACGCCGAAGGCATGAACGTTTTCGAAGGCGGGTTCTTGGGCCTTGATAATATTGGCGTCTTCGACCGTTCGCGGCCGCTGCCGACCGGCGGCAAGCTAGCGCAGTCCGATGGCACGAGCTGGATGGCGATGTATTGCCTCAACATGCTCTCTATCGCGCTGGAGCTGGCCGCCGAAGACGATACTTACGAAGATGTCGCGAGCAAATTCTGGGAGCATTTCCTATATATTTCATCGGCGATGAACAATCTCGGACAGGACGGCATCTCGCTTTGGGACGACGAGGACGGATTCTATTACGACGTCCTGCACATGCACGGTGAAAGCAGTTCTCCTTTGAAAGTGCGTTCGATGGTTGGACTAATTCCGCTTTTTGCCGTTGGTTCGATCGAGCCTGATGTACTGGACAAGCTTCCGAACTTCAAACGGCGTCTTAACTGGTTTATCCAAAACCGTCCTGATCTCATCGGCAATGTTTCATGCATGAGGACACCAGGAATGGGCGAACGCAGGTTGCTGGCGGTCGCTTTTCGCGAAAGACTGGAAAGAGTGCTAAAAGTGATGCTCGACGAAACCGAGTTTCTGTCGCCCTACGGAATTCGAGCTGTCTCTCGTTATCACCGCGAATGTCCTTATGTTTTACACGTTAACGGCGACGTACATCGCGTCGATTACGAACCAGCGGAATCTTCAAGCGGCTTGTTCGGGGGCAACTCTAACTGGCGCGGGCCGATCTGGTTCCCGGTTAATTACTTGCTGATCGAATCGCTGCAAAAATTCCATCATTATTATGGCGATGATCTCATGGTTGAATGCCCGACAGGTTCTGGAAATATGACGAACCTTTGGGAAGTTTCACAGGAGCTTTCGCGGCGGCTGTCGCGCATATTTTTGCAAGATGAAAATGGACAGCGTCCGGTTTTCGGTGATAACCCGAAGTTCCAGGCGGATCCGCACTTTTGCGATCACATCCTGTTTTACGAATACTTCCACGGCGACGACGGCTCCGGCATCGGAGCCAGCCATCAGACCGGCTGGACGGGACTGGTCGCAAAACTGCTGCAACAAAGCGGTGAATAAAACCCGGAATAAACGGGAGTTAGGAAGAAATATTAAGGCGGTCATCGGCCGCCTTTTATTTTTGAACGATCGGGAATAAACCACTTTGATTCTTTGATTTAGCAAGGTGACGGTTCAAGGTAGATCGAGAAAACTTATGCAGCAAAATTCAAAAAAAGAATTTCCTGGTTTCTTAGGCGTTGGGGGCGTCAAACACGAGCGGCTAGCGGTCATTCTGGCGGGTGGCGACGGGTCGCGGCTTAAATCGCTGACACGGGCGATCACAGGTGACGAGAGGCCAAAGCAATTTTGCCCGATCATTAACAGCCGGACGCTGCTTGACGCAACACGCGAACGGGTCGCACTTGGCATCGCGCCCGAAAATATTTTTTTCAGTCTCACGCAAAAGCACGAAGATTTTTACTCGCGTCCGCTTTGGAGTGTGCACAGGAGCCGTTTGGTCGTGCAGCCCGAAAACTGCGGGACCGCGCCAGCGATACTTTACAGCTTGATGCGGCTGACAAAGGTTTCACCCGATGCGATCGTCGCGTTCTTTCCTTCGGACCACTATTTTTCTGATGACGAAGGGTTTATGACACATGTCGATTTTGCATTCGACACTGTCAGGATGAATCCGGAGTCAGTCGTTCTGCTCGGCATCGAGGCGGAAAAACCGGAGACCGCGTACGGCTGGATCGAGCCCGTGCAATGTCTGTTCGGCGAGGTTCCAAAATCAGTCAGCCGCGTCAGCCGCTTTTGGGAGAAACCGACATACAACGTCGCACAAAAATTGATGGCAAAAGGCTGTCTTTGGAACAGCTTTGTGATGATCGGAAAAGTGCGGACGTTTCTCGACATGTTCGCTCGGCACCTGCCCGACATGTACAGAATGTTTTCCGCGTCTGAAAAGCTGTTTGGCACACATCAGGAAGCAGCGGTCGTCAGATCTATTTATTCGTGGGTAAACCAGACAAATTTTTCAAGTGAGGTGCTTGAAAATGAATCGGCGCACCTGCTCGTTATGCGCGTCGGCGACGTCGGCTGGAGCGACCTCGGCGAACCGCAGAGAGTGTTGGGAACATTAACAAATTTAGGCATTCAACCGGCTTGGATGCATTCGATTGCCGCATGAACACAGCGACTTCGCGTTAAAAACAGAAAAATCATGAAAGCCATTGCAGTAAAACCTGGAATTAAAAACTCCGTTAATCTTGTAGAAATGCCGAAGCCTAATGTCAACGAGATAGCCAACGGCCGCGGCGTTGTTGTAAAGGTCCTTCGGGTTGGCGTTGACGGCACCGATAAGGAAATTAATAATGCGGAATACGGAGCGGCGCCGGCGGGCGATGATTTTCTTGTGATCGGCCACGAAGGCTTTGGCATTGTCGAAGAGGTCGGTCCGAACGTCACCGAACTAAAAAAAGGCGATTATGTAGTTGCAACCGTCCGTCGCCCCGGCACGAGTATTTATGACGTGATCGGTACTAACGATATGACGACGGATGAGACTTATTTCGAACGCGGGATAAATTTGCGACACGGATATCTGTCTGAGTATTATGTCGATGACGCCGAGTTTATCGTTAAGGTCCCGCGCGGACTGAAAGATGTTGGCGTTCTGCTCGAACCGATGACCGTCGTGCAGAAAGGCATCACCCAGGCGTATGAGATACAGCGACGTCTGCGCGTATGGAAACCGAAACGCGCTGCCGTCCTGGGCGCCGGCACTATCGGATTATTGGCAACACTCGTTTTTCGGCTTCGCGGGATCGAAGTCGTTACCTTTGGCCGCACGCCAAAGCCCTATTTGAATTCTGACCTGATCGAAGACCTCGGAGCAGCGTATATCTCTACTGAGGATATCTCTGTTCCCGACTATGCAAAGAGGCACGGTGGTTTTGACATTATTTTTGAGGCTACCGGCTTTTCGCCGATCGTTTTTGACGCGATGCAAGCGCTGGCTAAAAATGGCGTTCTTGTCCTTTCAAGTGTTACCGGCGGCGACAAGGTGATCGAGATTCCGGCGGACAAGATCAATCTTGATTTCGTGCTCGGTAACAAGGTAATGGTCGGAACCGTCAACGCAAATCGAGAGTATTTCGAAACCGGCGTAAAAGACATGGCACAAGCTGTACTCGAATACGGCGATTGGCTATCCCGGCTGTTGACGCACCCGGTCAGCGGGCTTGAAAACTATGATCAGCTTTTCGAAACATTAACCAACGCTAAAAGTGCAATAAAGGTCTATTGTGAGGTCGGTGCGGACATCTCAGTTGAAGTAAGCAGACTCGCGACAGTCTAACGGGACCGGACGAGCAGAAAACGGGTTGCCGGGTGTGCCGCATTGACCGCAAGGAACCAGGGGTACAGGTGTGCATCATGTATAATGCAAAGCTATGATCCCTAATAAAAAGGCTCAAACCGCAGAAATCGCGAAACGGCTTAAAAAGCTTTACCCGGACCCGGTAGTAGAGCTTGACTACGCAACCCCGTTCGAGCTTATCATCGCATCTCTGCTGGCGGCACAGAATCGAGATACGACCATCAACAAGATAACGCCTAATTTATTTCGGAAGTACCGCTGCCCGACCGATTACGTGGCCGTCGACCAAGCGGAACTTGAGGAGGACATTCACGATTCGGGTTTTTCCGGCAGAAATCACGGGCTATCAAAGCGCTGTCAAATGGCCGGGCGGCCGCACCCGCTATTATACATGTTTTCAGTGGTTCTTCACTAACTTTTTTCAAGCTCCGGAATGTTCGCCGCGGATAAGCGATCAAGAAATAAAAAGTCTGATCGAAACCGATCAGACCAATATTCGAAGAACATCCTTAGCAACTTTAAAGGCATTTAGACGGTCGAGTCTTCTTCCGGCGGCAGTTCGATTATTTCAAACCAATATTCGCTGATAGCTTTCACGACATCGACCATCGCTTTGAAAGTTACCGGCTTTACGATAAACGAATTTACACCGAGGTCGTAGGTACCTAAAATATCTTCTTCCGCTTTCGACGTTGTCAAAACAACAACCGGTATTCGCCGCAGATCGGGACTGTCTTTGATTTCTTTAAGGGCCTCCCGGCCGTCCTTGCGCGGCATGTTCAGATCAAGCAGGATGAGGCTCGGTCGGGACTTAGCCCCATCTGCGTATTTCCCGCGAGAGCGGAGGTAATCCATGAGATCTTCGCCGTCGTCGACCATTTCAAGTCTGTTTCGCAAGCGGCTCTCTTCAAAAGCTTCCTTCGTCAGCATCCCATCCTCCGGATCGTCATCCGCCAGAAGAATTGTAATTTCTTTTTCGTTTGGTGTTATGTGTTATTACGAATCGATTGGCCAACCGGCAGGGTGACGATAAAGGTCGAACCTTCGCCGGGTTTGCTCTTTGCGGTGATGTTGCCGTGGTGACGCTCGGCGATCTTGCGACAAACGGCCAGCCCGATACCCGAGCCTTCGAATTCCGAGCGGCCGTGGAGCCGCTGAAATACGGTGAATATCTTATCGAGGTATTTTTCATCGAACCCGATACCGTTATCTTCCACCCTGATGGTGCAGAAATGGCCGTTCGGCGTACTTCCGTTTCCGTTCGAAGTGCCCGCGAGTATCTTGACCACCGGGGCGGAATCAGGGTTGCGGAATTTCAATGCATTGCCGACAAGATTCTGGATCAATTGGCGCATCTGCAAGGGATCCGCATCGACCGTCGGCAGATCGCGGATCTCCACCGACGCCCCAGTCTCCTCGATCTTTACTTCGAGATCCGACAGCACCTCGCGGGATACCTTTTCGAGATCGACCGGAACGAACGGCTGAGCCTTGCTCGATACACGGGAGAAGGTTAGAAGATCCTGGATCAGCTTTCGCATTCGCTCTGCGGCGCCACGCATGCGTTCGAGATACTCGAGACCGTCACCCTCGAGCTTTTCCGCATACTTCGTGGCTAGTCTGTCCGAAAATGTTTGTACTTTCCGTAACGGCTCTTGCAGGTCGTGCGAGGCGACATATGCGAAGTCCTGTAATTCGCGATTACTCTGCTGTAGTTTTTCGTTGGAAATTCTGAGCTTATCCTCAGCCTGTTTGCGGTTGATCGCAAGGGCCACCTGATTACCCACGGATCTAAGAAATTCAAGATCGCGCTGGCTGTACGCATTCTCGTCTTCATAGTTTTGCACTACAAGGATGCCGATTACCTCGGTCGGCGTCCTTAATGGGGTGCCTAGCCAGCACTTTGGTGGAGTACCAAGTAATGTGATTTTACCCTCGGCAGTTAGTAGGTCGGAAACTTCGGTATTCATCAATATTGGAGTTTCGGTTTCGAACACATAACGAGTGCATGTTTTCGGAAATGCCGAAGACTCCGGGACTTCATCAAACTCGTCAACAAAAAACGGCATACTAAAGAGTCCGGTATCTTTGTCATACAGAGCGACGAAGCAATTTTTTGCATTCAGAAGC
>DATJGV010000215.1:0-11461 GCA_035494575.1 Pyrinomonadaceae bacterium | reverse complement strand
CGGGAGAGAATCTCGTCCGAGCACCGCACGTCTTCGGTGTAATCGACAGCCGCCGCCCAGAGACGAAGGATCTCCGCCCCTGATTTGTTGATGATCTCTTGCGGGGCGGTCACGTTGCCGAGAGATTTGCTCTGCTTTTTGCCCTCGCCATCGACGACCCAGCCGTGCGTGATGATCTGTCGATACGGAGCTTCATCGTGAGCGGCTATACCGCAGCTCAGACTCGAATTGAACCAGCCGCGATATTGGTCGCCGCCTTCGAGATAAACGTCCGCCGGAAATCGCAGGTTGTCGCGCGTCTCCAAAACGGCAACACAGCTCGAACCTGAGTCGAACCATACGTCAAGAATGTCGGTCTCTTTACGAAAATCTTCGCTGCCGCATTTTGGGCATTTGAACCCTTCGGGCAGCAACTCGCTCTCAGGCCGCGCGTACCAGGCATCGGCGGTTTCCTTTGCAAAAATGTCGGCGACGTGATCGATTATCTTGGGATCGGCGATCGCTTCATCGCACCCCTGACAATAGAAAACCGGAATCGGAACGCCCCAAAACCTCTGCCGCGAAACGCACCAGTCCGGCCGCCCTTTGAACATGTTGCGCATACGGTCTTCGCCCCATGCGGGATGCCATTTGACCTGCTTTATCTGTTCGAGAGCTTTTGCGCGAAGTCCTGGGCCCTCGCCCGTTGTCGTCTCATCCATCGAGATGAACCACTGCGGCGTTGCACGAAAGATAACCGGGTTCTTACACCGCCAGCAGTGCGGGTACCGGTGCGAATAACCCTCGGAGTGCAGCAGCATACCGTTGTCGCGAAGAAGCGCGACGATCTTCGGATTTGCGTCAAATATATTTTCACCCGCAAAATGCTCGACGTCGCCCGTAAAGCGGCCTGCGTTATCGACCGGGCAATAAATTTCAAGCCCGTACTGTTTGCCGATGTGAAAGTCGTCCGCGCCGTGCCCAGGCGCCGTGTGAACGCAGCCGGTGCCCGATTTTGCAGCCGTCTTGTTTTCAAACCGCACGTCAAGCTCGACCTCGGCGTCGGCTTCGCCCCCGAGTGTCACGTGCTCTCCGTTCATCAGCAGCGATTTTCGGTCAAGCCAAGGATGCTTTGCTTCCAGCCTGTCGAGTTTTGAACCCTTAAACCGCGCGAGTTCCTTGGAGTCGGCTAATCCCACCGTCTCAGCAAATGCTTTACTTAGTTCCGATGCGACTACGTAAACCTCGCCATTTGGCGCTTCGATCGCTGAATAGTCGAAATCAGGATGAACCGCTATCCCAAGGTTCGCGGGCAACGTCCACGGCGTTGTCGTCCAGATAACTACAAAGACATTCCTGCCATCCAGGCTTTCGTCGATCGACTTCGGGTCCGACGTTAGCGGAAACTTTACATAAACCGACGGCGAGGTGTGCTCGCGGTATTCGACCTCGGCCTCGGCAAGCGCAGTCTGGTCGTGGATGCACCAATAGACTGGCCGCAACCCTTTGTAAACAAACCCGCGTTCGAGAAATTTCCCAAACAGCCGGGCGGTTGACGATTCATACTCCGGCGACATCGTCAGATAGGGCGTTTGCCATTCTCCCAAAATGCCAAGCCGCGAAAAATCGCGCGTCTGACTGTCCATGGCATGTTCGGCGTGCTCGCGGCAGATGCGTCGAAACGTCGCTACGGGCAGATCGTTCTTGTTCTTGCCTTTTTCGGCAAGTTTTTTTTCAACCAGCGTCTCTATCGGCAGCCCGTGACAGTCGTAACCCGGCACGTAAGGCGCGTCGTAGCCCATCATCGAACGGGTTTTAACGACAAAATCCTTGAGTATTTTATTGAGCGCGGTGCCAATATGAATATCCGCGTTGGCATACGGCGGGCCGTCGTGCAGGATGAATTTTTCACGGCCTTTTCGCGCCTCGATAACACGCTGATAAAGGCCCATTTCGTCCCATTTCTTCAGCCGCGCCGGTTCGTTTTGGCCTAAATTCGCCTTTTGCGAAAAATCGGTTTTGGGCAGGTTGATCGTTTTCTTTAAATCCAAAGGTTCGGTCATAAATCGGTGGTCAGTGGTCGGTGACCAGCAGTCAGGTCACGCAACAACGCTCTAAAAATTCAAATTCTAGCATTTATGGAGCAAAATCCGCATTCCGCAAGCGATAATCCCAAATCGAAAGGGTCCCAAGCTTTTCATCTTAGCTTGGGACCCTTTCGAGCAAAATCTTATCGATCGCTCAGCGCTTGCGAGCGCGAGTCCCGGTTCCGATCTCAATTATACTTGCATGAAATTGTTTCATCTCTTAAATGCTAACAATTATGTTATCACAAAATCGTTTTCGATCCGATCTCATTCTTCCTCGACGGTGCAAAGCAGCGGAAATTCCCGTGCACGGGCTAGGTTCATTGCTTTTTCCGATTTCATACTTGCAATTTCGAACGGGTAAACACCCGCAATCCCGAGGCCTTCGTTGTGAACCTTCAGCATTATCGTAAATGCGTCGGCATCAGGTTTATTAAATACATACTGCAAGACAAAGACGACAAATTCCATCGTCGTAAAATCGTCGTTGTGCAGGATGACCTTAAACAGTTTTGGCTTTTCGAGCTTGGTCTCGCTCTCGGTCAGAACGTCGGTACCGCCATCGATGTCGGGAAATTCGGGCATGAAATAATTTTGCCACAGACCTCACAGAGAAAACAGAGGAGGAAATCAAAATAAACTGGAGTCCTCGGTGGTCTCTGTGGCTAAATCTTCGCGACCTCGAAATAGGTTTTGATCGCGCCAAACTGCGAGGAGTTATTGAGAATTTCAAAAACCTTTTCGTAGTTTTCCAACCCTTCGACCTTGTGTGTCAGCATTCGCCCTAGCCAGCCGGCGTACATCGCTTCGCACAGCGTGAGGTCTTTGACGCCCATTTCAAAATGCTCCCGGTTTGCGTTCACGGTGCCAACCATTGCCCGGTTGCCGAGGACGAACATTTGGTTAATTTTGTCCGACGGCACTTTGTCTGCTGTCCGTGTCCCGCCGGTGACCGAAGCGAGGATCAGAATGCCGTTTTCGTTCAGCGACTGCATCGCGTCGAAAACTATAGGCGAATAACCCGTACATTCGAAAATCAGGTCGTATTCGCCGTATTTTTTGGTCGAATCAAGGACCGATGTGTCGCTTGTCGAGTCATACGTAGCGCCAATGGACTCACAGAGATCGGCGTTCTTATAGCCCTCGTGCCTGTCCTTACCGAAACCGTGAACTTCATACCCGCGCATCCGCAAAGCCATTATAGTTAGAAGGCCGACATTGCCCGTTCCCAGTACGGCAGCCGTTTTTGGATGCCATATCTTCAGGCGTTCCTGTATATCGCTTGCCTGCTTCAAACCCTTTTCGATGATCGAAAGTGGTTCAAGCAGGACGGCGATTTCTGCAATGGGGGGCGGTATTTTGACCAGAAAATCGGCGCTTTCTGAGTAATATTCGGCCATATAACCGTGGATCCTCGAAATCCCGCGCTCATAGTACTCATTATCGGTCGTGAAATCCTGTTCGCCGATGGCATCGTATATGCTATGGCCGCGTGGACGACGGACGGTAGCTACAACGTAATCACCGACCGCAAGTTCCTTGACGTTTTCGCCGACCTCTTTTACACGTCCGAAATTTTCGTGCCCCAAAACAAGAAAATCGAACCCTTGCGGGGCGATACCGTACTCGCCGCTGTTGATCTCACGGTCTGTGCCGCATGCTCCGACCCGCAAAACCTCAACAAGAACGCCACGTCCATCCGGTATGTCGTCAATTGTCGGAGTATTTATCTCGACCAAATGTACTGAATTTGGCTGTTTTGGAATGACCGCTATAGCTTTCATAAATGGTAGCCTAAAAATAGATCTGCCATTTCATTATTTAATTAATAATTAAGAATTAGCTAATTAAACAGCAGATAAAGTCGCTTTGTAACTACTAAACGTTTGCCTCGACCGTTGCCTTGCGCTCAAGCTTGCCCCAGCCGACCAATGCTCCACGAATGGCTGTAAACACCGATTTTACCATTACCCAGTACATCACCTGCCGATAACCGAATCGTTGTATCAGCAGCCACCATAGCAGTTTTTTCTGTTCGGCCTTTTCCATCATGAACGCTGCGAGCGCACCCGCCCAATCGAGTGCCAGGAACATCGCATAGTAAAACACGACCTCATTCAAATTGGTAGGCGTGTGGGCGTATTCCTTCTGGTGTTCCATAAACCCGATGAGCGCCGAAACAAGCGTCCATATGAACATCAGGTCCATGAACGGCGAGATCAGCGGGAACAAAACCTGAAAGATCCAGACGTTCGGCATGGCAACAAAGCCGAGTGTGCCGTACCGCGGATTCAGCAGCGCGTTTTTGTGTTTCCACATACACTGCAGCGTGCCGAACGACCAGCGGAAACGCTGTTTTGCGAGATTTCGCAAGCTGTCAGGCGCTTCGGTCAGCCCGACGGCGTCCTCTTCGTAGCCGATATGATAACCGAGTTTTCGTACCTGAATAGTTAGATCCTGGTCCTCGGCCAAGGTGTCGGATGAGAATCCGCCTGCTTCCTCTAAAACCGAGTGCCGCCAGGCGCCTACCGAACCGGGAACGACAGTGATGCAATTAAGCGAGGCAAATGCGCGGCGGTCAAAATTTTGCGAAGTTACATATTCGAGCGCCTGCCATTTTGTCACGATGTTTATCCGGTTGCCGACCTTGGCGTTTCCGGCAATTGCGCCGATCTTTTTATCGGCAAACCGGTGAGCGAGAGCCGAAATTGTTTTCGGCGTAAATATCGTGTCGGCGTCGAGCGCGATTATTATCTCGCCTTTTGCTTTGTGCCATCCAAAATTCAGAGCCTCGGCCTTTCCGCCGTTTTCTTTTTTGAAAACAGACACCTTCGGATCATCTGCAAATCTTTCACGCACGACTTCGTAGGTGTTATCGGTCGAGCCGTCATCCGCGACGATGATTTCGAAATTGTTGTAATCGGAGGCAAGCAGACTTTCGATCGTCCGGCAAATAACCTTTTCTTCGTTATATGCAGGAACGACGATCGAGACGAGCGGCTCGTATCTTTCGCCAAAATGTTCATGCTCGCGTTTACGCGACCGCAGGAATTGCGCGAACGCCAGGATACCGATGATCGCCATGCGGCCTATCCCTAAAATAATGCCGATCAAAAATATCCATTTGAACAGCCAACCGCCGATCGACACCGCGTAGAACACCCACGAATCGGCCTGCGTGTAATACGACTGGTCTTGTGGAACCGGCGGCATTGCCTGGTCCATCGAAATGTTGGCAAGATCCGAAACCGTCGTGAATTTGTAACCTTTTGCCCGCAGCGCATCGATCATTTTCGGCAGAGCAGCGACAGTCGCCGAGCGGTCGCCCCCGGCATCGTGCAGCAGCACGATGGAGCCGCGTTCTTCAGGCGTTGTTATTGCCGCGGCCGCGAGCACTTCGTTGACGATCTCATCTGCTGAATGAGGAGTTCCATCGTCATTCGTTAGCTTCCAATCGTCAGGGTCAAGGTGAAGACCGACCGATATATATCCGTGGTTTTGCGCCTGAACGGTCGGAACCAGTTCATCGGTCGTACGCGGCTCGGCGTCGCCGAAATACGGAGCGCGGAACAGCCTGGTTGAACGGCCGGTTAACGATTCGATCAAACGCTGGGTTGTATTTAGCTCAAGATCGGCGATCTGGATCGGGACTTCGGCAAAATTCGGATGCGTGAACGAGTGATTGCCGATCTCGTGTCCCTCGGCGACGATGCGTTTTACTATGTCAGGATATGCCTGACCGTTTTCACCGACGATAAAAAAGCACGCCTTTACATTCTTTTCCTTGAGAATGTCGAGTATTTTTGGCGTCCATACGGGGTCAGGGCCGTCGTCGAACGTCAGAGCGATCTCGCCGGGTTTATCGCCGGTTCGTTGAATAACGTACGAAGAAGGTATTTGCTGGTAAACCTCACTCGCGACCAGATTGCCGCCATCGATCTTTATCGAACGGGTGCCGTCCTGCGGGACGGATTTTACCTGTAGTATTTCGCCGGTTCCTTCAAAATCGACGTCATATCCGTACTTGATCGTTTTCAGATCGGACGCTGCAAATCGGTCGATGTTTTGCTGTGAACCGAAAAAATTCCACAGCGACGGATCCTCGCTGCCGAGCCGCCAGAGCGCGAAACCGGCATTATTGTAAGCGCGGGCGCTTTTCATCTCGTTATACGCCGTCACGGCGTCGAGAAACCAGACCGAGTGGTCGTACCCGTCGTCCTCGGTGTAGGTAAAATAGGGGTTCTTCGATGCCGGGTCGAACTTTATTTCGGTCGGGCTATCAAGCGATTCTTTCGCCGCAAGCAGCGATTCCTGAAACGTGACGGTTTCAGCCTCCTTGCCGTCATTTGCCCAATTGTACCCGTAACTGCCGAAACAGATGATCGTTTTCGCGGGATCGAGCTCTGTCATCCGCTTTTTCAGGATCGCGTCGTACCACTCCTGTCCGGCAAGCGGGCCGGCCGTGCCTGTCGACCAGTGCTGGTCGTACGCCATCAGCATCAGGTAATCGGTCACCGATGCATACGCCCGATAGTTCCACTCGTCGTTATCGTAGGGAACGGCCTGAGCGAGCAGCAGATTGCGTTTTTGAAACTCGGTGTGCAGTTCCCTTACGAACATGAAAAGGTCGCCCTGGGAAGCTTGCGGGACCTCTTCGATATCTAACGTCAGTCCACCGAATTTTTTTGCAGTGATGGTGTCCAGCAATGATTTAATAAGCTTTTGCCGTGCGTCTTCTGTCGAGATCGAGTTGATCAGAATGTTCGAATTCCACTGTTCGTTTTTATAGTTTTGCAGCAGCGGCAGTATCGGCAGATCGGGCTTTTCCTGCTGCATGAATTCGAGGGCCTGCGTGTCGATGTCGAGAACTAACGGATTATCAGGATCGCCCGAAAGCCGTATCCACTCAGGTACCACCCAATCGAGCGAGCTTATATGCTGCCTTAACGACGACAAGCTCGAATCGTCCCAATTCACATAGAAACCAACCGAAAGCGGTTTCCCCGGCGCGGCCTGTCGCGGCGTCGGAGCCGGCCGGCCGGCGAGCATCATCTCGCGGTTCGCTATTTTTTGCCGGCGAAGGTCTTCGCGTTTTGCCTTTTCCTGTTTTGCTTTATCGGACGATTGCTTTAGCAGCGATTCGGCCTTGGTGAGCGGCGGCAACTCCGGAACCGGAAGAGCTGTGTCGTTTTGCTGAGGCAGAGCCGCGAACGGTTTTAGTCGTATCTGCGGCAGAAAAGGATTGATGAGAACGCTGACAATAAAAAATGCGAGTAAAACCGTCGTTACGATGGCCACGATCACGCTAAGAAAGCTGAATTTGCGCCAGCGCTTTCCTTTTTGGTCAAAAAAGACCGGCCGTTTTCCATTGGGTGATTGTTCTTTCATTTCATATTAACTGCAGGGTGTCTGCCTACAGCGACAGACTGACAGTCCGTCGTGTTACCGGACGCTATGATGATACAACCGGACGAGACGTTCACATAGATTGTGAAAATTTTCTTAAATCGCTGTCCGTCATTTTTCGATGCCGGCCGCGCGCAGCAATTCGTCGGTTGTCGTGTTTATAGTAACGCCAAACTTTCTGTCTGGGACGGAATTTTCGTATTCGCCAAGCTGTTGCAGCATCTTGCCGATAAGGCCTGTCCAACCGGTCTGATGGTTTGCGCCGAGTCCGCATCCCCGATCCCCGTGAAAGTATTCGAAAAACAACAGATGATCGCGCCAGTTCGGGTCCGTCTGAAATTTCTCGGTGTTACCGAACACCGCACGCCGGCCATTATCGTCCTTTAAGAATATATTGCAAAGCCGTTTTTCGAGTTCCAGCGAAACCTCCCAAAGTGTCAGCATCTTGCCTGAGCCAGTCGGAAACTCGACGCGAAAATTCTCACCGAAAAAGTAATCAAATTTTTGCAGCGACTCGATCAGCAGATAATTTGCCGGAAACCAAATGGGCCCACGCCAATTCGAGTTGCCGCCAAACATACCCGAGCGCGATTCGCCCGGTTCATAATCGACACGATACGTCTCGCCGCCGACCTCGAATATATACGGATTAGCTTTGTAGTGCCTCGACAACGCCCGAATGCCGTAATCGGACAAAAATTCGCTTTCGGAAAGCATCACTCGCAGCACACGCCGCAGACGCTCCTCGTTAACAAGCGCCAACAGCCGCCGTCCGCCGTTTCCCGGCTGTTGCAGGCAGGCGATCTCGTCCGTCAAGTCCGGACGATTTTCCAAAAACCATTCCGTACGTCGTCGGAAATCCGGGAGGTCCTTGATCCAGTCGGCCTCAAGCGTCTCGACGGCGAACAGCGGTATCAAACCGACCATCGAGCGAAGCTTTATCGGCATCTGATGCCCTTGCAGATGCAGCACGTCATAATAGAATCCGTCGCGTTCGTTCCAAAGTTCGGTACACTCGGCGCCGAGATTGTTCATGGCGTCAGCGATGTATACAAAATGTTCGAAGAACTTGCTTGCAACATCTTCGTAAACCTTATCCTCGCGTGCAAGCTCAAGCGCGATCGCCAGCATATTCAACGAAAACGTTGCCATCCAGCTTGTACCGTCGGACTGTTCGAGATGCCCGCCCGCCGGCAACTCTTTGCTCCGGTCAAACACACCGATGTTGTCGAGTCCTAAAAAACCTCCCTCAAAAACATTGTTCCCTTCGTCGTCCTTCCGATTGACCCACCACGTGAAATTGAGCAGCAGTTTATGAAAAACACGTTCGAGGAATGCTCGGTCCGCTACGCCTTTTCGCTTTGCTTCGATCCGGTAAATGCGCAGAGCTGCCCAAGCGTGTACTGGCGGATTTACGTCGCCAAATGCCCACTCGTATGCCGGTATCTGCCCGTTCGGGTGCATGTACCATTCGCGTAAGAACAGTATCAACTGACGCTTCGCAAAGGCCGGATCGACGATGGCAAGCGAAATGCAGTGAAACGCAAGATCCCAGGATGCATACCAGGGGTATTCCCACTTGTCGGGCATCGAGATCACGTCCGCGTTGTAAAGATGTTTCCAGTCCGAATTTCGCCCGTGCAGGCGCTCCTTTGGCGGTGGCGAAAACGCAGGGTCACCTTCCAGCCAACGTTTTATCACGTAGTGATAGTACTGTTTCGACCATAACATCCCAGCCAGTGCTCGTCGCATCACGTTTTTTTGATCATCCGACAAATTTGCGGGAATTATATCCGTATAGAATTCATCGGCCTCGGCAATTCGCGTTTTAAATACGTCTTCGCACTGCGAGATAAAATCGTCGTGGCTTGCAAATTTCTGTCTATCCGCATCAGCCTGTGAGCTTAATCTAAGGTAGATCGTCTCGGAGCCTTTTGGAGGGAGCATCAACACATAATGCGGTGATGCTTTTGTTCCGCGACCTTGTTGGTTTACCGCGGCTTGCTCGTTGTCAATAACGTAACGATTAAAACCGTCCTTTGTATATGGTGATTCGTTAGTTCCGTTGTAAAGCTTTGCGGCGTTCGTTTCGTTTTCAGTAAAAAGGAACGATGACGAGCCTTCGCATAAGAGCCAATATATCCCGAGTTCTTCCTGCTGGAGTTGGATCGCCTCAAGATTTGATGTATCGATATCGGCACGCTGAATGACGGGGTGATGCGGCAAATCGTTCCACGTCCACGTATCGCGAAACCAAACAGTCGGGAGTATATGCAGCGGAGCCGCGTCGGGCCCGCGATTTACTGCCGTAATTTTTATGCAGATATCGTTCGCACCGGCCTTTGCATATTCGATAAAAATATCGAAATACTTATCTTCATTAAAGATACCCGTGTCGATCAGCTCAAATTCGGGATCGGCCTTCGTCCGCCTCTCGTTTTCCTGGTAAAGCTGTTGGTAGGGGAACTCTGCTTGCGGATATTTGTAAAGAAACTTCATATAGGAATGCGTCGGCGTGTTGTCTATATAGAAGTAGTACTCTTTTACGTCTTCGCCGTGATTCCCTTTAGGTCCCGGGAGCCCGAATAATCGTTCCTTTAATATCGGGTCTTTTCCGTTCCAGAATGCCGGGGCAAAACAGATGCGCTGCTTGCGGTCACAGATCCCGGCAATGCCGTCCTCGTTCCAGCGATAGGCTTTCAGATGCGACTGCTCAAACGGGAAATAATCCCAGGCGGCTCCGTCCGGCGAATAATCTTCGCGCACCGTTCCCCATGCACGTTCGCTGACGTAACAGCCCCAGTCCTTCCATCCGACGGTTTTTTGCTCGGCTTCGTCCAAACGCCGTTCTTCTGCCGTTCTGCTGCGCTCTGCCATAAATGTCTAAAAGAATGTCACAAGTGCGGCATCACAGTCCACAAAAGCGGTGGCCTTATACAAAGAAAAGCATAGACTCCGCGAAATTTTTCTGTTACATTTCAGATGCACTGTTTACTAAGTATGCAGTTGGCCGACTCAAAAGGCACATAATCCAGTCAAAAGGCGATAATTTAAACATTTCTACAGAATTTTCCAGAAATGAAAAAACAAACGCTCACCAAACGGGACCGTTCGCTCGCGGCAAAGGCAAGTTCCTTTGCTGCCGCAGCAGACGTTCATCATTCCAGGCTCCGTTCTATATCTGACGACGAGCTTGATGAGATCTTTGTGCTTATCGGCGGTGAGCTAAGAAACGGACGTTCCAGCAAGGCCGAAGAAATATTGACCGACGCGCTTGAAAGCCGCACGCTTTCGCCGGATGCATTCGCGAATCTCAAACGGCTTCTCTCGTTCACGCTCGAAACTCTCGGACGTTACAAAGAATCACTTGCCGTCGTCAAGCCTTTCGAGGATGAAGAGAACCTCGGGCAGCTGACTGTCGAAACACAGGTTCGCGTGACGACCCAGCTCGCCATCGCGTACAGCAATCTTTCGGACCAGCCGAAGGCAGTAACGCTCCTGAAAGAAAACCTTAGCAAGGCTCAGGAAAACGAGTTGACCCACCTTTCCGGCAACATCGACAATGCGCTTGCGCGTGTTTACCGCAAGTTGAACGAATGCCCGATAGCGCGTGATTACGCCGAAAAATCGCTCAACTATTTTCGCTCGAACGGCGACTGGATAGGGATGGCCGAAGCCTATCGCGAGATCGCACTCAGCCACCATCAGGAAGGTAGCAGCAAACGTTCACTGGAATATTTTGACCTCGGTATCAAGATCATCGGTTCCCACGCGGCGCCGTTCATGCTAGGCAAGCTTTACACTGATATGTCCGGCGCGTATTGGTTTTTGCGGCGCCCGCATGACGGTATTGCTTGTCTCGAAAAATCGATCGAGTTTTTCGACCAGACCGAGCATGTTCTGAATTCGATAATCGCCTACAACAACCTCGGCATCAATCTGATGCTCATTGGCGAATGGCAAAAAGCCGACGACGTTATAAACCGGGC
>DATJGV010000214.1:0-11558 GCA_035494575.1 Pyrinomonadaceae bacterium | reverse complement strand
CTTCAGCTCCCAACAGCGCGGCAATAACGACGTCGCGTCCGGTTTTTAACTGCCCGTCGGTTTCGAGCCGGACGCGGCTTCGCAGGTTATTGAGCAGCAGCGTCTGATGCGTTTCCGCCAGCCCGATCTCCCACGGCACCCCGGCATGCTTGATGCTCGTCAGCGGCGAAGCTCCAGTCCCCCCGTCGTGCCCGCTTATCAATATCACATCGGCTTTTGCCTTTGCCACACCCGCGGCGACCGTTCCGACGCCGGCTTCCGCGACCAGCTTTACGCTGATGCGCGCGTTTTCGTTTGCATTCTTAAGATCGAAAATTAATTGCTTCAGGTCCTCGATCGAATAAATGTCATGATGCGGAGGCGGCGATATCAACCCGACACCCGGCGTCGAATGACGCGTTTTTGCGATCCACGGATACACTTTTGCTCCCGGCAACTGCCCGCCTTCACCGGGCTTTGCGCCCTGTGCCATTTTTATCTGTATTTCGTCAGCATTAACGAGATAATGACTTGTTACGCCAAAACGTCCCGACGCGACCTGCTTGATCGCGCTTTTACGCGAATCGCCGTTCGCGTCCGCGACAAAGCGTGTTGCATCTTCGCCACCCTCGCCGGTGTTGCTTTTGCCGCCGACACGATTCATCGCGACGGCCAGCGCTTCGTGCGATTCGCTGCTGATCGAACCGTACGACATCGCGCCGGTTTTAAAGCGTTTCAATATATTTTCGATCGGTTCGACCTCTTCTATCGGGACGCTCGTCCGATCTTTCTTAAATCGCAAAAGAGACCGCAGCGTGGAAAAGTTTTTTTCCTGTTCGTTTATCAGGTTGCTGTAATTCTTGAACGTTGCGTAGTCGCCCGTGCGGCACGCGCTCTGCAGTGCATGGATGGTTTTCGGATTAAAAAGATGAAACTCACCCATTTGACGCCATTGATAGACTCCGCCAGATTCGAGCGAATCCGAACGCGATGCAAAGCCTTGTTGATGACGCATCAGCGCTTCGTCGGCTATTTCGTTCAAGCCGATGCCGCCGAGCCTGGACGGCGTTCCGTCGAAGTATTTCTCGATCACGGTTTCGCTGATTCCCAGCGCTTCGAAAATTTGTGCGCCGAGATAACTGCTGATCGTTGAGATCCCCATCTTCGACATCACCTTAACAACGCCTTTGTTGATCGCTTTCAGGTAATTATTGATCGCCTGCGTCTCATCTAAATCTAGCGCTCCTTGTTTGATCTCGTCCCTGATCGATTCAACCGCAAGGTATGGATTGATCGCGGTCGCTCCGTACCCGAGCAGCAAAGCAAAATGATGGACCTCTCGCGGTTCGCCGCTCTCCAACACAAACCCGACCTGTGTCCGCGTTCCTTCCCGAATCAGGTGGTGATGAACCGCCGAAACCGCGAGAAGTGCCGGTATTGGAACCCTGTATTCGTTCATCTCGCGGTCGGACAAAATGAAAATGTCGTAGCCGTCCGCGACCGCCGCGGCGGCCTGATGGCACAGTTTATCCAGCGCCCACTCCAGCCCCTGGCTGCCGTGGTCCTTATCGAAAAGCATCGGCAGCGTTATCGATTTGAATCCTGCCTGTCCCCACGCGCTCTCCGACTCGCCCAACAGGCGCAGCTTTTCGAGCTCTTCATTCGTCAAAACAAACGAATTTAGCTTTATCTGGTGTGCTGCCTCTGGCGAAGGTTCAAAAAGATTTGCGTCGCGCCCGATCATCGTATCGGTCGAGGTAACGAGCTCCTCGCGTATCGCGTCGATCGGCGGATTGGTCACCTGCGCGAAAAGCTGTTTGAAATAGTTGTAAAGCAGCTGCGGTTTTCTTGACAGCACCGCGAGCGGCGTGTCGTTCCCCATCGAGCCGACAGCCTCGGCCGCGTTTTTTGCCATCGGCAAGATCAGCATTCGCAGATCTTCTTCGGTATAACCGAACGAACGCTGGCGTTGCGTTACCGTTTCGTGATCGACCTCGTGAACGAACGGCGGGGCCGGCAGATCGTTGATATGTTTTAGATTTTCTCTAAGCCAATCGGAATAAGGCGCGGTCAAAACGGCCCTTTCCTTGATCTCAGCGTCAGTCAGCATGCGGCCCTCGCGCGTATCGACCAGAAACATTTTGCCCGGCTGCAAACGGCCTTTTTGCAGCACGTCCGCAGGGTCGATATCCAAAACGCCGACCTCGGATGCCATCACTACGCGTCCGTCTTTTGTCACGTAAAACCGCGAGGGGCGAAGCCCGTTTCGGTCCAAAACCGCGCCGATGATCTCGCCGTCCGTGAACGTGATCGCGGCCGGCCCGTCCCACGGCTCCATCAGAAATGAATGATACTCATAAAAGGCGCGCTTCTCGCCGCTCATTGCGTTTTCTTCGGCGAGCGGTTCGGGAATCATCATTATCACCGAATGCGGCAGCGCCCGCCCGGCCAGCGTCAGCGTTTCGAGCAGATTATCGAACGCACCCGAGTCGCTCGCCTCATTGTCTATGACCCGAAGAACCTTTTGCAGGTCGTCGCCGAACAGATCGGAGCTGAGATTTTTTTCGCGAGCGTACATCCAGTTAACGTTGCCGCGCAGGGTGTTTATTTCGCCATTGTGCGCGATGTATCGCATAGGCTGCGCCCGCGACCAGCTCGGAAACGTGTTCGTGCTGAAACGCGAATGCACAAGTGCGATCGCCGACGTAAATTCCTTGTCGCTGAGATCCGGATAAAATGGGGATAGCTGCGACGTTGTCAGCATGCCCTTATAGACGATCGTCCGTGTCGAAAGGCTGGCGAAATAGAACTGTTCGGCAAGACTTCCGTTTTCTCTTGTGATCGTCTCCTTCGCCCAACGGCGAATGACGAACAATTTTCGCTCGAACGCGGGATTGTCCGGCGTGTCCTGACCTTTGCCGATAAATATCTGTCGAATAAAAGGCTGCGAATCGCGGGCCGTTGAACCGAGAGCCGCGTTGTCAACAGGAACATCGCGCCAGCCTAAAAACGTCTGTCCCTCTTCCGCAATTACCCTTATGAGAATTTCTTCGCAAAAAACTCGCTCCGCTGCCTGTTGCGGCAAAAAGACCATACCGACGGCGTAAGAACCGGCCTCGGCTAATGTAATGTGCAATTTTTCACATTCTTTTCGAAAAAAACCGTCGGGTATCTGGGTGAGTATGCCGGCGCCGTCGCCCACGTTCTCTTCGGCACCGGTCGCACCACGGTGATTCATTCGAACCAGTATGCTAAGTGCGTCACGGACGATCGTGTGCGACTTATGACCCTGAATGTCAGCGACGAACCCGACGCCGCACGCGTCGTGCTCAAATTGCGGAAGGTAAAGACCCTTATTGCGTTTCATGCGAACCTCAAACAAAAAAACCGTCATCGGCTTTGATCGATGACGGTTTTGGAAAATGAGTTTAGAATTTTCAATATCGTCATCGCGGCACATTCTTTTTAAGAATAATGCGAATACTGCGGACGATAATTTTTTTCGAAGCGATGCTGTCGGCAAAAACCGGCCCTTTAACCGTTGAGTATAAATTTTTGCTGAGCTCGTTCATTACTTTTCTAAATGAAACCGCTGGAAATATAATAAAAATATATAGTAATAAATAAAGAGATGCAAGCGGAATTTTTTATGAACGCTGAACACTGATCTATAGTCCCGTTTCCGGCAATGATATTATCTGTCTTATGTCGATAACTTCGCCAAACACGCTGCCGCAGTTTCAGAGCCATGTCGGCCTTAAATTTCAGCTTTTTAACAGCCTGTTCCTCTCGTTGCCGTTCGACCGCATCGAGAAGACCGGCATCCTGCTCTCGCTTTTTTTAAGCAACTGCGAAGAAGGTTACGCGAACGGCCAGAGCCCGCTGCAGATCGTCGAAGATTTTTTCGACAACAACACTTCGATCACGAGCGAAAAAGAAAGGATCGATCTGTTGTTCCGTTTCGTCCAGTACGCCGAAAGGCAGGTCGTGCTTTTTGACGCGCTCGAGGACGCCGCTTTTCGTGAAGTGAACGATTTTCAGGGCGCGGGCACGCTAAAGCATCTCGAATCCACCGTTCTGCAAAACAACAAGCAGACAGAGCTCGAAAAAAAGCTGCGCGATTTTAACGTGCGTCTTGTTTTGACCGCGCACCCGACCCAGTTTTATCCCGGTTCGGTGCTCGGCATCATCAACGACCTGACGCAGATGATCCGCGAAAACAAGATCGAAAATATCAACACTTATCTGCAGCAGCTCGGCAAAACGCCTTTTATTAAAAAGCAAAAACCGACGCCGTTCGACGAAGCCGCGAGTTTGATCTGGTATCTGGAAAATGTTTTTTACGAGGCGGTCGGAAACATCGCGTCCGACCTGAGCAGCTTTACCGGGGAAGCCCTTTTTCCTGTCAGGATGGGTTTTTGGTCGGGCGGCGACCGCGACGGCAACCCCTACGTTACGGTCGAAACGACGCTGCAGGTCGCAGCGGCCCTGCGTCATTCGATACTGAATTGCTATTACCGCGACGTGCGTCAGCTCAAGCGTCGTCTCACGTTTGCTGGCGTCGAAACTCTCCTGACCGAGCTTGAACAAAAGCTTTATCAAGATATCATCGCTGCTGCGGATGATCTGCTTACAAAAAAAGAAATTCTTGGCCCGCTTTTCGAAATTCGCGAGCTGCTCCTCGATCAATACAACGGCCTGTTCGTCCATCTGGTAAATAATCTGATCTGCAAGGTCGAATTGTTTGGGTTGTATTTCGCTTCGCTCGACATCAGGCAGGACAGCAGTGTCCATGCAAAAGTACTCGATAATATTTCGAAAAACAGCGATGCGTTGCCGGACAATTATCCCGAATTGACCGCGAACGAAAAAATGGATGTATTAAGCTCGATCTCCGTCATGCCCGACGCCGATAGTTTCGAAGACGAGCTTACAAAAGACACGCTGAAAACCGTCGCCGCGGTAAAGGCCATCCAGCAAAAAAACGGCCCTGCGTCTTGCGAGCGCTACATCATCAGCCATTGCCAGAGCGCCGTAAACGCGATGGAGGTTTTTGCCCTGCTGCTGCTCGGCGGCTGGAAGCCCGACGAAATCGCGGTCGATATCGTTCCTCTCTTCGAAACTATCACGGACCTCAAAAACGCAGCCGGCGTTATGCGCGAGCTTTATGAGTACAAGCCCTATCGCGAACATCTCGCTCGGCGGCGAAACACGCAAACCGTGATGCTCGGCTTCAGCGACGGCACGAAAGACGGCGGCTACCTGATGGCGAACTGGAGCATTTACAAAGCGAAGTCGGAGCTGACCGAGGTTTCTAAAGACTACGGAATCGATGTGATTTTCTTCGACGGACGCGGCGGCCCGCCCGCGCGCGGCGGCGGTAAAACTCACAAATTCTATTCCTCAATGGGCGAAAACGTATCCAACAAAGCTATCGAACTTACGGTTCAGGGACAGACCATAAGCTCGAATTTCGCCAACATCGACGCCGCGCAATACAACATCGAACAGCTCGTGCACGCTGGGGTTTACAACCATATTTTTGACAGGCAGCAACAGACGTTCACGCCCGACGAAGAAGGACTGATGCAGCGTCTCGCCGACGAAAGCTACTCGGCGTACGAGCTGTTAAAAACCGACCCCGCGTTTCTCGATTACCTGCTGCAGGCAAGCCCGCTTCCGTTTTACGGCGAAACCAACATCGGCAGCCGCCCAGTAAAACGAAGCGGCGGGAAAAAGCTGGAGTTAGAAGACCTCCGCGCGATCCCGTTCGTCGGCGCCTGGAGCCAGATAAAACAAAACGTTCCGGGCTATTACGGCCTCGGAACGGCATTCAGAGTTATAGAGAACGACCGTCTGCTCGACGACGTCATCGCACTTTTCAAAAACAACGCGTTCTTCCGCGCCCTGATGGACAACTGCGAAATGGCGATGCAAAAATCTTTTTTTCCGCTAACGAGCTTTTTATCGGAACACCCTGTTTTCGGCGAGCTGTGGCGCAAGATCTACGACGAATTCGAACTGACGCGGCATTATCTTTTGCTGATATCCGGCAAACCCGATCTGATGGCCGATTACCCTGTCGAAAAGCAATCGATCGAAATGCGCGAGCGCATAATGCTCCCGCTAACTACCATCCAGCAATACGGCCTGATCAAAAATCATGAGCTTGCCGACGCCGATCGAGATGCAAAGAAAGTTTACGAAAAACTGATCCTCCGCTGCTCGTTCGGCATCATAAACGCCGGCAGAAATTCGGTTTGAATTCTTCCGTTCCAAAAAGAACGGGCCGCGATGTCTTTCAACTCCGCGGCCCGTTCTTTTTGCCTTTGAAACGAACTATTTTTCAACAACGCCAAGAACAAAATTGCTTATTGCCGTCAGGCCGTTCGCAACGCTGTTCGAGTTGTACTGGATAGTTGAATTACCGCCGCCGGAAAGGTCATATTGCGGGGCGAGAAAAGTGCTTCCAACCGCCTGCGTATCGGCGATCTGGCTACTGACATACGGAGCAACAACGATATTTCCCTGTATTATTCCTGTACCGCCGCCACTTCGATCAACTCCGGCCTGACCGGTAACAATGATCAGTCCGTTGAAGTTGAAATTACCTTTTAGCGTAAGTTTCCCCGTTACAACCAGGATACCGCCGCCGTCACCGCTGAATTCGCAGTTTCCGTCGCAAAACGTAATGCCTGTGCCGGCCGTATTATCGCCGAAGCTCGTGGGCTGCGTACCGCTTGCGAAAAATCGTCCGGGGGCGCTGCCTTTAGCAACGTCCGCGAGTTGGTGCACCGCCGCATCCATTTGCGACGGCGTCGAAAGCCAGGGCGGTAGTTCCTGATTGACATTGGTCGGCATGCCGACGATATTGCCGTTGAACGGGTGCGGCGGAAGGCCGTCGACAGACGACTGAACCGCGTCGAGGTTCGAACCTCCGGAATCCGTCGTCCCGATAGGCGGAATAATATCCGTCGAAACAGCGTCGTCACCGGAATAGGTCGTTACGTTTGATGATCCCGGATTAAAAAGAAACGAAGTGCTGGGACTGGTTGTATTTGCGGGACCAACAAGCGTCAGGGTCGCAGGAGCCGTAAGGTTGTTCAGAAAGTTTTTCTGAATGATGGCCTCAAGCTGTTTGACGGCACCGCGCGGCCCGTAACCGGTAGATCTGATCAAAAGCCGTATGGGTTCCGGGCGTCCCATCGTGGCATTAATAAGATTGTCGCCTAAAGCTAAAGGAGCGTCGTAACCCAATACGGGCGGACTGGCATTGGGCTGATTGACGAAGGTCATACTTGTCCCGCTGCCGATCGATGTGATATCGATCACGCTTCCCGAAACCGTATAGGTCTGCGAATCGAAGATGATCCGCGGCGGCGTGTTTGTTGTGGTCGGTTCGATGTATCCGAATATTCCCTGTGATGCCCAATACGGAACCGTTATATTCGTCACGATCTCGAACCGATTGTAACCGGGAATCGTGGCGCAGGTATTCGGGCTGGGAGCACATGTGACCGTGAACGTGCCAAAATCGGTAATCGCCATCCCGCTTGACGCATCCAGATTTGTTTTTGAGGTGGGCGTATATGTAATTCTCGTGTAGTTGGATCCGGAGGTGTAGGTTATTTGCCTGCTGTTACCGGGATCTGCACTATTAAAATGTCCCGTCGTCGTGTAGGAGATCAACGCGCTCGTGTTGTCAGGATCGGAAACTGACACCTTATATGCGTAACCGTTTTGAGTCGTATAGGTACCGCTCGGGTCGCCAAGCTTGACACGATCGGAATACGTTCCTGTCTGATAACCGATCCAGCGCGAAAGCCGCGGACTCGCGTCGTTGCCTGTCGTGGACAAATTCGAGCTTGTGATATCCAATGCCCTTGAGTACGTTAATTTGTTCGTCTTATCGTAGTCCGGCTTCGATGTGTTGAGCAGCGGACTGGGAGCAACCTTGCAGGGAGACACAACAGCCGTGCAGTTATACCGAAGCACGTTCACTACTGACTGAATGCCGCTTTCGGCCGCGTTGTATGCCTCTTGTTCCGCCGTGGCGTCGGTCACGTTAAAGGCATTAAGGGATGATTCCAAAAGAAGGCCGAACGCGGCGATCATCAGCAAAAAGGTCATCAGCAGGGCCATGACAAGGGCTGCTCCCTTTTCCTCTTTTTGTTTTTCTTTTGCCGGTGATTTTAACATTTTCATAACATTAAAGCTCCTGGCCGGTCGGCCGCACTTTTAATATTGCTGAAGCATCGAAGCTGAATTTCGCAAGGTTACATCAGATGTGAATGTGACTGTTTGATTGTCAGGCTGGCCGTCAACATGGTCGAGCTGGACGGTCACCGTTATTCTGACACGCCCGGTCGTGGTCGTTGGCGTAGTGGTTTGGGTCGCCGTCGACGCGCCCGCGGCGTAATTAAAATAATCAAACGTCACGTTACTGATCTTGTTGACTATCGCCGAGGTCCTCGGCGAGGGCGAGACCGCGTTTGGATCGTAACGGACGATCGATTTGGTCGCTGAATCGAAAAAATAGGTAACATCCTCACCAGGATCGCTCGTCGCTCCGACATTTGGGAGGTTCGAATAATCCACGGTGTTTGTGATATTCGACCGGATGTGGATCCGACCTGCGTCCGAATCTGCCAGGATGATGCCGTTATCGGGCGATTTTGAAACCGGATCGGTGTAAAGCCCGAAGCCCGAATTGGCGATCTCGCGAGACATGATATTAAGCGCGGCTTCGGCGGACGTGAGAGCGTCTGTTTTTCGGCTCTCACGCGAGCGAACCCCGAGTGCCTTTGAGAAAAGCGTCGACGCAATACCCATAAGCACAAGCATGATAACCATCGCGATCATCAACTCAGCTATCGAAAAACCGGTTTCATTTTTATTGGTCCTGATCTTCATCGGCTTTAATTACCTCGGGTTCTTCGTAGTATGACCGTCGCGGGAACTGCCGTCTGCCAGCCCGGACTCGGACTGTCGAGCCTGACAGTGATCGTGATCTCTTTCAGCGTCGTCGACGGGTCGGTCTGTACGCCCGTGGTGAACGGATCGTCGTCAACCGTTGTCTCAACGCGAAAGTCGCCGCCGTTCGGCGCTTGTATGCGGCAGGGTGTTTTGACGCCGCCGGTTAAATCCCGTAGACCGTCCGTGCGGCAAGCGGTCGAAGTAGGCGCGGAATTATCAGTCTGCGTCGGCGTGAATTTCGCGGCACGTATTAGCTCGACTTCCTGCTGCATGGTCGCCAGGCATTGTGTTCGGGTAGCATTCCCGGCGTTATACAAAATCGCATAGGTGAACGAATAGAACACGCCGAGAAGTGCAACCAAAACAATGACCAGGGCGATCATCGTTTCGACCAGCGTGAAGCCCGACTGACCTGTGGAAACCGGCTTTTTTGAATCACCGGTTTCCGTTCGTGTAGCGTTCAAGGATTGATTTCTCATACGGATCTAGCGGCTGAGATTTAGGAAAGGCTTAGTGCTTTTTGACGCACTTGCCATTTTTGCTCTGCAAAAACAGACCGGAACAGTCGCATGCTGGCGGGCTGCCGATCGTCTGGCCAAGAGCGCATGCTGGTAAAGGAGTGGGGCTCGGGCTTGCCGTTGGCGAAACGCTCGGTGATACCGACGGCGACGGCGACGGCGATACCGTCGGTGACGGACTGGCAGGCGGCGAACCAACTGGTGATGTGGACGGGCTTGGCGACGGCGTAGGTGTTGCCGTTCCGACCGGCGGTGTCACCGGCGTCGGGGTCGGCGGCGTGCCGGTCATTACCGACAATTCGGGATTGATGCCGCTGTTGCTGTTGCTCCAGGTGTTCGAAACATTCGGAGCATTAAAGTTCGGAATCGATTCGCCGCCGCCCATCATCGCCACCGTGCCCGTTGGCGAAATATAGACAATATTTGAATTTGATCCGTTGGCCGTCGCTGCGGTACAACCTTTTCCACAGAATATAAAGTGATCGACCGGATTACCAGAGCTGTCAGTGATCAGGGCATGGCCTTGTCGGTCAAACCGGATCAATACCGGAAAATTTAGGCCGGACGCTAGATAGATCTTAACGTCGGTGCGCCCCGAAAAATCAATGTTGCGTATATCAGAAGTATCTATCGTTCCGTTTTGGTTCAGATCGGTCGCAGCATTATATGACGTGGAATTAAGCACGTTCACCATGGCCATATCGGCAAGATTGCTCGCGCGTCGCTTAACCGAGTCGAACCGCGCTCGTTCGAGGTGAATCTTGAACTCCTTTGCAAGGTTTTGCCGTTCAAAGCTTTCATTGGCACTGCCGAACTGGGCAACAGCGAACGTTACTAATATTGCGACCACGGTCAAAACGATGAGCATCTCGATAACAGACGCTCCGCGTTCCGCGTATGACCTTGTTTTCTTCATCGCGTTTTCCTCTTTCGAAAGTTCTTTGCTTTTAGTCGTTTGAGTGACGTTGGTGAACCGACCCATATCTTTTGTAGCACGAATCGTTTAATCTCGTCAATAAATGTTTTGACTTGTTTAACACTGTGGGACAGAAATGTGCCAAACCCTAAACAAAATAAAAGAGGATTACCGTAAATATTCCAGTGATTACGGAAACCAGCGTTTAATCGGCGATCGATAAGATCTCGGCCGCGATGGCCCGGACGCGGCACCTATTATCTGAAATCAAGTGCTTTCGTATTTCATAATCGCAACAATCAACAATATATGATACAATATAATGGGATGGTCTTTTTGGCTAGTGGATATTTGATAAGTCGGCGTTTGAAATTTGAAATTTGTCTTGGGTTTCGGTAGAGAAGGGCAATCACGGCGGACAGATCCGCTATCTTGGAACCCGCCTGATCATGCAGAACGGTTCTGACCCGTCCGCGGCGGTTAAATTGCTAAAGGTAATAAATAGAATGGTATAGGGTTCAGGCGATTCATCAAATCAAAATTTGGCAAAAAAAAAACGTGGGACAAGTGGGACAAGGCGGTAAATCCTTTGTTCACAATCACATCCCTGTCCCAAGCCTTGTCCCGGCTTGGGACAGGGTGGGACAGACACTGCGAAGTACAGTGAAACTGTCGGGCGTTGCTAAAAGCAGATCTCGGGAACATTTTCCATAGTGTTGATTATCAGGCGGTCAACGACGGCGTTGAAATCGCCGCCGGTTTCCTCAAAAACACGGAGCTGTTCATCGGCGGATGTTCCTCGGTCGAGAATGGTGTGAATGTGCTCGATCTCTTTGCGCGAGCCGAGGGGATCGACCACGTCGTCAACAAAATCGAGCAGTTCGCGGATCAGATCTTTGCACGGAACTTCTTTCTGCTTGCCGAGGTCGAGAAGCATTCCGTCCAGGCCGTAGCGTATCGCACGCCATTTGTTTTCCTGAATGAGGCGGCGGTGATAGAGCCTGAATCCGAGGTTGCGGTCGATAAGATGATCGAGTTTTGCGACGATCGCCTGAAACAGCGCCGCGATCGCGATGGTGTCGTCAACGCGCGTCGGGATGTCGCAGATGCGAAATTCGAGCGTCGGAAATTTGGAATGCGGCCGGATGTCCCACCAGATCTTTGTGCCG
>DATJGV010000213.1:0-9369 GCA_035494575.1 Pyrinomonadaceae bacterium | reverse complement strand
GTGAAACCGTGGTTCGACGGCAAGCTCGATTTTTCGCCGCCGGTCATCGATCTGGCTTCGCAAGGATTTACGCTGATCGGCGGACGGCTCGATTACGCTGGAAACCGGCCGGTCGCGGCGCTTGTTTACCAGCGACGTCAGCACTACATTAACCTGTTCGTTTTTCCGTCCAAAGGCGGTTCGGAGAGCGGCGAGAAGACATCGGTAAGACAGGGCTACAACATCGTTCAATGGAACCGCGGAGGGATGTCGTTTTGGGCGGTTTCGGATCTGAATGCGACCGAACTGCAGGAGTTTGCGTCCGACTATCAAAAATAATATCGGGTTGCGATGTATCGAGATCACCGCAACCCAAATTCACAAGTGCTATCGTTTTAACCAGCTCTCGCGCACACGCAATTGTTTTGCGTCCGGATTTGGCAACTCCGCAGCGCTAAACGCCGTGAATTCCCGTGAACCGACATTCATTGTAAGTTCTTCTTCCTGAGATCCGCGTCTCACCGACAGCTTTATCGTTTTGCCGGCAAGCTCGCCAAAATCGGAACGCCGCGCGTCTTCGCCATTGATCTTCGTGATAATATCGCCCACCTTGAGTCCGGCCGCCGTCGCGGGCGAATCTGGCTCGACGGCAAGAACGGTCAGGCCTCCGCTACGATTCCTGGCTCCAAAACCGAATACCGGAGACTGTCGGGCAGTCTTATCGAGTTTATATCCCGCGTAACCAAGGATCTTGTTGTAATCGGGCACCTCCGTTCCGAAAATGTATCGCCGATAAAAATCGTGATAATCCTTTTTGGTCAGCCGGTTAATGATCGAGATCATGTCCTCAGTCGTAAAGCCTTTTCCACGTTTGTAAAAATCGCTGAAAAGCGTTCGCATCACGTCGTCAAGGCTTGAGCGGCCGTCGGTGTCGTTCCTGATCGAGAGATCAAGAAGCGCGCCGAGATTTTGCCCCTGCGTATAGTATGAAATGCTGAAAGCGGTCGGCGAATCGTACCCGACCCATGTTGAAACCGATGATTCGGCGGGCGAAATGTATTCGCGGGCTTCGGTGTTTTCGACGCCCGTCGCGGCGCTTGCCACGCTGGCGAGAAAATCCTTTTCGGTCATCAATCCGGCACGATATCGAGCGCGAACGCCATAGTAATTCGTGAACCCCTCGGAAACCCACAACAGCGGCGTCTCGTTCTCGCGCGAATAATCGTAAGGCCACATTTCGGCCGGGCGGATGCGTTTTACGTTCCATAGATGGAAAAACTCATGAGATGCAGTTCCGATCAGCATTTCCGGCGTTGCGACATCTCCGGACGGTGCGAACGAGACAAACGAATTCAGGTGCTCAAGAGCTCCGCTTGCATTCGATTCAGGCGGCGCGAAGAAGTAAAAATAAACGTACTTTTCATACGGAAGCCCGCCGAACATTTTACTGTCGGCCTCGGCAACTTTTGCGAGCATTCCCGCAAATTTCTGCGCTTTTTCCGAGCTGAATGTGCCGGCAGGATTTGCCACGAGATAATGCGGTTTGCCCTCGACCTCAAATTTGGTCACGTCGAAATTTCCCATCTCAACCGGCGCATCGACCAATACGTCGTAATTTGCCGCGGTGAAGGTCATCGGGTCGCTTGTGTCCTTTAATGCCGTAATTATCTTCCACCCGGCGGGAAGTGCAAAATGAACGGTGCTCGGTTCGTCACGGTGCCCTTCGGCTTGAAGGAATAACTCTATGCCGGTGAAAAACGCATAGTCTTTGGTGATCTTTGCCTGATTGAGCGCAAGAACCGTTGCCCGATAATCGTAATCTATCTTGATCTCTTTTATCCCGCGCGTGTCGACATTCCACGTCTGTTTTTTGGACATCGTATGCGGCAAGATCTTGCCGCTGGCGTCCGTGATGCGAAACCGCAGCACATTTTTTAGATAATTCTCGACCGTGTACCAACCCGGCGTCCATGTCGGCAAACTCAGATCAAGCCGCGGCTGATTGATATTTTTGATATCGGTCGTAACGTGAAATTGCTGAGCGGCCGTATCCGACAAGGTAACCGTGTAATCGACCTTGAGTGCACTTTTCTGCGCCTGTACGGCTTGAAAACTAAGAAAGAGAAGGACAAAAAGAACAATGAAAGGAGTTCGGCGTGTTTGTTGCATAGGATGTTATTAGATTTCAATTAAGTAATACTTGGTGACGAAGCTAATTGTTTCACTCCCACTCGATCGTACTTGGTGGCTTTGACGAAATATCATAAACGACTCGATTAACTCCTCGCACTTCGGAAGTGATTCGCGACGAGACTTTCGCAAGAAAGTCGTGCGGAAGGCGGGCCCAATCGGCGGTCATTCCATCGGTTGAGGTAACAGCGCGCAATGCAACCGTTTTTTCATAAGTGCGAAAATCGCCCATGACGCCGACGGACTGGATCGGGAGAAGCACAGCGAACGCCTGCCAGACCTTTTTATAAAGTTCGAAATTGTGCAACTCCTCGATAAATATCCTATCGGCTTTTTGTAGCAGCTCGACTTTTTCGGGCGTGATGTCGCCCAGAATTCGCACGCCGAGGCCAGGGCCGGGAAACGGATGGCGTTCGAGGATCTGTTCGGGAATGCCGAGATCCTTGCCTATAAGACGCACTTCGTCCTTGAACAATTCGCGAAGCGGTTCGATCAATTTCAGGTGCATTTTTTCGGGCAGGCCGCCTACATTGTGATGGGTTTTGATCGTAACTGAGGCTCCGCGCAAACTAACCGATTCGATAACATCAGGGTAAAGCGTACCCTGCACGAGCCACTTAACGTCGCCGATCTTATGAGCCTCGGCATCAAAAACGTCGATGAATTTTGCGCCGATCGCTTTTCGTTTTTTTTCGGGATCGACTACGCCTTCGAGCACGCCGTAAAACTCCGAGGACGCATCGACACCGCGAACGTTCAAGTGCAGGTTGTCCTTGTACAATTTTAGCGTGTCCTCAAATTCACTCGCCCGCAGCAAGCCGTTGTTTACGAAAATGCAGGTCTGACGCGCCCCTATCGCCTCATGAACCAATGCCGCCGCTACCGTCGAATCGACACCGCCCGACAGTCCGCAAACGACATTGTTGCTTTCGCCGACCATCGTGCGGATCTTCTCAATTTCCTCTGCGATAAACTGCGCCGGCGTCCAGTCACCCGTGCAGCCGCAGATCTCGAAAAGGAAATTTCGCAGGACCTCTTTGCCAAGCGGCGTGTGCGAAACTTCTGGGTGAAACTGCACGGCGAAAATATTTTGCGCGGCGTTTTCGATAGCGGTTACAACATCGCCGGTCGTCGCGGTTTTATGAAATCCATTCGGCAGCACGGTCACGTGGTCGCCGTGGCTCATCCAAACGTCGAGTTCGAATGGTAGATGCTGAAAAAGCTTGGTCTCGGGAGACACGACCTTTAACTTTGCATGGCCGTACTCGCGACGCGCAGCCGGTTCCGAGCGTCCGCCGAGGTCGATCGCGAGCAACTGCATGCCGTAGCAGATGCCGAGGATGGGCGAGTCGATCTTGTCATAAAAATCCGGTGCGACCCGCGGCGCATCTTCATCTGTCACGCTAGACGGGCCGCCAGAGAGGATCACGCCTTTTGGATTTTTCGCGATGATCTCATCGACGGGCAGGTTAAATGGGTGAATTTCGCAATAAACGCCCTGTTCGCGGACGCGCCGAGCTATGAGCTGCGTATATTGCGAACCGAAATCTAGAATCAGTATTAATTCGTGCTTCAAACGGGATCTCTCCAAGGTTGATTAAAGGAAAGATTATACGTTTTGCAGCGGCCGTATCAAAAAGCACATGCCTGGCGGCTGTTATTTTACGTTTTTGAGCGAGGCAGAGATCAGTTTTTCAAGGGCCTTGAGGTCTATATCCGACAGGGTTTTGATATAGAGACAGCCGACGCCATTTTTGTGTTTCCCAAGCTTTTTGAGCAGTTCTGGGTGACGTGCAACGCCGTCCGTTAGATACAGTGTAAGATTTGCCTTTCGCGGTGAAAAGCCGATCCGCATCCAGTCAAGTTCACGGCCGCTTTCGTACCTGATCACTTTATTGCCGAATCCGATAAGGGCCAGCCCCCACATTTTTGGTTTTTCGCCGCTCAGACGCTCCATCATTTCGCAAATGGAAATAGCGTCATTACGTTTTTGCTCATCGCCAATATTGCTTAAAAATTCTTCGACGCTGGCGTTCGTTTCTTTGGTCTTAAGTTCTGCCTTGGGCATCAGCGGCTCCTCGAATCCTGCACGCGGACCGATTCGCGAATATTCTAGGGCAAAAACATCAAAATGCGAAGCATTATCGGCCTAAACTTGACAAGAATGCGATAAATTCCTAATCTTTAAGTTCGCCTCATGGCGATGTTCCGCAGTAGCTCAATGGCAGAGCATTCGGCTGTTAACCGAAGGGTTGTAAGTTCGAGTCTTACCTGCGGAGCCAATAAATTCAATAAGTTAGCCCATCAATAATTGATGGGCTTTTGTTTGTTCCCTAAAAAGTTTCCTAACACCTGAGTTTATATTCCCCTTGAGGGGTATTGGGTGGTTAACCGGGTTTTAACCTGCTCCGATTTTTCACAACTTTCAAGAAAAGGAATCAAATGTTTTTCGTTTGAATAAAGGACTCGGAATCCAACTCTGAAAAACCCTATAATTCCTGCACTTCGCTTCCTAAGAAGGGTCATTTTCGAGATGCCGAGGAACTTTGCGGCCTCAGCTTCACTCAAGAGCGGTTCGCCTATTTCGGTAGCTTTTAATCGCGATTCATACCGCCGATCGGAGAGATGTCATGAGACAAAGGTCGTGAGAAAGATGTCCTCAGATCTGCCGCGAGAAACACTTGGGAAAAAGTGACTGGAAGACGTGCTATTTGGGATGGGCTTGACGTACATAACCGGTTCCTTTGGAATGGTCACATGTAATGCCCGGTGACCCTAATCGTTTGGCGAATTTGGTTGGTGTTGATAGTGCGGTTCATAATGCTATCAGCGGCGAGTGGAATTTATTTCGCTCTGCCTTAACAGGACTTTGCCTTCACCTGCGGATGTGATCGCGAATGGCGCTTGAAATTGACCGTAGGTATGGACTGTTGCAAATTGTTCCACGGCCTCCCGGAAGTGATATTCCCCCCGGGGCAGATGAAGAGTCAATTAAACAACTTGCGATGCTATTTTCCGAACCTTTACCAGAGGAATTGGTCGAATGGCTCCAGCTGTGCAACGGTCCCTGTATTGGTCCAGGAGGTGTTTTCGGTGTCGCACCAGCTTCAAATTAGCTACAAATTGAATGGCATCTAAAGCAACATTCGGCTTGGTTGCAGAAGTTGTGGATACCTATTGCCGGTGATGGCTTAGGCAATTATTACTTGATAGACGCGAGTGAGCAAGTGGTACCTTATCACCCAATCTATTTCGTCGATCATGAGACCAGTTATAATAGGCCTTGTTATGCGGTTGCATCATCACATTGGTATTTTCTGTATTTCCTTCTCCAACGTGAAACCGAAACCGACGATTTGAAGGCCGATACGTGGCCATTTAATGCAGATTATGTTCTAAGTATCGATCTTGAGAAGAAGTTATTAAAGGGAAAGCTTCCACTTCCTTGGGACGATAACATCAAGAGTTAGAAAACCCTCGCATAATATTGTTTACGCTAGGTTTGGATGAAAAACGTTTATTTCCTAACTGAAAAACCTTTTAAGAACTCTGCAATTGCGTGTCCAGAGCATAGGGACTTGCTCACCCGTTCTTTAATTCCTGAGCTCAGGAACGCTGACCATGTACCGTTTGACCTTTTTCTAAAAAGGTCATTCCTCAAAGAAAATGAATTTCATTTTGATGATGATACCACAGGGCTAGCGAAAATTTGGCAAGACCTTTTACCTAACACGATGGCATGGAATGTAATGTCTCCCAAGATGAAATCCCTAATAGATGTTAATTTGTCAGGGCTAGAACCTATCGTGTGGATGAACATTAACATTCGCTCAAAAAACGAAAGTCGAGTCTACTATGTTCCACGTTTTACTGATTTGCCGGATGTGCTTGATCACAACAGCACTATTTTTGTAAAAGGAACGAAGCATATAGTAGTACCGGTCTTTTCTGAGGCTAAAATCTCCAAATATTCGATCTTTTACATCCCACGAGTTGGTTGGGAGGTGCCTAGCGGTTTGTACGTGACTGACAGCCTAAAGCATGTCATTCGAAAAGCAGGCTTGACTGGAGTGACATTTGAAAATGCCCGCGTCTCGTAAACTGTTCCAGCTGTAGTTCAGTAGCTTTCTAAAAGCTGTATCCAAACAACGCCGAGAGAATTGAATGACCCACATCACTCCCAAATTTGGGGGCGAAAGACGGGGCGTTTGCCCCTTTAGATGCCGCGTATCACCAACTAATAACCAATGAATTTAGATCACTCCATCCTTATGAGTACGATTTTTTTGCGAGTAAACAAAGAATCGGAGTAAAAAGAGGATCGCTTAGACCGTTGGGTTTGAGATTGCACGTATTGAGAAATTAAATACACAGTGAACCTGCGGAGCTAATAAGTTCAACAATGACGGGCATCCAAAGGATGTCCGTTTCCCGTTTGGGTCATAACTACTTGAAAAACTGACCCGAAGCAGCCGTATCAATCATCGAACCTAAAACCGGCAATTATAAAAGCATTTCGTTTCACAACACCCGCGGCTAATCCTTTTCGTTCTCTGTCTCGTCGTGGGACGGTCCGTTCCCCAATCCGTCGTCATCCTTCGTGGCTTCCTCGCTATCCGCTATGTCGGGCTCGTTCTCAGACGGCTGATCTTCCCGTTTCTCTTCGTTTATGAAGTTGAGAAGACCGGCTTTTTTGCCGTTTTCGTCCGGCTGCGGCGGTTCGTCTTCGAATACGTCCGAAACCGAATAATCGCCTTCTTCGAATGATCGGCCAGCGGGCGGCGTGTCCGTGCCATTCTTCTTATCACGGACGAACAGAACATAGAACACAGGAATTACGAATAGGTTGAGCGCTGTGGAAACCAGCATTCCGCCGATCACTGCCGTTCCGAGTGAATAGCGAGCCAGTGCACCGGCTCCGGTGGAAAACAGGAGCGGGAGAAGTCCAAAAATGAACGCAAACGACGTCATCAGGATCGGACGGAGACGAGTCTGAGCAGCTCTTATTACCGCTTCTTTTGAAGAAAGCCCTTGAGCGCGCAGTTGATTTGCGAATTCGACGATGAGAATTCCGTTCTTGCTCGAAAGTCCGATCAACATCACCAGTCCGATCTGCGTAAAGATGTCGTTCGGCAATCCGCGTATGAAATTAAATGACAACGCGCCCAGGATCGCGAGCGGAACCGAAAACAGAATAATGAAAGGTGCGATCAAGCTTTCATATTGCGCAGCCAGGATCAGAAACAGACACAAGACGCCTAGACCAAAAATCAGGTACGTCTGGTTTCCGGCGGAGAGTTCTTCGAGCGACAACCCCGACCACTCATAGCCCATGTTGGCAGGCAAAACGCTCTTTGAGAGATTCTCCATCGCCGTGATCGCCTGGCCGGAGCTCAGGCCGGGTTTCGCGTTTCCGTTGATCTCGACCGAACGAAAGAGATTGTAGTGGCTGATGACCTGCGGAGCGGTTTCCTTGCTGATCTTTATGACGTTGCTCAGTGGAACCATCTTGTTGTCACGCGAACGGACATAGTATTTCTCAAGATCGCTCGGCGTGGAACGGAATTGCTCGTCGGCTTGAACGTATACGCGATAGTTTCGGTTAAACAGCTCAAAGTTGTTGACAAAAGCCGAGCCGAAATTAATGCTCAGTGTCGAAAAGATCTCCGTAATATCAACGTTTAACGACTTTGCCCGGTCACGATCTACTTCAACGAGAAGCTGTGGGCTGTTGGCTCGAAACCCGGTGAAAACGCCCATCAGGCTTGGATCCTGATTAGCAGCTCCGGTTAGTTTCTGTGCGGTCGCATCCAGATTCTCTATCGTGCCGCCGCTGAGGTCCTGCAATTCGTACTGGAAGCCACCGACGGTACCGAGCCCGTTGACCGCGGGCGGCGGAAAAGCGATCACTGTTCCCGAGGTGATCTGCGCAAATTGTCCGGATAGCCTTCCGACGATCGACATCACGTCCTGGCCCCGCCCTGTGCGTTCGTCCCAAGGTTTCAAGGTCGCGAAAATTACGCCCCTGCTTGGACTGCCTCCGGCAAAACCAAAACCCGCAACGGCAAAAATGTCGGTGATCTCAGGGATCTTCTTCATTTCCTCTTCGGCCGCGATCATCGTCTTCTCGGTCTGTTGAAACGAAGAGCCTTCCGGCCCCTGCACCAGTATGATGAAATAGCCTTGGTCTTCTGTCGGTACGAATCCTCGTGGCACGATCTGATAAAGCACGTATGTCAACCCGATGCCGATCAGAAAGATCGCCACTACGACCCAGCGTAGTTTTATTGCCAGATGAAGAGCGCTTTCATACCTGCGACGCACCCATTCGAGTGCGGTATTGAACCAGCCGAGCCAGCGAATACCGTGCTGATTTTCCTTCATCAGCAGAACGGAAAGGGCAGGAGTTAGCGTCAGTGCGATAAACGCCGAGATGCTGACCGAGATCGCGATCGTTACGGCAAACTGTTTATAAAGAAGACCGGTAGTGCCGGGAAAGAAAGTTACCGGAATAAAGACCGCGCCGAGGACGAGTGTCGTGGCAATAACGGCACTTGCTATTTCGCGAAGCGATTCTTTTGCGGCATCCAGGACCGATCTTCTGGTTTCATGCAAAACGCGCTCGATATTTTCGATAACCACGATCGCATCGTCAACGACGAGACCCGTTGCGAGAGTGATCCCGAAAAGCGTAAGAGTATTCATCGAATACCCCAGCAGATACAGGCCTGTCGCCGTTCCGATAAGCGAAACCGGTATAGTTATGAGCGGTATCAAGGTAATGCGTGCGCTCTGCAGAAACAAAAACATTACAAGCACGACCAGAAATATCGCCTCGAATAATGTTTTCAAAACTTCATGGATCGACGCATTTACCGGATCGGCATTGCTGAAAGCATTGCGATAGGTCAGCCCGGGTGGAAACTTGGATTTCATCTGGTCCAATTCCGCCAGCACACCGCTTGCCACCTCCAGAACGTTAGCCTTGGGCAAAGGCAGAATGCCGATTCCGACCGACTCCTTTCCATTGAACCGAAGGATCGCGTCGTTATAGCTTTCGAGCCCCATTTCCACCCGGCCTATATCTTTAACTTTCACGACGTCATCCGGCCCGTTCGAGCGGACAATCACATCAGAGAATTCCTCAGGCGTTTCGAGCCGGCCTTTGGCCCGGATGTTGATCTGGTACATCTGATCCGC
>DATJGV010000212.1:0-4490 GCA_035494575.1 Pyrinomonadaceae bacterium | reverse complement strand
CTTTTTCCGGAAAACGACCATCTCGCCCGTTGGCTTACTATGGCGCAGGAACAAGTCGAGTTTCAGGGACTTCCGGCTCGTATCTGCTGGCTCGGTTACGGCGAACGCGCAAAAGCCGGTCTCAAATTAAACGAAATGGTCGCGTCGGGCGAATTAAAAGCGCCGATCGTCATCGGCCGCGATCATCTCGACTGCGGATCCGTCGCATCACCCAACCGCGAAACCGAAGCGATGAAGGACGGTTCCGACGCAATCGCCGATTGGGTATATCTGAATGCGATGATAAACGCCGTCGGCGGCGCGACGTGGGTTTCGGTCCACCACGGCGGAGGCGTCGGCATCGGCTATTCCCTGCATGCCGGCCAGGTCATCGTCGCCGACGGCACCCCCGAAGCCGCCAAACGTATCGAACGCGTGCTCACGACCGACCCCGGAATGGGCATCATCCGCCACGCCGATGCGGGATATGAAGAAGCGGTCGAGTTTGCGGAGAAAAACAGCGTCAAAGTCCCGATGAAGAATTAGGCTTAGCCGAGGCAACGAGTCGGGAGAATGTCTTCAATCCAATTTTGAAGAAAGCCCCATGCGGCTGAGAAGGTCCTGAAATTGCGGAGTATTACGCATCGACCTAAACGGTGGAAGATACCTTATTGTCGAAAGCTCAGTGCTTCGCGATTTCAGATCTGCTTCCAGCCATGAAAATGTCTTGTCATAATTTCCGAGACCGGCGTAAACCGCGGCAATTTCTCTTCCCAGCGCCTTATCGCAAATCCCAGGGCACTCAGGGTTTGTCCGGTACGTTCCAGATCTATCAGCGTTTCCGACGCCATGCGGTTTGTTAAAGCAAATTCGTCAAGATGGATGACCCAACGTTTCGGAAAGTCTTCACATGGCAAACCGGATTTGGGGCCTTTAGTGTTTCCCGATCCAACGTTCGGGCGGTAGCGAGATATAATCGCGACCAGGAAATTCATCACGCAAAATTCGACTTTGAGCGGGACTTCGAAACTCTCTTGAATAAAAACGGCGTGGAATACGATGAACAATATCTTTGGCGATAGTTATGCCACCGTCTCCGACGGTTCGCGTTCTTGATCCTTATGTCCCACGGTTCGCACCGTGGGCTACAAATATCACGTCCGTTTCACGGACTTATTCCCGCCTAAGCACAAACGCAAACGCCACACAGATCATCGCGGCCGCTATCGCTCCGAAAACGATGAAAGGGACGACGGACATTAACGACGAAAGGGTTTCTCTAAACAAAACGGCAAGCGGCGAGCGGTCAGATAATAACAGCCATAACGCCGCGATAGCGAATAGCGTCAAGGTCGCGATCTGCATCCAGATGATCGGCATTATCGCCCGCTCCGCACGTCGGCGTTTTTCGATCAAACCGGCTTTGAACAAGATCAGACTTGGCGTTGAAAGGTTCGACGGAGGCTGTGTTTGCTCCGCCAGTCTCTGCATCCAATCAGAAACTATATGCTCTTCTAGTCCGTTCGTCTCTTTCATTTCCCTTCAACCTCCAAATGCTCGGCAAGCTGACGCCGCGCTCGATACAGCAGCACACGAACACTTAACGAGTTTACGTTCAATATCGCCGCGATCTCCTTATGCTCGTAACCCTCGACATACGCCAGCCATAGCAGGGCCCGTTCACGCTCGTTTAGCCTCGAAAAGATCTGCGACATCTCGATCGATTCATTAAACGCAGCAGACGCTGTTTCGTCCTGATTTGCTTCATCAAATTCTGACTGGGTCTCGTGCCTTGTCTTATGAAAACGTTTGTAAACCAGGTTAGTGGCTATTTTGTAAAGGTACGGCTTTGCTTCCTTCAGGTCGCTGCCTTTAAACGGCGAACGCAGGAAACTAAGGTAAGTTTCCTGCAAAATATCGTCGGCCGACGTGGCGCTTCCGGAAATCCGCGCGACATATCGCCAGAGCGGATGCGCCGTTTCGTTGTAGATCTCGTTGAATGTCGAGTCTTCCATTCCTAATGCCGAAACGCGAGTGTGAACGAGCGTGCCGTCCCCCCGAACGTTGGGGGCACGCACCCTGACGGTCGCGTTTCGGCCTTCTTTAGCTCGCCGGCTTTTCAACTGCCGCCGGTTTGTCGATGGTGTTCGTGGACAATATCCCCCACGCTTTGCAGAGCCGATGCGAGACGTAAGCCGACGCCAGCAGGCCGACGCCGATCGTCAACCCGACTATTCCGATCATCATCACAATAATATAGAAATCGTGCCCGACCGAATTCTCTGTTCCGGCTACAAACAACAATCCGAGCCCAACCAGCGAAAACACAATGCCGATCTGTAATGATGTGAGGATCCGCCCGACCGGTGCCGCCGGTTCGACAGTGTTTTCCTCGATAAACCGCAGGCCGGCATCGCTCTGCAAAAACGCGATAAATTCCGGCGCGGCCCCAAATTTGTCGATAAGCCGATTGTATATATCGGCTCTCGTCCGTGTATTCGCCCGTTGTTTCAACGATCGTACAATATTGGTGACGATCCACGCGACACAAATGATCAGGGTCACGCCCAAGCCCATCATCGCCAGGTTTTCAAATATTCCGTTCATGTTCATGGTTTTTGTTCGCTGGAGTCCAGCCCCTCCAAGATAATTTGCTTTCCACAAACTATAATCGTCAATAGCGACAGGAGGTTAACAGAACGAGAAAATTTATCTTCGAAAAAGGCAGATAAATTCGAAGGCTTTGAAATTTTAAAACGAAAAGGACGGCCAATTGCCGCCCTTTTGAACGCGTGCTTTTGATGATCGTTACTTGAACACAAGTCCGACACCCAACCGGACGTTATTGTCCGTATGGTCGAAGTGGACCGGGTTGTAGTCAACCTGGATCGCCCTGAGATCGATCTTGTCGTTCAGCTTGATGTCAACGCCGCCGCCAAATGCTCCGGCAAACCCGCTTTGCGTATCGGAACCTGTTAAACCCGAACAGTCAGCCGTACCGGTGCAGCTGACGTTCTTGACCTTTGTGCGGCCGACTCCGACACCGACCAGGGCATGCGCGAACGGCTTGAATCGAGCATCGGTTCCGTTATTCTTGACCTGAATGCCGCCAAGAAAATTGTAAAGCGAATTGTTCGTCTTGAACGAAACATCGCCGTTTGGCGTTGTAAACGCGAACCTTTTGTTGTTATAAGTCCCCGAAACATCGCCCTTTACGCCAAAATATCGATGAAAATTATATACACCCGCGGCCTCCCAGCCGTGGAATGTGGTGTGGTCGTCGAGAAAGTCCTGAAAGGAACTGCCCGTGTCGATGCCTTTATCGATCTGACCGTTCGAATATCCGACGTAAAACTCGCTCTTTTTATAATCGCTCGAGCTTTGCGCCATTGCCGCCGTGACAAGGCCTGCTGCGATACAGGCCGCCAATATCATTTTTTTCATTATTCCCTAACTCCTTGTAAATGAATGTAATGCCCTTTCAGGCAACAAAAAAAGTCCGACAAATTCGGTATTGCTAAATCTGCCGGACTCCTTTGACACTTTTCAAAGTGTTAAGAATTTGGACGGAGCGAGTTTTGATTAGGTTGCTTTGGCGGGAAAATTTTAGCGCTCTGTGGAATGTGCAAAAAGCGCGCGGCTCGGCTCCCGCACTTCCTGGTGAGACAAGGGCTGGCCCGGAAAAATAAATTGCTGGGGACTATTGCACGAGATGTTCGGGCGGAGGGCTCACGCGCAGATTGTTTACAAAGATTCCAGAACGGCCCACAACGACCCGATCATCAAGGATCCCGTTCAATGCCGATTTCAACAGTACGCTATATTCTTCCTGCGTTTTCGTGACCAATTTCGTGTTCCACTCGTCCTCGTGAACGACGAGCTGTTCCAAAATAAGCATCGCGGCCTGTCTGGCTTCCTTGTTAGATAGATTGCTCATATACCCCTTTATTTTATTTAAAGTTGTTGGTCGATTTTTTGAAGATTAATAAGCCGCTGGCTTGTCTGTCAAGCGCATTTTGCGGCGTTGTAACATCGTGTAGACGAATTATGGCGGTTACGAAACGAGAAGTGTTTACGGGCTATAATTTAGAGACAAAACCTAAGAATCATCTTAAGAATTTAACAGTTCTGTAACATTAAAGCCTGTGGAAAAGCTGTGAATTTTAATGACAGCCAATTTCGGACAATAGAAAAGGCCTGCGCGGTTTGCGACAGGCCTTGACATCTTTTAAACATACCCTTTATCGAGTCTAGAGCATCGCGCCGACAGGACTCTCACGAGTGTTCCCGCTAGTTGTAACTCCCTGTGGTACTTTCCGGGCCGGATTTCACAAAGGGCAACCTACGAGCTGGGAGTACGAGCATTCTACTCCCTAGTTTTACTAAATCGCGATCAGTGTGTTTAAATTAGCGCACTTAGACCGGGAAGTCAACATTTTTTTGAAAAAATAATTAAAAAATTTAATGAGTAAATAAGGCGGCTTAAGGCCGCCTGCGAGACCGGATAAGAA
>DATJGV010000211.1:0-4009 GCA_035494575.1 Pyrinomonadaceae bacterium | reverse complement strand
GAGGTCGTTAATTCCGGCGGCAGCTTGTCTTTCGATAAATATGATGCAAATCAGATCGTTCAGTTAGCCGGAGTTGACGACAGCGAGGACCGCTTCGCAGGCCTTATAGTTTCGGACAGTCATTCCGGAACCGACACGCGCAGACGCGTTTGGGTCGGACGTGACGATGACGGCAATGCCTCGGTTGCGCTGATGGACACAAACGGAAAGAAGCGGATATTAATTGAAGTGAAAAAGGACGGTACACCCTCGCTGACGTTCCTCGATGCTGACGGTAAGGTCGTGAATCGGCTGCCGGCTGAGATCAAATGATCTTGATTCAAAACCTGGATCGCAAAAAGATCACCAATATTCTTACCCAACTATTACATTCCTGAGTTCGGCGATCTGTTACTCTAAAGTCGGTCTATTTTAGCTTTCATACAATTACTTAATGCAAAATGTCATAACGTTTGAGCGGCCACGCCCAGGCGTAAACTGGAAGAATGTCGCCATTCTTACAACCTTTCACCTCTTAGCAATTCCCGTTTTGTTTACGTTTACCTGGCAAAACCTTGCCGCGTTGATCATCGGCAACTGGGTTGTCGGCAGCTTCGGCGTCGGTCTCGGCTGGCACCGGTTGCTGACGCACCGCAGCTTTAGCGTGCCGAAATGGCTTGAGTACGCGCTGACGGTAATTGGCACAATGTCCATTCAGGATTCGCCGGATAAGTGGGTTGCGACACACCGCATCCACCATGCTTTTACCGAAACCGAGAAAGATCCGCACTCGACGCGGCCGGGATTCTGGTGGGCGCAGATCGGCTGGATCGTCTGGGGAACCGCGCAGGATCACGACGCCTCCACGCTCAAGCGCTACGTGCCCGATCTGCTCAAAGATAAGGGCCAGATGCTCATCTCACGCTTTTACTACGTTCCGATCATTGTCTCTGCTGCGGTATTATTTTTGGTCGGCGGCTGGTCGATGGTTATTTGGGGTGTATTCGGGCGTGTGGTTTTGGGGTGGCACACCACGTGGTTTGTAAATTCGCTGTCGCACCTTTACGGGTCGCAGCCGCACAAGACCGGCGACGATTCGACAAACAACTGGTTCGTTGCCATGCTCACATTTGGCGAGGGTTGGCACAACAATCACCATATGGTGCCGACCTCGGCCAGGCATGGCTTAAAATGGTATCAGTTCGACATGAATTGGATCGCGATCCGCATTTTTGAAAAACTTGGCTGGGCAAAACAGATCAAAGGCTTTAACGTTCAGCGTTCGCCCGTCGAAATGAAGCAGGCCGCTTGATACATTAGGATCTCCTTTTTATTTTAAGCATGATCCGCCTCTGGCGCCTTCCTCCCGCTGAGATATCTCGTTCGCGCATCTTCATCTAGGTCGTAATTACAGCACGCAACTGCCCTTGCGAGCCTTTACATCTTCGGCAAAACGTTACATATTCGTTTTCAATTGCGCTGTCGGCTTATCAGCCGCATACTTCCTGTTCAAGATACTAAGGAGAAATATGAAAATAACGATCACGTTGTTGGTCATCGGCCTGCTTCTTATGACGGGAGCTTGCAGTCAAAATGCGCCGGCAAGATCTGAAAATTCCGATTCTGGTACGGCCACCGCAAAAAAGGAAAAGGCCCCTTTTGACCGCGCTGCAGAAGAAGCTGAACTTCGGGCGGCAGATATTGCGTGGTCCGAATCGGCCGGCAAGAAAGATGTCGATGCCGTCGCCGGTTTCATGACCGATGATGGGGCGACGTTGCCGCCGAACGAGCCGGCAGCCAAAGGTAAGGACGCTGTAAAAAAGGGCTGGGCAAATCTGCTCGGGCTGAAAGATGTTTCAGTAAAATGGGCGCCGACCCAGGTCGAGGTCGCGGGCAGCAGCGACATAGGCTACACGAACGGCACCTATGAACTGTCGTTTACCGATCCAAAAGGCTCAAAGGTTAACGATAAGGGCAAATATCTCGAGGTCTGGAAAAAGGTGGATGGTAAATGGAAATGCTATCTCGATATGTATAGCTCGGACATTCCGGCAAAGTAAAAGAGATGTCTGACAGGATCGCAGATTACAGCACATTTTGGGACTTTTATGTCGCGGAACATTCGAAGGCATTGACGCGCTGGCTGCATTTTGTCGGAACGACGCTCGGCATGGCACTGCTCGTCTGGTTTATCGCTCGCGGAACGTGGTATTACTTCCCCCTGTTTTTTGTTGTGGGTTATGCGTTCGCGTGGATTGCCCATTTCGTCGTCGAAAAGAACCGCCCCGCGACCTTCAAATATCCCTTCTGGTCATTCATCAGCGATTTCAAGATGGTGTGGTACATGCTAACCGGCCGCATGAACGCCGAGGTCGAACGCGTTTGCGCCAAAGCACCTCGCTAATACTGCTTTCGTTTATCGGTTATCAATTATAACGCTACCAGTTATTTAGGAAGGAATTGATCGTAACCTGCCTTCGTGACAACTTTCTTTACGTGAACAGGTAAAATCGCCTTATACTTAGATAAACATAAAGGAGGTCTTATGCTGCTTGCAAGAAACTGGTGGGCGTTTGCCATTCGCGGATTGATCGCGATCATATTCGGCGTCATCGCAATATTTTTTCCGGCTACGGCGTTTCTTTCGCTCGTTCTCGTTTTTGGCATTTTTGCGCTTGTTGACGGGATCTTTTCGATCGTTGCGGTTTTTGTCTCAGGGGCGCATTCCGAATCGTGGTGGTGGCTCGTGATCGAAGGCGCATTCGGCATATTGATCGGTATATTGACGCTGATCCAGCCGGCTGCGATGGCCTTCGCATGGATATTTGTCATTGCCGCGTGGGCGCTGGTCACCGGGATACTCGAAATTTTTACCGCGATTCGCTTACGTAAAACGATCGCCAATGAAGGCTGGATGATCGTCAGCGGCGTGCTTTCGGTCCTGTTTGGAATACTCGTCACTATATCGCCGCAGTCCGGCGCGTTCGCGATCGGGCTGATCATCGGGATCTACGCGCTGATGTTTGGGATCACTCTATTGATGATCGCGTTCCGCCTGCGCAAGCATGCTCATCGACCATCAGCCGACACGGCCTAAGAAGTTTAACCCTAGCAAACTATTTTCTGCGCGATGAGTTCAAGCGATCGGTTGTACCGGTAGGCGATGTTCATGTGACCGTCATCAAATTCTTCGTGAATGTACGGAATCTCAAGGCCGCGCAGCTTTTTGGCAAGAATACGTGCACCAAGATCGAGACCGAACTCATCCCGCGTCCCGGCGTCTAAATAAAGCAGACGAAGGCTTTTTAAGGTTTCTGCATGTTTTTCCACAAGCCGGACCGGGTCGTGCTCGAGCCAGCGAGACCAGACATCATTGCGGATCTCGCCGGTTGCAAGATCGAAAGGCATGTCAAAATCGGTTCCGTTCGGCGAATAACACGCGCTCATGCCGATCATATTTACGGCCGGAAAATCGTCCTTGCGTTTCTTTTCCTCGTCCCAGAATTTTTGCATAAATCCTTTCGGATCACCATTTATCGACCTGACGGCCTTTGGAATATCCGGCAAATAGCAATGCTCAAAATAGGCATCGCCGCTGGTCGAGCAGATAAGACCGAAGACATCAGCGTGCCGCATTCCCATTATCAGCGCGCCGTAACCGCCTGACGATTTTCCCATAACGGCGCGCGAGTTTCGGTCCGCCATCGTCCGAAAATTCTCATCGACGAACTGCACTATCTCGTCGATCAAATAGTCTTCGTAATTACCTGTCGCCGTTGAGTTTATGTATTGCGATCCACCGTAGTATGTGAAGCAGTCGGGCATAACGACGATCATCGGTTTTATCGTTCCGGCGGCGATCAATTTGTCCATTCGCTCAGCCATATTGGGCGTAAAAGCCGCGTCGTTAAGCAGCATTTTACCGCGTCCGGTAAAGCCTGTGAGGCAATAAACCGCCGGGTATGGCTTGTCCGTCTGATCGTAGCCCGGCGGCAGATAGACGATCAGGTCGCGAATGTGCGTATCGCCC
>DATJGV010000210.1:0-4802 GCA_035494575.1 Pyrinomonadaceae bacterium | reverse complement strand
ACAGTTCGCCGTCTAGATATGCAGAGATATCCGCCGACGGACACGCCCCTTTATTGATCGAATCTACACTTTTCATTTCCCGCAAGAACCCTACTTAAGAAATTTGATCGTCAACGGATATTCCCAAAGCTCTCCGTTGTTTGCTTTGACCGCTCCAATGATCGGAAAAACAATATGGATCACGCCGACGGCCAGCAGCGTAAGAAATCCGACCAAAACGAACATCAATATAACGCTCACAACTGCATATATCAGCACCGAGAGCATAAAATTGACGACCATTTTGCCATGAGCGTCGAGCGCCGGCATTTTATCCTTCTGCGTTTGCCAGAGGACGATCGGCAATATGATACCGCCAAACGGTATGACCAACCCGGCAAGCTGAGAAAGATGCAAAAACAATCCCATCTGTCGCTGGTCGGGCGTCTGCAAGGACGCCGGCTGCTGATATTGCATGTTATAACTCATCGTTTGCTACCTCAGATCCCCGTAAAGCCGCGTTCGATAAATATCTCGCGCATCATTTCCCTTGCCCTGAACAGCCTGTTCTTGACCGTTCCGAGTGGCAAGCCCGTCACCTCGGCGATCTCGTCGTAACTCAGGTCACGCGAATGCCTCAACAATATCAAGTCCCGGTATGCCGCCGGCAGACATTTCACAACAGTTCCTATCTCGGTTCGCCATTCGCTGCGTTCCCGGTCCTGTTCCGGCGTCGGGCTCGAACTTTCAAGCTGTAGTTGATACGTGCCCTCCGCATTTTCGGTTTCAAGGCTCTGCTGGTTTGTCGAATTACGGCGCAAATGATCTATCGCCGCATTGTGCGCTATGCGATAGAGCCAGGTTGAAAACTTATATTCGGAGCTGTAGCGTTCGAGCGAGTTGTAAACTTTTATGAAGACTTCCTGGGTGACGTCAAGCGCGGACTCGTAATCGTTGAGCATGCGGTAAACATAGCTCGTGATCGGACGCTGGTACCGGCGCACGATCTCCTCAAAACCGTCCTCGCGCCCGCGAATAGCGCTGGCGATAAGTTCGACATCGGAAAGACCTTTTAAGACTTCAAGGGCTGCGGCTCGGGACGACATATTGCAAAAATTATACGGTATTCTTAAACAATTTGTTTCAATTGGCAAGCCGATTTAGCAGTATCGGCATCGTCCCGCTCGGTTTTGCAGATTACTGATATCCCAGCGCGGCGAGTCCGGCGGGGGCCGCGATGTCGTCAAAATGAAAATCCCCCGGCGGCAGAAACAAACCGACATCCTCAGGCCGCAGCATATCGACCGGGCCGCCCAAGGCCTCTTGTGAGATCGCCGCAAGACGAGCCGCTACGAAATCCTTTCCGACCGCAAGCACGCCTTTCAAATTGCTGGTATCTCCCGGTGTGGCAAAACGGTCTCTGTAAAACATCAGCAGGCGGTAGATCTCATCATCTATCTCCGCGTTGCTGCAGCTGACCGTTCTGACAACCCTCGGAATGCCGCTTCGCACGAGAACCGCGGTAAAACCGTCAGCCTGCGAGCTTATCAGCAGAGAATCGTTCGCGTCGTCCGCCAGCCAACGGGCTTCGCTTACGGCACGCGGCAGGATCAGACCCGCCTTCCATCCCAGATCTTCGAAGACCGTCTCGTATTCGTCCAAGACCGAAAGCTTGACTGCCGTTGCAAAATATCTCGTTTTGCCGTCACCGTCCGGCGCGATCTTGAACATCGAAAGCCGCATCGAAGCGGCAGGTGCTCCAAAGCTCTGCTCCGCCTTCCAGTCCAGAATTTCCTCAGTTTCCTGTGACGAACCCGCGTCAGTGTCGAGCGTCAAAAGGGCCGCCCTGCCTGTCGCACCCGGCAGCGAGACAGACCATTTTTTCTGATCCATCAGACCGGCGTTCGTTACGGCTTCGATAAGCATTGCGCGAAATTCCGCAATGCTGGAAATATTCGCGTTAGTGAAACTTGGTACGAGGAGGCCCTTTGGAAGCTCGATGACCGCGGCCTGCTTAACGCCGAACTGGCCGCGTCCTTCTTTGCGGATCGCCAATGCGGTGATGCTGTCGCCCTCGATGCCGATAGCTGCTTTAGGATAATTTGGTTGGGTTAGTGCTGAAAACATCTTTTAATAAACGCAAAGGCCCGCATGTTAGCAAGGGCGATTCATCCAACGTCCGCATTTCGCCCTTACTTACGTGCGGGCTTCTGCAATTTGTGCCGCCTGCGACCGGCATTCCGGCCCTAGTATTTACTGAATGGCTTCCCATCGCTGTCGGTACCTTCGGCAAGGCTCTTTACGTCCGTCAGCCCTGAGTTTCCGTCGGGCGAATTCGGGTCCTTTCCCTGTATCTCGTCCCACTCGGCCTTTTCGGTGATGGGATCGACAGGAACCTCGCGGAGGTATTTTGCATCGACAAGTTCACTCACGCTTTGCGGTAGCTTGCCCTTGTCTGCGCCATACTGGTCGATCGCCCGCCGCATTTGCCAAAGATTCTCGCTCAGAACAGTTTCACGGGCGTGCTGAACGCTTTTTTGATAGGTCGGCAAAGCGACCGAGATCAGGATGATCATAATGAACATCGCGATCATCAGCTCAAGCAGCGAAAATCCCTTCTGCCCGTTTTGCCGCGTATCCGCGTCTCCGTGTCTCATTGTCGCAGCCTCACCACTCACTATACTTCTCTCCGTTCAGTCCTTCTTCATCCGAGCTCGATCGAACGTCAAATACGTTGATACTATCCCAACTGTCAGTATCCTTGTCCTGGTACGACGACCGAAGTTTCCAATCCGATTTTCCGGTCATCGGGTCTATAGGCATTTCGCGAAGGTAAACCTTTGTCACCTCTTCGTCCTGGTTCAATTCGGTCGCCTGCTTCGTGTTGTCCGTAATGCCGCTTCCCGAAGTAAGATTAAGGCCGCGCGGTTTTACGCGAACGCCTTTAACCAGCGTTTCCAGCGTCGGCGGATACCGGTCAAGGTTCTGCGTATCAAAAATCGTGCAATCGTCGACGACCACTCTGCTTCGCGGGTCGGGTGGTGCTGTATTCGATCCGCCGGTCGTCGGATTTCCGGTCGTTATCGCTCCCTGCGGACATGCACCTACGGTATCACGTCGAAATTCGTCTATCGCATTTCTGATGTCACCGAGCGTTTCTCGCAGGCGTTCCTCTCGCTGACGCTTTACCGCGTTTTGCGCAAGCGGAATGGTTCCCATTATCAGAATTGATAAAACGATGAGCGTAACGATCAATTCAAGTAAGGTATAGCCGGACTGCGACCGAATGATCGCGCCGGCCGTCTGCTTTGATTTACGGCCGACATCGATCATCGGACAACTTACGCGAGTTTTCATTTCAGAACTTTACTGCAAAGTTTTTGCCGTCCGCGGTCAGCATGTTCATAACGTCACGCTCGAACGTTATTTCCGGCTGTCCGTCGGCCAGAGCCTCGACCTCAATAAATGCGAGAACTCCGGAAGGGCTTTGAGCGACACCCTGCGGCATCGACAGTGAGACAAACGTCTTCCCGTCCTGATTCAGGAACGGCGTTGCACTCGTACCCGTAATGCCGCTGCCGAATACGTCGCCGAAATTGATCGAACGGATCGCGAGTTTCTTATCGTTGTAGCGGAAACCGAGTACCGCCGAGCGGAACGTTTTGGAACCGTCAACCGCGATCGCGATCTTCACTTTATCGCCCCGCTTCATTTCCGGAAAAGGTGAAGCAAACCGGACACTCGCAGTCGGAGCCGCATTTGTGGTCGCGGTGTCCGACGGAGCTTCATTCGGCTGCAGCGTCTTTATCGCCGGGCTTGACGTCGTATCAGCCGTCTGAGTGACTTGTATGTTCTTGACGCCAGTGTCTATCGGACGCAAAGCCGCCGCAATTGCGTCAGTCGGTGACACATTGGCTGCGGCCGGTTTCGGATCGCTTACGGGCGGCTGAGCAGTTTCCTTGGTTGTATTCGATGCCTGCACGTATGCCGGTGCCTCTGCCTGCTGGTCCGGCAGCTGAACACTCGCCGTATTCGGGATGCGGCGTGCTGCGGCCAACATCTCTTCGCGGTCTTCCTGAATAAGCATCGCTTCGAGCGAGCCGTTCGTCGGCGTCGCCAAACTGCCGGTTGGGCGTTCCGCTTCGTCTTCGGGCAAAATGGCAGGAGCTCTTATAACTTTCGGCGTAACCGCAATAACGATGTCCACCTGGCGATTATCCTTTGTCGGAGCAGTAAACAACCGTCCGAGGATCGGGATCAAACCGAGCAGCGGCAGTCCCTGCCGACCATTGCTCTGAACGTCCTGGGCAACGCTCGCTAAAAGCAGCGTTTTATTATTTTGAACTCTGGCTGTTCCCTTGATAGTGCGTTCGGAAAAAACAGGATTCCCCGGAGTTCCGCCCGCCACAACGTCTTTCGACTCAATCTCCATTGCGACCTGAACATCCTGGTTCGGGAATACGATGGGCTTGAATTTCAGCGTGAGTCCGACCTGTTCGTAATTGATCACGTCCGAGACAATGCCGCCGGCTCCGACATTGTTGCCGGTCTGTATGGTCGCGGTCCGTACCGGAACACGTTGGCCTATGCGGGCTGAAGAGTCCTCATTATTGAATGCGTGGATCTGGGTTGAAGCGAGCAGCTTTGTGTTGTTCTTATTCTGAAATGCCATCAGGTTTGCGGACGGCAGAGCAAAACCGACGCCGAACGCCATCGGAAGCACACTCGTAGCGGTACTTGCCATTCGGCCAAACAGATCGTTTCCGCCAAGGCCGACCGCTGAACGCGTAGTTCCGCCAAGCGTAGTCAACTGGGTCTGGTCC
>DATJGV010000209.1:0-11451 GCA_035494575.1 Pyrinomonadaceae bacterium | reverse complement strand
TCGTTCTTCATTATAAAAAGAGCGTCTTTTTTGTATTAAGCAAAAGGCGAATATTATCAAATTTGAGGGAAAAAGAAAAGTTGACAGGGGTTCAGGAGCGGGCCGCAGTGTCCTAATGTTGTGGTGCGCACGTTTTCAGCTTATGGCGATGTTCGGTTTTCTTTGCGTTCTTCGCGTCTTTGCGGAAGATATTCTCCTGCAAACGAGTTCGACGCGGGGAGGCTGAGATTTTATCGTCAATCCAGCTTGTCGCGCTTCGGGTTTTGTTTCTCACCCTTCCTGGGCTTCGCATTCTCGTCCTTTGACGACACGCCAACCTTCGCTAATGGATCGCTGCGGTGTGGCCGCCTGAGCTTCGGCAAAAGGCCGTCGAGCGTGCTGCAAAAATCGGGTGATTCGAATCGCTTGTTCATACTAAACATTATAATGCCAAAATTTCATATGGGCGACTGTTTTTGGTAAACGGTCCAGTTTGGAATTACGGATCATTCTTTTTGATCTTATTCATGGTTTTTTGTTTCTTGGTTCGTTCTTAAAAAACGCCTAGAATGTCCTATGCATAAAACTATTGACAATCCGTGCAACATCGTTCAAACTATCGAGGGCCGATTCCTGGTTTCGGCCGGGTCTTTGAAAATTCAGGCAGGACTCTCCGGACAAAACGGAAAATAAAAGCTGAGATCTGAAAATGAAAACCCATTTTGTTTTCTCGTGTTGTCTGGTGGTTTCGGTTTAGTCGAGCCACAAAAGGGGGACACGAAGCAGGGTTCAAATCAGCAATCCGCACCCTGTCCCACGGGACAAAATGGGACAAAACGTTTTTTCGCAAAAAAATCGTGGGACGCGTGGGACAAAGTGGGACAAGCTGTAAACCTTTTAGTTTCAATAACATCCCTGTCCCAAGCGTGTCCCAGCTTGTCCCAAGGTGGGACAAATCTGGGACAAATCGATTCGGGGTTTCGGATTGAAGTTGTCGGTCGCGACAATGACAAGTGCTGCTGCCGACTGACTTACGCGTTGACGCGTTCGACGGCGATGACGCCTGGAACCTTTTCGACGGCACTTACGACTTTATCAAGGTGCTTTTTATCGAAGACCTCGACCGTGACCTCGATAAGGCCGTGTCCATCCTTTGCAACAATCGCGCGTGCGTCACGGATGCCGGTCTTGATCTCGGCGATCGCGTTTGTGATGCCGGCGAGCATGCCCGTTCGGTTTTCGGTAGTGGCGAGGATCTGAACCGATTGAATTTCTTCCTTTTCGCTTTTTGCCCATTCGACCTCGACTATGCGGTCGCGGTTGACCATGAGCTGACTGACATTCTTGCAGCGCTTGTTGTGCACGACGATCCCCTTTCCGAGCGAAATGTACCCAATGATGTCCTCGCCGCGGAGCGGGTTGCAGCACCGGGCACGCGTCGTTAGCAGATTGTCCACGCCTTTAACGACGATAGCGTCCTCGCCAAGGCCTATAAATTTTCGGACGGCCTTCATGCCGGTTTCAAGGCGGGTTTCCTTGCGGTTGTCGGGGTCAAGCTCCTTGAATTTCTCGGCGCCGAGAAATTTCGCCATCACGTTCTTCGGCAGCGTTTTCCCGTAACCGATCGAGGCAAGCAGGTCCTCGGAGCGGCTGAGGCCGTATTCGTTGGCGATACGCTTCATCTCAGCCTCGTTATTGAGAAATTTCTTTGGCGGAACGTGAAAGCGGTCGGCCTCTTTTTCGAGCAGCTTGCGTCCGATATCTATCGATTCGACCCGCTGCTGTTCCGAGATCCAGTGACGGATACGGTTTCGAGCACGGGCGGTAACGACGTAATTGAGCCAGTCGCGCGAGGGTTTTGAATTCGGCGTCGTCAGGATCTCCACGACGTCGCCGTTCTGCAGCTCGCTCTTGATCGGAACAATGCGTCCGTTGATCTTGGCGCCGGTGCAGGTGTCGCCGACCTCAGAGTGGATCGCGTACGCAAAATCGATCGGTGTCGATCCGCGAGGAAGTTGGATGACCTTGCCCATCGGCGTGAAGGCGTACACATCCTTGGGGAAAAGGTCGAGCTTTAAGGATTCGATAAAATCCTCCGAGTTTTCGTTCTGCTCGGTCGATTCGACAAGCGGCAGCAGCAGCTTTTCTACCGTTTTGCGAAGCTCGTCGAGGCTCTCGTCCTCCTCGGCTGCACCTAGCTTGCTTTCCTTATATTTCCAATGCGCCGCGACGCCTTCTTCGGCGATCCGGTGCATTTCCTGCGTGCGTATCTGCACCTCGAACGGCAACCCGCCGTCGCCGATCACGGATGTATGCAGCGACTGGTAAAGGTTGTCACGCGGGATGGCGATCCAGTCCTTGAAACGTTCGGGAACGGGTGTCCAGATGTCGTGTATGACGCTAAGGGCGAGGTAGCAATATTTCCTGTCGTTTGCGGTGATAATGCGGGCGGCGATAAGGTCGTAAACCTGTTCGATATGGAGTTTTCGTTTCTTCAATTTTTTCCATAGCGAATAGAGGCGTTTTACGCGGCCCTCGATCGCGACAAACGGGACGTCGTTCTCGGTGAGGCGCTCCGCGATCGTTGCCTTTATCTTTTCGAGAGCGGCCTCGAGTTCCGGCCTGCGAGCCTCAACCTCTTTGCTCAAACGTTTGTATTCCTCGGGATACAGGTTTTGAAATGCAAGGTCCTCGAGCTCGCTTCGCAATTTACCCATACCGAGCCGGTGGGCGATGGGAGCGTAAATATCGAGTGTCTCCTGCGAGATGCGCGCCCGTTTTTCGGGTTTGAGAAACTGCATCGTCCGCATATTGTGCAGCCGGTCGGCCAGCTTGATAAGCACGACGCGGACGTCGGTGATCATCGCAAGCACCATCTTGCGGACGTTTTCGGCTTGCTGTTTTTCCTTTGAGAGGTTGCTGATGTGGGCGATCTTGGTAAGTCCGTCAACGAGCTGTTCGATCTCGGGGCCGAAATAGCTGCGGATGGTTTCGAGATCGATCAAAGTGTCCTCGACAACGTCGTGAAGCAATCCGGTGGAAACGCTCACCTCGTCTAGCCGCATTTCGGCAAGAATGTTCGCAACCTCAAGCGGGTGAACAAGATACGGTTCTCCGGACGCCCGCGTTTGTCCGCGATGATGAAGCGCAGAGAAAAGATAGGCCCGGCGAATAAGGTCGATATCCGCGTTAGGTCGGTTGGCCTCTACCTTTTCTATGACATCTTCAATACGAATCATCTGAAACTATTTTACATTTAATGGGTTAATAAATTCCATAAAGCCCTGAAATCGCGCCTGTGAGAAAGTGAAGGCGACAATTCAACGTTCACAATTCGTTCGTGGTCAGGCCCGGTTTGGGCAAAAATGGCTTCTGTAAAAAAGACAAAAAGGTGATGCCCGTTTTCAAAAAAGGGCACCACCTTTCCGGTAAACAAAAAACGGGTTTACTTTTTAGTCGCGTTTGCGGCTTCCGGATTGTTCGCCGCTTCTTTAGCTGCCGCGCGGTCGTCGATCTCAGCCTGAATGTTCTTGACAACTTCACTCAGATCAAGAAAACTTTGCTTTGCCGTTTCGGCGTCCGATTTAAGCTTGTCGCGGTCGGCGGTGCGGCCTTCCATTTCGGCGACGCGCATTGCCTGGATCGTCAAACTTGCTTTGTACGACCGGGCCGACTCGAACACCTTGAGAAGATCGCTGTTGGTTTTAAGCTGTTCGTCCGTCAAACTCTTAACGTTGAGGCTCTTGGCATTTTTAACCTGATCGGTTTCGAGCGCGAGCGCCTGATCGACCAGTTTCGTACCATCGTCAACGCACTGCTTCAACTTTGTAAAATCGTCCGGATTCGCCGGCTTTACGAACTGAAATTCTTTTTTACCGGCGACCGTTATCGTTTTCTTGGTTTGGTCGGTATCGGTAATATCGTTCGCGCAGGTGTTTTGCTTGGCGGCGAGCGACGTCAAAGCTTCGGCCCTGTACTGCGGAAGAGCCGCCTGGTCGTTCGCACGGGCAGTGACCCATTTCAGCCAGTCGTCAGACATCCCGAGGTTCTCGTAAAGGCTCGCGATGGCCTTATATGAGCTTTGGTCGTTATTGTTATTTGAAAGTGCCTTTTTATATTCTTTTATCGCTTCTTGGGCAAGGTCGGTTCTCTGTCGGTTTCCGATGAATTCCGAGTGAAGTGTTCGAGCCAGAAATAGCTGCGCGGTCTGGCCTTCGGTTGTTTTGCCGTCCGGATCACGGGCGACCGCGGCCCTGAAGAGGTTTTCGGCCTCCTGAAACTTGCGGTCCTTATACGCCTTCGAACCGTCTACCAGATCCTTTCTTGCGATGATCCGGTTATAATAAGAGCAGTTAGCTCCGACCAAAACAGTTATAAGTATTAATACAAGTATCCCTAAACGAGACAATCTCATTTTCTGACTCCATTCATCGCTCAGATAAACGTTTAGCCTGGGACCGGCCCAAGCCAAACGTTTTTCCTTCGCGCAATATTAGTTCTCTATAGAATCGACCTGCAATCCGATCGGTTGTGCACCCGCTGTTTTGGCGGCGTCGATGACCTTTACAACATCGCCATATTTTACAGACGGATGCGATTTGATAAATACCGTTTTTTCGACTTCGTTGGTTCCCTCGCGAAATACACCATTGCTTTCACGCGCCTTGAAGATCTCGTTAAGCTTTGCGGTCAACGGGCTAGCATCGCTGACATCTCCTGCGGCCTCGTTATTCAACAGAACCTTCTTGGTGTCTTTATCTATCGTAACAACGAGGGTCAACGGGTTGGGTTTTACGTTGACCTGCGGTTCATCCTTCGGTTCAGCAGGTATTTTCGCCTCGAACCGAGCCGGCTTTAATGGCGTGATGACCATAAAGATGATCAGCAGCACCAACAATACGTCAATCAATGGTGTTACGTTGATCTTGGGCGTTGCCCCAGACCCACCGGTTGTCATTGCCATAACCTATAACTCCTACCTTCAGAGCAAGGCGGACTTTCCTACTTGGAACCCGCCTTTTCTCCCTTTTTCCTGTCGGCGACTAATCCGATCTTGTCTATATCCTGTTTTCTGATCGTCTTGATCGCATCGACAACGCGTCCGTAATCAACATCAACTCCGCTTTTGATATAAACAATTCTCTTGTCCGGAGTTTTGTTTTCCATAAGCTTTTTGACCTTTTCGCCCAATGCATCCAGCGGATACTGCTCTTTACCGATGTAAAAGTTGTTGTTATCCGGGATCGCGATGATCACCGAGGTGTCCTTGGCGATATCGGCGTCTTCATCGGGGCTGACCATGTCGCGAGGCAGATTGACCGAAACTCCCTGTTGCAGGAGCGGTGTTACGATCATGAAGATGATCAGCAGCACCAGCATAACGTCCACCATCGGAGTTACATTGATCTCCGAGTTATATTCACTGGTTCCGCCAATTTCCATTCCCATAGCGAAAAATCTCCCTTAATTTAGATTCAAGGTCCGGGTTAACCACGGATCTGCTTGGTGCGCTGTTTGATGAAGTAATCGACCAATTCGGAAGCCGAGTTCTCCATTTCAACGCCAAAGCTTGTTACCTTGTTTGTGAAGTAGTTAAATAACCAAACGGCAGGAACGGCGACGAGAATACCGAATGCGGTGGCAACCAACGCCTCGGCGATAGCACCGCCGACCGCGCCGATACCGGCGGATTCGTTATTTTTGAGCGCCTGGAACGCGCCGATGATACCGACAACCGTACCGAACAAACCAACGAACGGAGCCGTTGAACCGACGGTAGCCAAACCGGCCAAACCGCGTTTCAGCTCAGCAGTCTTAACCGCGATCGCACGTTCAAGAGCACGCTCCGAGGCGGCCATTTCGTCCGCTGAGATCTCGTTGTTACCCTGATGCGCGGCAAATTCCTTCAAACCCGAAGAAACGACCATCGCAAGGTGCGAATCTTTGTGCCGGTCGCTGATGTTGATAGCCTCATCGATGTTGCCGGTTTTTAGCGCCTGCGCAACCTTAGGAGCATACTGCCGCGACTGCTGTTTTGCCTTGTTATAGGTCAACCAGCGTTCGATACCAACCGCGATCATATAAACCGACTGGATGAGAAGCGTGATGATAACGCCCCAACCAGGAATGGTTAAGCTCTTGGCTATATCGTAAATACCGAACGAAGGTCCTTCGCCCGCAAACATTAAGAACATGCCCGGAACATCTGTTCCAATAAGGCTGACTAAAGCTGTCATGATTTATCCTCCAAAGAAGTCGAAAAAGATTTTTATTATTGCAGATCTGTAAATAAGTTGAGAAACGGCCTGCGGGCCGTTTCTCAACATCCCGCGGATTTACGGTACGAAATTGTAAGTTATGATACCAGACACCTTGACCGGCTGCCCCGAAAGCATAGTCGGGCTGAACCGAGCCTGGCGTGCGGCGGAAACGGCCGCAGCCTGCAGAAGCGGATGCCCGCTTGCGGCACTGGCCGAGACGACGCGTCCCGTCTCGTCGATCAACACCTGAACCGTCACAGCACCCGATGCCCGAACGGCACGGGCCGCAGGCGGATAGGGCGGTTTCGGCAGGCTGACCGCTTTACCGTTCAGCACACCACCCGAAACAGTCTTCGGCGGTTCCTTCTTTACAGGCGGAGGCGGCGGCGGAGCGGCCTTGTCGCTGCCCGACGTATCGGTTCCACTACCCGTCGAAAGGCCACCTGTTCCACCCGTATCGACAACACGGCCGCCGCCCTTTTCCAAGAGGGCTCCGGTATCGGAATCGGTCGATCCGAGCTTGGTCAAACGATCCATGCGCATTTCCTTGACCTTGTTCTGCACGACGCTGGTTGTGTCAGGCGGCTTTACCGGCGTTGACAGGATGTTCTGGATGAGTTCCTTTCTGACGTCAACGTCAGGCTGTTTCTGTTCGGGTTCTTTCTTGGGCTCTGGCGGCGGCTCTTCGTCAGGAACGGGTACAGGTGCAACGAGGGTCGAAAGCTCGATATCGTCGCCACCCATGCCGTAATCCTTTGCGAAAAGGCTGTACGTCCATCCGCTTAGAAGAAGCACGACCATGATCACAAAAACGCCGAGGAGAAATTCGCTCCTGCGTGTGTTTTCGCGCGAGTTGCTTTTCGATTCAACTAATTGATCTAACATGATATTTCCTCCCTTTCTCCGGTGCCAAAAAGGTCAAGGGTTACGAAACCTTAATATTGCTTAGATGATATAATTTAATTCCAAAGTTGTAATCGCTTTGCACAGCGCGACTGCACTTCATAACTATACTTTGATCTGCGTTTTTGATTCGCTTCACCAAATGCGGGATAGTCGGTCTTTTGCCAGTCTTGCATACAAAAGTTCCACGAAATTCCGCTCTGATTTCAGAGATCAACGACGGAAAAAACGGAGACAAAATACTTTAATTGACCAGCAACGTTATGAAGTCTAAAGTGTTAAACCGCGAAAGTCAAGAATAACCGCAGTTTTTTGAACCGATTTTTCCAATTTTATAAAAATTTTTTATGTTCTTTTTCGACGGCGATCTGTTGCAATTCAGCAGGCAACGACCGCCATCGAACGATAATATGACAAACCCGGTAAACCTATCTCGTAACGGGCCTTCGCGTTACAGACCGCCGCGAAGCTGAGGCCATCTTCGTAGCCCCGCCGACGGTCGATGCAACTTCTTTTGCCTTTGCCGCGCCAAGTTTCCCCTGCCACCAGATAGCGATAGGGCTGGCGATAGCGACCGTTGAGTAACAACCAAGCGTTAGACCCACAAGAAGAGCGAGCGAGAAGCTTCTTAAAACCTCGCCGCCGAACAGTACCAGGGAAAGCACCGACAGCAGCACGAGACCGGCCGTGATAACGGTTCGCGAAAGCGTTTGATTGATCGAATCGTTCGTGATCTTGAATAGCGTGTCGGTACGATTGTTTGGAAGATTTTCGCGTACGCGGTCAAAAATAACGATCGAGTCGTTAACCGAAAATCCGACAATGGTCAAAACCGCGGCGATGACGGTGAGGTTCACTTCCCACTGAAAGATCGAGAAGAACGACAGCACCATCAACACGTCATGGAACACCGCAAGTACTGCACCCGCGGCGTATGTCCAGTCATAACGGAAAGCAATAAAAAGCAAGATCCCAACGCAGCCCAGCAGCGTGGCCGTAACAGCCTGGTTGCGCAGCTGCGAACCGGCGATGGCACCGACTGAATCCGTACCTACAATTTTATAGGCTGTGTCCGGAGCATTATCGAGCGTGTTATCACCTTCAGCCTCTTTACCAAATGTGTCTAGAGCTTTTTTGACCAGGCCGCGTCCCTGCTGCACCTGTTCCTGATGCTGCTGTTCCGTTTGGGTCTGCGATTCGGATTCGGTTTCAAGCAGCGGGATCTTTATCAGTACCTCGTCCGTTTTATCGAGCGAAGCCTGTATGACCGGGTCGCCTATGCCGGCGTTGTTCAGAGCAGCGCGAAGGTCATCATCGGCCGGCCGCTGTCGAAATTTGGCAGTGACAACTGTTCCGCCTTTGAAATCGACACCCTCGTTAAATGCATCGGTTCCGCCGGGCATAGCCTGACGCCCAATGGCCGAAACGAGGCCGGCAAGCATTATTGTGATCGAGATGCCGATAAAGATGCGGCGTTTCCCTAACCAGTCAATGTGAATATTCTGAAATAAGTTAAACATCTTTTCCTAAATTTCCCGCCGCTATATGCTGAGATGTTTCATATTGGGCCGTAGACTTAGCTCCCAATTGAAAATGGTTCTGGAAACGAACACCGCCGTAAAAAGGTTTATCAACAGGCCAAGGATCAGCGTTACGGCGAATCCCCGAATCGGCCCCGACCCGTTCATATAAAGGATCAAAGAAGAAATGATTGTCGTGATGTGCGTGTCGATGATGGTTACGAATGCCCGATCGAAACCGATATGTATCGATTCCGGGATCGAGATGCCGAGCCTAAGCTCTTCGCGAATGCGCTCGAAAATGAGCACGTTCGAATCCACCGCCATGCCTATACCGAGAATAAGACCGGCGATACCTGGAAGCGTCAGTGTCGATTTAATAACGATCAACGCGGCAACCGTTAAGATCATATTCAGGACCAGCGCAACCACTGCGTTGACGCCCGAACCGCGATAATAAAACAGCATGAACAGGATGACGAGAGCCAAACCGCCGACCGATGCCTCAACGCCCGCGCGGATCGAGTCGGCACCCAAGCTCGGGCCGACGGTACGTTCTTCCTGATAATCGATCTTTGCGGGAAGAGCGCCCGACTTAAGCGTCAGAGCAAGGTCCTCGGCAGACGTTTTTGTGAAGCGTCCTTCGATCGTTCCCTGGTCGAAGATCTGCCCCTTGATAACGGGTGCGGATTTGACCTCGTCGTTCAAGACGATCGCGAGATACTTGCCAATATTCTTTCCGGTCCATTCGCCGAATTTCTGAGCGCCGGCCGGTTTAAGGCTGAAGCTGATCTGGTAATCGCTCTGGCTTCCGGTTCGCGAATATGCAGACGCGTCCCGAAGTTCGCTGCCGTCAACTATCGGAGGATATTCGAGCACCATCCACCGCGTTGGCGGCTGGTTCTGCGGCGTAGTGTTTGCGTTTTCGTCACGTTCGGTAAGCGGCAAAACCTTACGGGTCGGCGGAATCGTACCGCCGAGCGATGCGATGGCGGCTTCTTTGGTCGGAAAATCGTACGAACCCTCGGCGACCTTCATCAGCATCAGGTGCGACTCGGCTCCGATAAGCTTTTTGACGCGTTCCGGATCGTCCACACCAGGCATTTGCAAAAGTATCTGTCCCGATGTTTTGGAACCCTGACGCTGCAGCGTGGGCTCCTTGACGCCAAATGCGTTGATGCGGCTTTCGATGATCTTAAGAGCTTGTTCGACGGCCTGATCCTTCATGACGTTCTGCGCCTGATTTGGCAGTGACCAGGTGATAGTGCCGCCGCTGATGTTGGGATCGCCCCATTGGCTGAAGTCAACCTTTTTCTTGACCTCGTCAACGACCGCTTGCGCCTGTGACGGATCGGACAACGTCAACGATACCGAATAATTCCCGTTTTCGGCGACCGTCGAATTTGCGGTAACCGGCAGCTTCGCATCCTGGGCGGCGGTGAGCGCGGCCTGAGCGTTGTTCTCCGTCAGGGCCTTCAGATATTCGTCCGTCCGAACGCGCATCACGAGGTGCGACCCGCCCTTCAGGTCAAGGCCGAGGTTGATATTTTCCGAAAGATTGTTCTTGATACCAGCCCAAGTGAAATCGGCTGCGGTAGGAACCCGTCTCGGGCCAAATACAAGATAAGTGCCAGCCAGCGTGATCGCTATGATGATCGCTGTCCGGATCCATAAACCGGTGTTTTTCATAAAACATAGGTCAACTGCCAGTTTGAAATTGATCTAACGCGGGTGGAAAACCGGACCAATTAACAACGAACAATTAACAATTAACTAAGTGCTTAAGGCTTCTTTCCGACGACGGCGCTCTTGCCGATTTCGAGAAACGATTTTTCGGCGCTCTGGATGATAAAGCTCGTCTCCTTAACTTCCTTGATCTTGCCGATGACGCCGCCGTTGGTGACGATCTCATCGTTTATTTTAAGAGCGGCGATCATTTCCTGAAGCTGCTGCTTCTGTTTCTTTTGCGGCATTATTACCAGAAAATAGAAAATGCCGAAAATAAAGACGAACGGGAGCAGCGTCCATATCAAGCTCGTGCTGCCGCCGCCGGCGTCCTGAAAAAATAATAGAAATATACTCATTGCTTTCGAAGCCGCAGATAAAAACTCAATATTATACGTTTACGCAGGGCGAATCAAACGCCAGACGCGTCATTTTCACGTAGTTTGTTGAGATGATCTAAACGGAATTGGCTGAATAGGCCAAGTTTGATAGATTGCCTAACTTGTCGCATCGTGTCAAGGAAGAACGCAAGATTGTGATGAGAAATTAGCGTTGCGGCAAGCATTTCGCCGGCTTGGTAAAGGTGGCGAAGATACGCTCGCGAATATCGTCGGCAAACCGAACAGCCGCAATCGACGTCGAGAGGGCCGCTGTCGGTTGCGAATTTTGCGTTTCTGATATTGAGCCGTCCGCGCGATGTAAACGCGCTGCCGGTACGCCCGTTACGCGTCGGCAAAACACAATCGAACATGTCGACACCGCGATACACCGCTTCTATGAGGTCTTCGGGAGTGCCGACGCCCATCAAATATCGCGGAGCGTCGTCGGGCATTTGCGGCGCAATGTATTCGATAACGTCATACATCACCGATTTTTCTTCGCCAACGCTCAAACCGCCGATCGCGTAGCCGTCAAAACCGATCTCTACTGTGCGGTCAAGGCTTTCCTTTCGTAATTGTAGATGGCCCGAACCTTGTATGATACCAAAGAGCGCCTGTCGCCCGGACAAGTCAGTACCGCCTGCGTTAGCGGGTGGTTTAACATCAGAATCGGACCGTTCTGCA
>DATJGV010000208.1:0-11540 GCA_035494575.1 Pyrinomonadaceae bacterium | reverse complement strand
CCGCCTTTTTCGATCTGCTCCTTGAATTCGTCCCAGGTATTTACAACAAACGTGTTCTCCTCGCGGAATTTTAGCGCCTTTTGGTAGATATTCGCCTGGATCTCGTTTAACAGGTCGCTGACATAGGCAGCAATGCCGTCTAACGGCCGCGAGTCCTTGGTCAATGCGTCGCGGCGGGCGACTTCGACGGTGCCGTTTTCGAGATCGCGCATTCCGATGCCGAGACGCACGGGAACGCCTCGCAGTTCATATTCGGCAAATTTCCAGCCGGAACGCTGATTATCGCTGTCGTCGTACTTGACCGAGATGCCGGCGGCTTTTAGCTCGGCGATTATCGGCTCGACCTTTTCGCTGATCTTTGCGAGGTCCTCGGGCGATCTATAGATCGGCACAATGACGACCTGGATCGGTGCAAGTTTTGGCGGTAGCACGAGCCCGTTGTCGTCCGAATGCGCCATGATCAACGCTCCCATCAGACGCGTCGAAACGCCCCAGCTGGTCGCCCACGCGTATTCAAGCTGGTTTTCCTTATTGACGAACTGTACGTCGAACGACTTTGCAAAATTCTGTCCCAAAAAGTGCGAGGTTCCGGACTGCAACGCCTTTCCGTCCTGCATCAATGCTTCGATGCAGTAGGTCTCAACCGCACCGGCAAAACGCTCGCTCGGCGTTTTCAGGCCCTGGATGACGGGCACGGCCATCCAGTTTTCCGCAAAGTCGGCATAAACGCCAAGCATTCGTTCGGTCTCCTCAACTGCTTCCTGTTCAGTCGAATGAGCAGTGTGGCCTTCCTGCCAAAGGAATTCGGCTGTGCGGAGAAACAGGCGCGTCCGCATTTCCCAACGGACGACATTTGCCCACTGGTTGATGAGCAAAGGCAGATCGCGCCAGGACTGTATCCAGTTTTTGTAGGCGTTCCAGATGACGGTTTCCGACGTTGGGCGAATGATCAACTCTTCTTCCAATCTTGCATTCGGATCGACCTCAAGACCGCCCTTACCGTCAGATTTGAGGCGATAATGCGTAACGACCGCGCATTCTTTTGCAAAACCTTCGGCGTGCTCCTCTTCTTTTTCGAGAAAAGATTTCGGCACAAAAAGTGGGAAGTAGGCGTTCTGGTGCCCGGTCGCTTTGAACATATCGTCCAACGCGCGCTGCATCTTTTCCCATATCGCAAAACCGTACGGCTTGATGACCATGCAGCCGCGAACCGCCGAATTTTCCGCCAGATCAGCACGTTTTACGATCTCGTTATACCACTCGGAGTAGTTCTCCGACCTCTTTGGAAGTCCTTTAGCCATAAGAAAATATTTACTTTACCACAGAGAGCACCGAGGGAGAAAAGAAAGCTCAAATTGTGTCATTTCGGATAATTCGGTATTATTTTGGTTTTGGCTCAGAGCGCTCCGTGCACTCTGTGGTTGATTTCTATGAGCGAGTTTAAGCTGGACTTTCAGGACACTGCGATAGCTTTTGCAGACAAATCGAACGCAGAACTGAAAGAAAAATACAGGCTCTTTAGGATGCTGAATTCACCTGTGCTGAATTCTATCGGTTCGAGAGCCGCACAATTTGCACTTTCACTTGGTCTTCCTGTCGAAGGCCTCATCAAAAGAACCATTTTCGAGCAGTTCTGCGGCGGCGAAACTATCGAGGAATGTGACCGCACCATCCGGCAGCTTGGCAAGGCCTGCATTGGCACTATTCTTGACTATTCCGTCGAAGGCAAAGCAACTGAAGAAGATTTTAACCGCACTAAGGACGAGATAATCAAGACCATCACCCGTGCAAAAGACGATCCCGACATACCATTTTCGGTATTCAAGGTGACGGGTATTGCGCCGTTGGGGACGCTCGAACGCGTTAGCTGCAAAAAACGTCTTGATGCAAAGAGCCAGGCAAAATGCGAGCGGATCCACAACCGAATTGAGGAGATCTGCGAATATGCTTATCAATCGGGCCAGCCAACTTTCATTGACGCAGAGGAAACCTGGATACAAGATGCCATCGACCGCCTCGCCACTGAGATGATGGAGCGGTACAACCTCGAACGGCCCATCATTTTCAACACGCTGCAAATGTACCGCACGGACAGGCTTCAGTATTTAAGATCAGCTCACAAGACCGCTAAAGACCATGGCTACATTCTTGCGGTGAAACTTGTTCGCGGCGCGTACATGGAAAAGGAACGCGAACGCGCGGCAGAAATGGGTTACGAATCGCCGATCTTGCCTGACAAGAAGGCGACTGACAAGAATTTCGATGCGGCCGTCGATTATTGTCTCGACCATATCAAGGACATTGCGTTTGTCGCGGCTACGCACAACGAAGCCAGCACCCAAACTCTCGTCGGTAAAATGCATGATCGCGGGGTGCCAAAGGACCACCCGCACATCTTTTTCTCGCAACTGTACGGTATGGGGGATAACCTTTCCTACGTTCTGGCGCACAACAAGTATCAAACTTCTAAATACGTTCCCTACGGCCCGGTGCGCGATGCGATACCGTATCTGATTCGCCGGGCTCAGGAAAACTCTTCGGCATCAGGACAGGTTAGCCGTGAGTTGGAATTGATCGAAAAGGAACTGAAGAGACGAGGACTGCGTTAGCGGAAACCGAGCATTAACCGTACCGAGCGGTCCGAAACCTCGCGGTCCGGGTTATTTTTCCACTCTTGAAGCCCCTTCAATTCTTCGCCGTTGAGTGGAACGTTTTTCATTCGCGCAACTTGTGTGCTTTCAAAGGCACGGTTAGTGAGGGCGATGTGCGGATCGCGAATCGTAAGAGAGCCTGGATTCTCTAGTGCAGCGTCGGCCGACTCAATATCAGGGAAGAATTCGTCATACCCGGCGACGTGCCACACGGTGTCGTCACCGTTTTCGTCGATCGCCAGAATGCGAAGCAGCGCAAAAGCGCTTTCCAGTTGAAAAATGAGGAAATCGCCGGGCTTGAAATCCTGTAACATAAGGAAAAGATTAACTGGGCAAATGGCTTTGTCGCAAGTGTTAGCTAAGAATATTGATCGCGGGATCGACATCTGAATAGAGAAAATCATGACAAGAGATGACATGTTAGCCGTTGCAATAGATGAAGCGAGAAAGGGCTTGGCCGAAGGCGGCATCCCAATCGGCGCGGCGCTATTTGACGCCGACGGCAACCTTCTTGGCCGCGGACACAATCGCCGCATTCAGGAAAATGACCCGTCCATCCACGGCGAGACCGACGCGTTTCGCAAAGCCGGCCGCCAAAAAACCTATCGCGACACCATAATGGTAACGACTCTGGCTCCGTGCTGGTATTGCAGCGGTCTGGTGCGGCAATTCGGCATAGGTACGGTGATCGTCGGGGAGTCGGTCAATTTCCAGGGCGGCATTGGGTGGCTCCGCGAAAATGGCGTCGAGGTAATAGATATGAACTCGCAGGAATGCATAAGAATGCTTGCCCAGTTTATTGAAGCGGCTCCTGGTGTTTGGAATGAAGATATTGGCGAAGATTAACGGCGAGCAAAATCCGAGTCGATCCCTAAGATCGATCTGATTTGTATTTGTACGTCAGAATCTTCCAAAGTGGATTATTTCGATCGATAATGCGAAAATAATAGTTTGTTATACTGAGCAATTTTTTCACCTAGAGGGATTAATAAAATGTCAGATACAAAACAAGCAGTAATTTTAAGTGCGGCACGTACGCCGACCGGCAAATTTCAAGGAGCGTTAAAGGGTTTCACGGCGCCCGAGCTCGCCGCGATCGCTATCAAAGAGGCGGTGAGACGTGCAAACGTCGAACCCGATGCGGTTGACGAGGTCATAATGGGCTGCGTGGTACAGGCGGGCATCGGACAGGCCCCGGCGCGGCAGGCTGCGTTAAAAGCGGGGTTGCCGCCGGAAGTATCCGCCCTCACAGTCAACATGGTATGTGGCTCGGGTTTGCGCGCGGTCGCGTTGGCTTCGCAGGCGGTACAGCTTGGCGATTCGGAAGTCGTCGTCGCCGGTGGTATGGAATCTATGTCCAACATACCTTATGCAATGCCGGGCGCCCGTGACGGCTATCGCATGGGAAATCAAACGATCATCGATCTTATGATCCAGGACGGCCTGTGGTGTCCGTTCGAAAACTGGCACATGGGCAACACCGGTGAGATCGTCGCTGAGAAATACGAGATCACGCGCGAGGAGCAGGACGAATTTGCGTTTGGTTCGCACCGCAAAGCGGCCGAAGCTCAAGCCGCCGGCCGATTCAAAGACGAGATTGTCCCGATCGAGATTCCGCAGAAAAAAGGCGAACCCGTTGTTCTCGATTATGACGAACCTGTTCGGCCCGACACTACTGCCGAGGGCCTCGCTAAATTGAAACCTGCGTTCAAAAAAGACGGCGGAACTGTCACCGCCGGAAACGCCCCAGGCGTAAATGACGGTGCATCCGCACTAGTCGTTACAACGGCTGAAAAGGCAAAAGAACTCGGCATTGAACCGCTCGGGCGCGTTGTTGCCTCGGCAACATCCGGCATCGAGCCGAAGCTTATTATGATGGCTCCTGTCCAGGGTGTTCTCAACGTTTTGCAAAAAGCCGGTTGGGACATGTCCGAAGTCGATCTTTTTGAGCTGAACGAAGCATTTTCAGTTCAGGCGCTTGGCGTGATGATGGAACTTGGTCTTGATAAGGAAAAAGTTAACGTGAACGGGGGCGCCGTTGCTCTCGGCCACGCTATCGGAAACTCCGGCGGTCGTGTTTTGACCACCCTGCTCCACGAGATGAAACGGCGCGGTGCCAAAAAAGGAATTGCCGCATTGTGTCTCGGCGGCGGCAACTCGGTGGCGATGGCTGTCGAACGTGATTAGTTCCGATTTCTGCAACAAAATCTTTGCAACCGGCGTATTTTGATCTAGAATCAATTGCGTCGGTTCTTTATTTTTCTGAGGTGGATAAATGACAGCAAAAGATCACAATAATCTACTCGGTATTTTCTTCATGATCAACGGCGGCATTCAGCTTCTCGCCGGTATTTTTGTCGCCTTGCTCTATGGCGGCATGGGAACGATATTTATCGCGAGCGGACGTGAGGAACAGGCCGCCGTAGGCGGCATATTTCTTGTCCTTGCCATAATCGTGGGATTGATCGTGCTCGCCTTCGGCGCCTTTTACGTAGTTACTGGCCTTAAATTAAGGAAAGCGGCCAGCATTGCCCGTCCTTTAGGTATAGCCGCAAGCTGTTTATGCCTGTTAGGATTTCCGCTGGGGACTGCGCTCGGCGTTTACGGTCTTTGGTTCCTGTTCGGCGATCTGGGCAAAAATTTCTATGCGGGAAATACCGCGCCGCAAAACTATTACCAGCCCCAGCCGCCACCGCCAAGCAGCTGGCAATAACAAATATTTAAGAATGATCGGCTAATAGCTATCAACGGATAGCTATTAGCTTTTTTTATTCTGATTGAGGTTTTACTTGCTTCTCTGATTTTATTATCTTAATTCTTTGATTTTCATATCTTTAAAACAGGAATTTTTTAATGAGCGAAATTATTGGAGTTATAGGTGCGGGCACGATGGGCAACGGCATTGCGCAAACGGCCGCAAGTGCCGGTTTTGGTGTCGTTATGTGCGATGTTAAGCAAGAATTTGTTGACCGCGGTTTGCAGAATATTTCAAAAAGCCTCGACCGCTTTGTTAAAAAGGAATCGATCACCGAGGCAGACAAAGAGCAGTACCTCGGCCGAATAAAAACAACAACCGACCTTAACGATCTGAAGGATTGCACGCTTATCGTCGAAGCTGCAACCGAAAATTTCGAGATCAAAAAGCAGATCTTCGAGCAGCTTGATCAGATCGCCGGAGAGGACGCGATCCTTTCATCCAACACGTCTTCGATCTCGATAACCAAGATCGCTGCCGTAACCAGACGTCCCGAAAGGGTCATCGGAATGCATTTCTTCAATCCAGTCCCGCTTATGAAATTGGTTGAGGTTATCCGCGGAATTGCCACTTCCGATGAGACTTACGCAAAAGTTAAAGCGATCTCTGAACAGCTTGGAAAGGTTCCTGTCGAATGCAACGATTATCCCGGCTTTGTTTCGAACCGTGTATTAATGCCGATGATCAATGAGGCGGTGTTCGCCCTGCATGAGGGCGTCGCCACTAAAGAGGCGATCGACGAAATAATGAAACTCGGCATGAACCACCCGATGGGCCCGCTCACGCTTGCAGACTTTATCGGTTTGGATGTCTGTCTTGCGATACTCAATGTGCTGCACGAAGGGCTTGGCGACCCGAAATACCGTCCATGCCCGCTCCTCAAGAAATACGTGGACGCCGGTTGGCTCGGCCGAAAAAGCGGAAAAGGATTTTACGATTATCGGTAGATCGCTCTCGTCGGCACCCCACGCTACCGCAGGTGGTGCTGACTTTTGTGCATAACCCAATATGATTATAGTGCATCTAAAAACATTATTACGTCTCCTCGCGTAATACATGCAAAACTCTACGTTTAAGGAATCAAATATGCGAAAGATCATTGCCATAACATTGGCGTTGGCTGCACTGAGCCTGTCCGGTTTCGGTCAGGTCAAGGTTGCTCCAATGAATATTAAGGAACGCACTTTACCCAACGGACTTAAGGTCGTCTCCATGCAGGACAATTCCAGTCCGACGGTCGCCATTCACGTTTGGTATAACGTCGGCGGCAAGAACGATCCGCCAGGGAAATCAGGATTTGCCCACATGTTCGAGCACATGATGTTCAAATCGACCAAGAACATGAAGAACGAGATGATGGATCGTCTGACCGAGGATGTCGGTGGATTTAACAATGCCTCGACTTGGGACGATTTCACCAATTATTACGAGGTCGTGCCGTCCAACTATCTCGAAACGCTGCTGTGGGCCGAAAGCGACCGCATGGCAAATTTGAACGTGGATGACACCAATTTTGCGTCCGAGCGCGACGTTGTTAAGGAGGAATATCGGCAGAGCGTCCTCGCACAGCCGTACGGACGATTTTTCGAATTTTTGAGCCGCTCGCCTTACACGGTGCACCCTTACAAACGCGGCGTTATCGGCAATCTTGACGAGCTAAATGCGGCCACGTCGGCTGATGCCCGAGCGTTTCACAGTCTGTATTACAGACCGGACAATGCCGACCTTATCGTCGTTGGCGATTTCGATCAAAAACAGCTTGACGCATGGGTCGATAAATATTTTGGACGCGTCGCAAAACCTGATTCGACAATTCCGCGGGTCACCGTTACCGAACCGCAGCGTACCAAAGAAGCGCGATATAACGAGCACGGGCCGAACGTTCCGTTCCCCGCTGTGGCTATAACGTATCTTGGTCCAAGATCGGACAGCGAGGACATTCCGGCGATTCGTGTCGCGGAAAAAATACTATCCGGTGGAGACAGCTCGCGGCTTTATCAAAGCCTGGTTTACAAACAGCAGCTCGCTCAAGAGGCTTCGTTCAGTCTCGATAACCATGTTGACGGCGGAGTGCTTTATTTTATGGCGATAGCATCCGAGGGCAAGACGACGGACCAGCTGGAAAAAGCGTTGCTCGCTGAGCTAAAGGCCATGCAGGACGCGCCCGTTTCCGCTAAGGAATTAGAAAAAGCTAAGAATCAGCTTATTACCGAGACAGTTCGCGCACGCCAGAACAACGATGGAAAGGCGATCGCCATCGAGCGGGCAATTGCATATCAGCATGATCCGAATGCGGTTAATTTCGACATTCAAAAGCTGCAGGCAGTGACCGCGGCCGATGTTCAACGTGTCATGAAAAAATATTTTACGGACACGAACCGCAGTGTCGTCTATTACACGCAAGGGGAGGAGAAATAATGATTAACAGATTTTTCAAGAAAAGGGTCCGGACAATGACTGACCGTGTCACCGCGTCTCCGTATCACCTAGGCTTCCTCATTCTTACTTTGTGTCTCGGCGTCTCTGCAGTTAACACTTTCGCACAAACCGAAACACCGCCAGACCCGTCTGCACCGAAATCGGTAACGATTCCTGCGGTCAAGGAAAAAAAGCTTGCGAACGGCCTTAAGGTCGCGGTTGTTGGGCGTAAAGCTTCTCCTATTGTGACGATTCAGCTACTGGTAAAAAGCGGTGCAGCAGACGAGGCGGCGGATAAGGCAGGTCTTGCGAACCTGACGGCGTCGATGTTAACAAAAGGCACAAAAACCCGCTCCGCTACTCAAATTGCGGAAGACATGGAATTTCTCGGCGGGTCGCTGGATACGGGCGCCGGTTGGAACAATTCGGTCGTAACCGCCACCGTCTTGTCCGATAAAGTCGATCAGGCAATGGCGATCCTTTCCGATGTTGTTCTCAGTCCGGCTTTTGACCAAAAAGAACTCAACCTGCTGAAAAGCCAGACTCTTGACGGTCTAACTTACAATCTGAAACAGCCCGGTTTTCTGGCTAACTATGTCGCGAGCAAATATAGTTTTGATGAGCACCCGGCTGGCGGCACACCTGCAAGCCTCGCCTCGATTACACGGGACGACGTTGCTGCGTTTCATGACAAATTTTACAAATCGAATATGGCTGTGCTGATCTTTACGGGTGACATTTCGCTTGAAAGGGCAGCAGCCGCTTCGGAGAAAGCATTCGGCAGCTGGAAAGCCAGCCCTGCGTCGACGAGAGCCGAGCGCGTTGGTTCTTCTTCAACGGAAAAGGATAAAGACATCGTAAAACGGATGTTGGTTATCGATCTTCCGAACTCGGGCCAGGCATCTGTGAATTACGTCGAGCCTGTCTTTGTTGCGCGGTCGAGCAAGGACTATTATCCGGCAAACGTCCTCAATTCCGTTCTTGGCGGCGGCTATTCGTCACGGCTTAATCTCGAGATCCGCATTAAGCGCGGACTTAGTTACGGTGCAGGCAGTGGGTTTGCCTGGAGGCAGAATCAGGCGAATTTCGCGACCCGCACGCAGACAAAAAACGAATCAGCGGCAGAGGTTGCGTCACTTGTAATAGACGAATTAAAGAAGCTGCGCGATACGTCGGTCGCTTCGAATGAGCTTGTACCGCGAAAATCAGTATTGACAGGGAACTTCGGCCGCAATCTTGAGACGACGAATGGCCTTGCCGGTGCGATCTCGGATCTCTATAGTTTTGGAATTCCAACGGCGGAGTTGAATTCGTACATGACGAGCACGAATGCGGTGACCGATGCCCAGATTCGCGATTTTGCCGAGGCCAATCTTGCCGGCGGCGACATGATAATCGTTGGCGATTACTCGGTGTTCAAAGACGATCTTGCAAAGCGTTTTCCGGATATGAAGATCGAGGTCATCAAGGCCGATGCTCTCGACCTGAGTAAAGACAGCCTCCAGAAATAACAGTTAAGGTAATCTCGTAGGTGTCGGAACGCCGACAGTTGAGAGATTACTTTAAGCTTAGACTGGACAAGCCTGAGCGTCAGCAAGGGTGAAATGTGAACGTTGGATGTACCGCCCTCTCTTACGCGAGGGCTTCTGCATTGTTTGCGAAGCCCTCGTACTTCTGCTTGAATATAGCCGATGCACAAAAACCTTCGCTCTTTTCTAGACACCCTGAAAAAAGAGAACGAACTGACCGAGATCACGGCTGGGGTCGATCCTTATCTTGAGATTGCCGAGATTCATCGTCGCATCATCGAGCAAGGCGGCAAAGCGCTGCTTTTTAAAAATGTAAAAGGCTCCAAATTTCCCGTCGTCACCAACCTTTTCGGGACGGTAAGACGCATCGACATCGCTTTTGGCGATAAACCAAAAGAGTTTGTTCGCCGCGCGATCGAGGCAGCGGAGGTCCTGATCCCGCCCAAGCCAAAAAAGCTTTGGAAATATCGCGACCTTGTGATTTCGGCATTAAGACTCGGCACCAAAAAAACAGACAGGGCGGCGGTTCTGGAAGCTCGGCAAAATCCTGTTGATCTCGAAGCGATCCCTTTTCTTCAGCTTTGGCACGAAGACGGCGGTTTTTTCAATACACTGCCGCTTGTCTATACCGAAAGCCCCGTAACCGGGAAACACAATCTCGGTATTTACCGGATGCAGCGTTTCGATGCGACGACGACGGGCATGCACTGGCAGATCGGTAAGGGCGGCGGGTTTCATTATTTCGAAGCCGAGCAGCAGAATAAATCCTTGCCGGTTACGGTTTTTCTCGGCGGGCCACCGGCCCTTATTTTATCGGCGATCGCTCCGCTGCCGGAGGGCATTCCCGAGTTGATGCTTGCATCGTTATTGGCGGGCGAGAAAATAAAAACTGCGAAAAATCCGTTAGGGGAAGGTCATCACTGCCTAATTGCCGAAGCGGAATTTGCGCTGTGCGGCAGCGTTAAACCGCATGTTCGCAAACCGGAAGGGCCGTTTGGTGATCATTACGGATATTACTCTCTACAGCACGATTATCCGGTGTTTGAGGCCGAAGCGGTTTTTCATCGGAAGGACGCGATCTATCCAGCAACCGTAGTCGGCAAGCCGCGACAGGAAGACTTTTTTATCGGCGATTATTTGCAGGAATTGCTTTCGCCATTGTTTCCGGTCGTTATGCCCGCTGTTCGTGATCTGTGGAGCTATGGTGAGACTGGTTTTCATTCACTGGCAGCGGCGGTTGTTCGCGAAAGATATGGCCGCGAAGCCCTTTCGGCCGGTTTTCGCATACTAGGCGAAGGCCAACTCACGCTAACAAAGTTTTTACTGCTGACGGACAAGCCGCAGGACCTTCGCGATTTCAGAAACCTTTTCGAATACATCCTCGCCCGTGTCGAGTGGCGCAAAGACCTGTTTGTTTTCAGCCAGACGGCGTTCGATACGCTTGATTACGCGAGCGGTAAGATCAACTTCGGCAGCAAAGCTATTTTGATGGGCACCGGTGAAGCAAAAAGGAAATTACCGCGCGAATTTCAGGGCGATCTGCCGCAGGGAATCCGCGCTGCCGAACCCTTTTGTGCGGGCTGTCTCGTCGTTGAAGGCGAGACCTTTGTAACTGATAAAGACCTTGCGGAGCGCGTCGCAAAATCGGGTAAATTCGACGAATGGCAGATCGTCGTCCTGCATGACCAGATCGAATACGCCCGTTCGACCGAAAAATTCCTTTGGGCGACGTGGACCCGGTTCGATCCGGCGTCGGACATTTTTGCCAAAGAGGTCACGCTCAAAAATAATCATGTTGGTTACACCGCACCGATAGTTATCGACGCCCGCATGAAGCCGTGGTATCCGAAAGAGGTCGAGCCGCGGGAGGACATTGTGCGGATCGTAAATGAGAGATGGCGCGAGTACTTCAAATAATTTGGTTCGGAATAACTTAGATCTCATAACTGGGAAGTGAAGTTTGAGGGATGGCGCGTTTTCAGTTACTACTTTCTGGTTCTCAGTTATTCGGAATATGATCTTTCCGGTGAATCAACGACGGTCGTCGAAAATTATTTCGTTAATTGGCCTTGCGGGAGTTTTGTTTCTTCTGGCCCTCGCTTATGGCTATTTTATCGAACCAAATCGCCTTGTAATAAATAACGCCAGTATTAAGATCAAAGACTGGAGTCCCGCATTTAACGGCCT
>DATJGV010000207.1:0-5058 GCA_035494575.1 Pyrinomonadaceae bacterium | reverse complement strand
TGCCGCGCCGATATTTGCAGCATTCGATCCATTTGTGTTTGTGGCCGGGGTACAAGCAGAAACAGCGGCCAAGGCAATGAATAAAAACGATAATTTCGTGAATTTCATGGTCTCCTCCTTTTTTAAGTTCCGAGCTCACGCTTCGGCGTGTAAGCCATTTACGCCTTGCATGCCCAAGCTCGAGCTCTGAACAACTTCACATTCAAAAACATCGGAAAAATTCCTTACTATCCGGTCTTCAACTTCAGCAAGATCGATCTGCCGTCCCAACAGCCTTTCCATCGAAGTAACAGGCTCGCCCTCACATGCGATTATCCAATTGTAATAGTCTAAATCGGTGTTTACATTGACCGCGAAACCATGCGTTGTCACCCAGCGCTTGATATGAACGCCGATCGCGGCAACCTTGCCTTCGACTGTGTGGACGCCTGTTAGTCCCTCGATCCGAAACGCATCGATCCCAAGATCCGCCATTGTGCGTATCAGCACTTCCTCTATATCGCGAACGTATCGATGCACGTCTTCCCGGTCAGGCGAAAGATTGATTATCGGATAACCGACGATCTGCCCGATGCCGTGATAGGTTACCTTGCCGCCGCGATTTATCTCAAACACTTCGACACCCAGATCGCGCAGCATGTCGGCCGTTGCAAGCACTCCGTTTCCCGTTGAACGGCGTCCCAGAGTGAATGTATGCGGATGTTCGAGAAGCAAAAGATAGTCGCGCTCGCGGTTTTCGATCACCGCGGTTTCCAGTTTTTTCTGAAGTTCCAGGCCATCGGCATAGCCGAACCGTCCAAGACGGCGAACTTCCAAATTCCTTTTGTGCATCCTTAATATGATAAAATTTTTCTAAAGTTTTTAACAGGAAGGATTAGAGATGACTATTACAAGATTTGCGGCCGTTATGATCGCGGCTATCAGCATATTCGCGGTGACGGCCACGGCCCAAAAGCGCACTACTAAACGTAAGTACCCGACTACGCCAAAAGTTGTGACTACGAACAATGTCTCGACAGGCTCCGATGTTGCCAAGGCCAAAGAGACGGTCAACAATCAGATCAAAAATATTACGAAATTTGTCGATGTTCTCGGGCCTATAGCACAGGGTATCGAAAGCGTCGACAACGACGCGAAGACCAAGAAGCTAAAAAAGGAAACCCTCGACACGAACGCTGCAAACAAGCAGAAGGTTATACTGGCGATAAAAAATCTGCGGGCTGGCCTCGAGGCCCTGGAAAACGATTTCACCACTAAACCGGCTCTGAAAAAATTCTTGCCGAAGATACAGGGAATTTCCCCGTTGGGAGTCCAATCGGAATTGCTTGCTAAATCGAATCGTTTTTCAGAATCGCGTAAACCTTTGTTAACAGTTGTTGAAAAACTGACGGACACGCTGGCGGTGATGCCTTGACGCTTGGCAGTTAGCAGCGGCGACAAGCAGCTGCTGCCCAGTGCCTACCGGTTCGGTTTTTTCAATGTCGTTGTTTTGTTTGCCGCTGGGTCGCAAACCTCGATCTCTTTTTTTGCGGCGTCGGCGGCTTTTGTTACTTCGGCGGGCAAGCCTAATTTCTCTCTCACAAATTTTTCCGCGTCCGCCTCGATCAGCTCACCATTCACGACAGGCGCCGTCTTGGCTAGTACATCTCCTTTTTTCTCGATATTTCCGGGCAGCAGAAATACGTTCCAGGGCGAACCCCATTTTCGCGTATCGCCCGTCAGCTTTCGGTAGCCAAAATGCAAGGTTTTTTCGCGGTCATCGCGCGATTGCGATTCGTAAACGACGGGAAAAGTTATCTTTAGCTCGTCCTGATTAGTCTTGACCGCAGTCGCCGTGTCATATTCGCCCACACCGATCACATCAAACCCGTCAGCCTTGTATTTTTCGTAAAGCTTTTCGGCAAACGGCGCTTCGTGGCGCCAATTTGGGCACCACGGCGCGAAATAAACGACCATTACGAGCTTTTTATCTTTCGCAAACTTTCGCAGGTCTATCTCGTCTCCGCCGCGGACGTTGTCATATTTCCAGTTTCTATAATCGAACTGTTTCTCGACGATCGGCGCCTGTTCGTTCTGGGCAGATGCAAAGGCGAAACCGACTAAAATAATGACAAACGCGAAAATAGCTTTCATAAGCTGACTAAGAAAAAGACTAGCTTTTCAGATGAGCAAAGACAAGGAAAAAGTTGGACGCGACGGCAAAAAACAGCTGCGGAATCAAAAAAGGCGGTCAGACGACCGCCGACAAGTTTTACTTTACTTCAGGGGTTAACCGATAAACATCTCGTCTTCGTGATAGACGCGGTCGATCTGTTTGGGTGCTGGGGCGAACAGAACCTCCAACCCTTTTTTCACGCCGGCCATGATCGCTGCTATCTCGCGGGCCGGGATTACGATCTTTTGCTGGACAAATTCGGTCGTGTTCGTAACCTGCAAATGAGTCTTGTCGATTGTGCGGCTGACCATATCGACCTTGTCGCGTGCGACAAGCGCCGTCTCACCGACGAGCAGCCGCAATTCAGCGACTTCGTCCTTGATCAAACCGGTCGATTCGGCAAGATATTTCGTCGCGGTCGAAAGATTTGACGAAACCTCGGTGAAATATACCGACATCTCCTTTCCCTGCAGGCTGATCGCATCGACCTTTGTTATCAGCGGATCAACGCGGTCCTCGATGCGTTTCACGGTAGCGACGACGCGTCTGACAATAACGGCGATCGCGATCAGAGCGATCGCCATCACGATAAAACACACCGCTATCACGATGGACGCGATCATCATCCAAAATTGCGGGTCGTTCGCATTCATAAACTATTTATTTTCCGCATCGTCAACCGGATATGTCGGACGGCCTTCCGTAATAACCTTCGATTCATTTTTGCGTTTTTCGGCGACGTAAGCTTCCTTTCCGGCTTCGACAGCGGCCGTAAACGGGTTTGCCGAACGTGCGGCGGCCGATTTAGCCTTTTCGGCATATTCGCCGGCTTTTTCCTGCGCGGTTTGATAGAGTTCGCCCGCTCTTTCGCGAGTCACTTCGTAATAATCGCCGGCCTTTTCCTGCAATTGCGCCGCGGTTTCCTTGCTCTTCTCAATTCCCTTTCGCGTCGCGTCTGCGATATCTTCACGAAGCTCGACGCCTGATTTCGGCGCAAACAGAAGCGCGATCACGGCACCGATACCTCCGCCGATGAGCAAATACGTCAATTTTGTCGAAGCGCTGCTGCCTTCTCTTTCATATTCGTGTCCCATATTATTCTCCTGCACACGGTTTGTGCGTTGATAAAGCTAGTGTTCCCTGTATTTATCAACTATAACAAATGTTGCGAGTTTTGGGCAACGATTTTATTTCGACGCCGTTTTGCGGGTTTCAGCGAATTGCTCGTCCAACGCTGCTGATAAAGGCCGTGCCGAAACCTGCCGCATTGCTCTTATTTGTGCCGAAAGTTATCATACTTGTTTGCGCAAAAGTTGATTTATGCAATCTGAGTTTATTCGAAATTTTTCCATTATTGCTCACATCGATCACGGCAAATCGACGCTGGCCGATCGCATTTTGCAGCTCACCGGCGCGGTTGCCGAGCGCGATATGGAAGAACAGCTTCTCGACGACATGGACCTCGAACGCGAGCGAGGCATTACGATTAAAGCCCATGCGGTTCGTCTCGATTACAAAGCAGATGACGGGAAGAGTTATGTGCTTAATCTCATCGATACTCCGGGCCACGTCGATTTTACTTACGAGGTATCGCGGTCGCTGTCGGCCTGCGAAGGTGCTTTGCTTGTCGTCGACGCTTCACAGGGCGTTGAGGCTCAGACGCTTGCCAATACATATCTCGCGATCGAGAACGATCTTGAGCTGATCCCCGTCCTCAACAAGATCGATCTGCCGTCCGCCGAGCCGGAACGAATCATGGAACAGATCGAAAATATCATCGGCCTCGATGCACACGACGCGGTTCTCACGTCCGCAAAAACCGGCGTGGGTGTGGAAGACGTTCTCGAAGCGATCGTCGCAAGGATCCCGCCGCCGAAAGGTGATCCAAAAGCCCCGCTAATGGCGTTGATATTCGACAGCTGGTACGATTCGTATCGCGGCGTTATCGTGCTTTTCCGAATTATAGACGGGACAATTAAGAAAGGCACAAAGATCAAGTTCTTCAACACCGGCCGCGAATACCTCGTCGAAACTCTAGGCGTAAATCGTCCGCGTCCCACGCTGATGAATGAGCTTGGCCCCGGCGAGGTCGGCTTTCTGACCGCATCAATAAAAACCGTTGCCGACGTCCAGATCGGCGATACGATCACCGAAGCAGCCAACCCGACGAAAGAACCGTTCCCGGGATTTCACGAGGTCAAGCCGATGGTCTTTGCGGGGCTGTATCCGACAGAATCGGCGCAGTACGAAGACCTGCGCGATGCGATGGACAAGCTGCGGCTTAACGATGCGTCGTTCTTTTACGAACCGGAAAGCTCGACCGCCTTGGGCTTTGGCTTTCGCTGCGGCTTTCTCGGCCTTTTGCACATGGAGATAATCCAGGAGAGGCTCGAACGCGAATTCGATCTTGATCTCATCACCACCGCTCCGGGCGTTCGTTATCGCGTGACAACCACTGACGGCGAGGTGACCGAGGTCGATTCGCCGTCGAAAATGCCCGACACCGGCCGCATTGCCAAGATCGAAGAACCGTTCATCGAGGCGACGATCCTGACGAACGATGCGTTTCTCGGCGGCATCCTCCCGCTGTTGGACGAAAAGCGCGGCGTTCAGAAAAAGTTCGAGTACGTCACAAAAGACCGCGTGATGCTCGTTTACGAACTGCCGCTCAATGAGATCGTTCTCGATTTTTACGACCGCTTAAAAAGCGTTTCGCGCGGTTACGCATCGCTCGATTATCATCTGTCGGGATATAAGGAAAGTAAGCTTGTTAAGCTCGATATCCTCGTCTCAGGCGAACCGGTCGATGCCCTTTCGCTGATATTGCACACCGAAACCGCCGCCGCGAAAGGCCGTCTGCTGGCCGCAAAGATGAAGGAGCTTATTCCGCGCCAGCTTTTTGA
>DATJGV010000206.1:0-15285 GCA_035494575.1 Pyrinomonadaceae bacterium | reverse complement strand
TTCACTGCCCGGTGCGAGAGTTTTATCCTGCGGTTCGGCTGAGACCGTCAGCTTGCGCGAATCGGTCGATATCGGCAGATTTATATTCCCACTTGCAAACGCCGGGCGCGGAGCGCGGACACTCTTGTCCGCATCGCCGCTTACGGCGAAGGAAGCCTTGTCGGTTGAGTCCTGAGTGGTGACCGAGTCGCTAAGAGACTGACGTTTTCCTTCGTGCTTCGCACTCACGCGGGCAGGAGTGTCCGCGCTCCCTTCTTCGCTACGCTCTGCCGCGCCGACCAGATCGACCTGCGCATAGATATTCGGCAGATATTTTTCTTCGAGTGGAATTTTTAGCGTCATCGACGAATCCTTCATCGTAAACCGCTCGGTTTTCACAATTCCGTCGCGACGGAGCGTCAGTACGCCCTCGGCCGGCGTGAATGGCGAGATCACAAGCAACTCCGCCGTCTCGCCAGGAGCATACTCTTTTTTGCCCGGAATTATCTGGACCTCCTCCTGTTCGACAGTTCGTTTTGGCGGAGTTTTTCCGCCCGGGACCCAAACGGTGATCTCGCTTTCGTTAAACCGTTCGCGGTCGTCCATCACCCTGGCGGTGATCGTGTAACGGCCGCCTTGTTTGGCGGCGAAGCTGCACTTCTGCGCACTTTCGGCGGATTTCACCGTGCATGTTTGCTCATCGACTGTCACTTCCTGCCACGTTCCCTTGTCGAAGGTCCAGTCCTTCAACACGGCTTTGATCTCGGCGTCTCGCCCGGCGATCATTTTCCCGTCAATGTCCGTCACGATCGATTCGACATCGATCTTTTCACCTTTTTGAACGAACGTTCGCGGCGTTCTTATTCCGACATACAGCGTCGACGGATGAACCAGCAGCGATGTCGAGCTCGACCATGTCTGGCGGTTCACGTCCTGAACGGCCGCAGAGGCCGTTATCGTGTACGGCCGAGGCGGATTGACCGAATCGAAATCAACCTTTAGCAGGTGTTTGCCGCTCGCATCGGTGACACCTTTAAATGTCTGCGTAATGCCGCCGCCATACGGCCGGCCGTATCCGCCGTCGTAGTAATCGTAAACTCTCCACCATGGGGTCCATGTTCCGAATGTAAAGTCGTCGCGGTTCGGCGGCGTGTAGTTTGTAGGAGTCGCGGTAACAGTCCAATTCGTTTCTGCGTTTGCCAAACCGCCGCCCGCGTAATATTTTGCTTCGACGGACAACATCGCATTGCCGCCGACGAGATGCGGCGCCTCGGATTGTACCTTTGTCGAAACCTCAAATTCCGGACGGCGAAATTCCTGGATCTGAAATTGATGGGTGTAGGTGTCGCCCGGCAGATTCGACGACGTACTCAGATCGATGCGCGTGTAGCCTAGATTCGCATTGTCGGGCAGCTTAAATTTGAAATCGAACGCGCCAAAAGCATTCAGATTGCCGCTGCCTTTCGCGATCTCGTTGTCTCGCGAATCCTTCACCGAATAAGTAAAGCCGTGCGCCGCGTCAGCCAGGCCTTCGATATCGCCGAGTTTCCCGGCCGTTACCTTGCGAATGTAGCCTTTGACCGAGACCTCTTCGTTGGGACGGTACATCTTGCGGTCGTCAAACACGAACCAACGCAGGTAATCGTTCTCGGCTTTTTTGTACCAATTGCCCGAATCCGCCCAGTAATAGTCGCTGTTTTCAGGCAGGAACGCGATGTCCTTCCCGCGTTTCGCGATGAGGATGTTCTGACCTTTTGTTGACGGCGAATCCGGAAGCGCGAGACGCAAGATCCCGTTGTCGGCGGTCACGTTCGTTCGCGCCTCCGGAACGGTTTCGGTGTCGATCGTCGCTCCATCCGCATCTGTTGATTCGACATCGCTGCTCGGCCCATAAACTTTGCTCGTCACCCAATTCCAAACTTGAGCGACCACACCCTCTTGCTGATCGCTGACAGCTGACGGCTGTTCGCTGACCGTTTTTCCGTTAGGATAAATTGATAGATCGACACTGGCCAAAGGTCTGCCCGTTTTCAGCTCCGTTGCGAATCCGACAAGCTCGGTGTTATCGACAAACGCGTCGAGCCCGATCTGCGTCGATTGCAGCCACGTGAAGATGCGTGTCCGGTCGTATTTGTCGCGCTTCGTCGTCGGTTCTATATCGACTATCACGTTGCCGAATCCTCCGTTCAGCGCGGGCGAAACGTCGATGCGGGTTTCGACCATCTCGTCGGCCTTGCTTGCGATATTGACAACCTTGTCAGAGACGAGCCGTCCAGGAATCGCGGGACGCTGGCCGTCGTCGTAATTGAGGCGCATCACATACTGCTGAAACTGCCGCCAGTCCTGCGGCTGCACGGAATACATCCGCACGTTTACGGAGTTAAGATTTGTCGAATAGATCGAGTAAGACCGCGTTCCGAACGGGTCGATCACAGACATCGTTCCGCCCTGCGCGTACAGATTCTGGTCCGCCGAGCCGACCTTTATCGTTGTCGTCGCGGCCTGACCGAGCGTCTGTCCGAAAATATCTTTTAACGCGCCGTCAACGGTGATGTTGTACGTCGTTCGGCCTTTTTTGTAGCCGTCAACGACGATGTAATTTCCCGACGGATAGATCTTTATCTCCTCGGGAGACGGCATGATCTTCAGCAGTTCCTTCGCAAACTCTGCACTGTCTATCTGATTGTTAAATTCCAGATACCACTGCTGAAACGGCGTGCACTTCGTATTGCCTTGCCAGCCGCACCACGCGCGTACAAATTTGAGCGGGCTGTACGTTTGAAACGAATAACCCTGCGCCTTTGGCGTAGTCAGCGGCCCTTCAGCCGACGGCGTTCCCTTTTCGACGGTGACCGTGATTTGCGAAGCGGCGGGCATCGCGTTAGCGGTCGAGCCATCAGCGTTTATCGCGCGAAACGCAAGCCACCTTCCCGGCTGCGCCTGTTTGGCATAGTAACCAATGCTGCCGTCGGCATCGACCTCCGCCTGTGTTGCAAGCCGCGTCGCCAACCGTCGCCCGCCCGCGGCTACGTTGATAGTTCTCAAAACCGCTTCCGGATTTATCGCCTGATCGAACGAGACGAACATCAACGCGTCGCGCCTCACCGTCTGGTTTGCCGGTATCATCTGCTCGAGTGTCGGCGGCGGCGTTGTGAAATTCCAGACAAAATCTTTTTGCAATACCTGCCCGTTTGCCGACTTCGTTCCGGCGGGCACGCGCGCCGTAAATTTCGTCGCCATCGGGAAACGCTTTGTCGTGTCGAACATCAGCGTTTTTGTGCCAAGCCACCGCCAGCGGCCTTCGACCTGCGGTGAAAGCTCGACCGGAGCATACTCAGCCGCCTGCTCCTGCGAGGTGACGGCGACCATCGGCTGCGAAAATGTGATATTGAGGTCAGGAGCAAGTTTTACCTCGCCGTCCGGCGAATAGCGGATCACCTGCAAGGTCTGATTTGACGTGTCGATCTTCGGCGTCCCGCGTCCGTCGTCCGACGGAAATTTGACAGGGATCATCTTGCCGGTTTTCGGCGCAGGCAAGGTTCCGGCGCGCTTTGCAAAATCCGTCTGATCGTTTGTCTCGGGTTTGATCTCTGGAATTCGCTTGAGCAGGCTCTGAGCATCGCCCGCCGAGAGCGGATCGGTCGGCGGAAGAACTTCTTTTACGCGCTTTTCCGCGCCTTCTTCGCCTTCGCTTAAGTGAAATTGCAAACCCGGTGGTACATCTTTCATCTTTGTATCAAATGTCTTTCCAACAGTTTGTCCATTCGCCGTCAAAGCCAGCGGCGCAAACGAACTTATATAAATTGCAAACAACAGCAGCCAGGAAGTAAGTTTTCTCATTTATTAAAATTTCCCACGTCCAATTTTTGAGCGGGTTCGTCGGTGAAATTGGTGCCCGTAAATGATAGCGTAAACGCATTATCCGAACCAATTAAATCGACAGTACGAATTAACGCACCCGCAATATGAACGGCCGCAGCGATCCAAACTTGCAGCGATCGGGTTGAACGTGTTGAACGCATTGAACATTTCGAACATCCGAACCGTCCCGAACGCCCGAAACATTGAACGCCGATTTCCCGTTGCGTCATCGCTTTAATTGCTATTAACTGGATATTGTTTCTGTTATACTGAAGCGTGAAAATGCAACTTTCGTCAGTGAAATGTCGTAAGGAATTTGGCAAAAAGGCTTTATTGACTATTTTTTAGGAGCAGATAGATAAAATGGGATTGTGGGCAAGAATAACAAGAGTATTTCGTGCAAGCACGGGTGCGGCTCTTGACAAGATCGAGAACCCCGAACTGGTTCTGCAACAGACGATCCGCGATATGCGGGACCGTGTGCCGGAGCTGAACAACTCGGTCGCTCAGGTGATGGCAACTGAGCGGCTGTTGATGAAAAACCACGAAAATCTTCAAAAACAGGTCGTCGAGCTTGATTCGAAGATCAAGGCATCGGTAAAAATGGGGCGCGACGACATCGCAACGGCATACATCGGCCAGTTGCAGCAGGCCCAAATGGATCTTGAGCGAACGAGCGGCCAGCTTGAAAGCGCGGGCGTCGCTTCCAAACAGGCGCTTAAGGCCCGCGACAACTATGTCCTGAATATGAAAAAGCGCACCGCCGAGGCGATGCAGCTTATCAGTGCCGCCAAACAGGCCAAATTGCAGGAACAGCTTGCCCAGACGATGGAAACGTTCAACATCGGCGACGACGCATCGACCTTTAACGAGATGCGCGAAAAGATCGACCGCCGTGTTGCCGCCGCCGAAGCGAAGCTGCAGCTTGGCTCAAGCTCGGTCGATTCACAGATGGCCGACATCGAACGCGAAGCAATGGACATTCAGCTGCAGGACAAACTACTCGAATACAAACAGCAGATGGGCTTGCTTGGTGCAGGGTCGTCGAATGCGGCAAGTAAACAGATCGGCGCCGGGTCGGACGCCTCAAATGCCAAAGACGAAGATGTGCTCGATCAGGTCATCGTCAATGAGAGCAGTGAAATGAAGCGCGGCAACTGAGGAATAGACTTGTTACGAACGCGCGCTGCGAAATGAGCATCTACGTTATTTATGGCAGACTTGGCGAAATACCGGCAGGAAATAAGCAGATTTAATACGAGCTACGCAAAAGAAGCGGTCAAGGAACCGGCGAACTTCTGGGGCCTGGCGGGTTTTGCCGTGGCCGCGGCCTATACGGGGAGCGTTATTCCGCTCTTGATCGCCCTGATCTGCGAGATGGTATACCTGCTCGTTCTGCCGAACCTGCCGTCGTACCGCGAACTTGTCCAAAACCGCGAACGCGACCGGTTGAAAGCGTTGAGCAAGGCCACCCGTGAGAAACTCATTAAAACGTTCACGCCCCGCGAACGCGAAGCCGTCGAATATCTGCGATGGCTCAAGGAAAAGATACAGGACAACTACAAAAAGTTTGCCGGTGCCCGCCAATTACCGTCGAATCTGCGTGGGCTCGATCAGCGATGGGAAGATTTTGTCGATCTTCTTGACGTTTATCGCCGCCGCAAACAGCACCTTAAATCGATAAACCGCCAGGCAGTCCACAATCAACTTTCACAGGCGTTCCGCGCCGCTGAAACGGCTGGCGACGAAAAGACAAAACGCATTCAGCAGACGAACGTCGAGATACTAAAACGCCGTATCGCCTCGTTCGACGAGATCGAGCGCAGCGTCAAGCTTGTCGAAGGCCAACTGCAGTCGATCGAGAATTTTTTCAGCTACCTGAACGACGAGATCGTCACGATGTCAACGCCCGAGAAATTCTCGCTGCTTGATTTTGAGCAGTTGTCCGACTCGATAGCAATGACGAAACAGATGCTCGACGCCACGGCGGATTCGGTCGGCCAGCTCGATTCGTACAATCGCGAGATGGGCAATTACGAACTGCTGCCCGAAGCGAATCGGTAATCTAGTATTTGAACCACGAAATAACACGAAAAAAAACACGAACCTGAATTTCGTATTAGTTCGTGTTTTTTTCGTGGGTTATATTTTGTTCAATAGGCTATCTCTCAAACCCGTCGATCTCCGGCATTTCGCTTTTTTCCTCAGCTTTAACTATCACGGTTTCCTCTTTCTTTACGGGTGACTCATGCTCCATATCACTGATCGCCAGGGCGAGGTTATTGGAATTGGTCGCGTATGCAAGGCCGATCTCTTTGGTGACCGTACCGTTGCGGATCATTTTTTCGAGGACTTTGTCGAACGTCTGCATTCCTTCCATCTCGCCATCGTTCATTGCGTCGGTAATGGAACGGCCTTCTTTTTCGCCTTTTTCAATGTACTCTCGCGTGCGGGAATTGGATGCGAGTATCTCAATGGCAGCCGTACGCCCGCCGCCAACCTTCGGCATCAGGCGCTGTGAGATTATTCGCCGGAACGATTGGGCGAGGCGTGTGCGAATGGCCGCTTCTTCGATCTTCGGAAATACACCGATGATCCGGTCAATGGTCTTGGCCGCGTCTATCGTGTGAAGTGTCGATAAAACAAGGTGGCCCGTTTCGGCGGCTTCGAGAGCCACCTCGATCGTTTCGCGGTCACGCATTTCGCCTACCAGGATCACCTTCGGAGCTTGTCTCAGGGCCGCGCGGAGTGCTAGTGCAAAATCCGGTGTGTCCGAATGAAGCTCCCGCTGGTGTACTGTGCCGAGTTTGTGTTCGTGAATAAATTCTATGGGGTCCTCGATGGTGACGATATGATATTTTTTCGTCGCGTTTATCAGATCGATAACCGCGGCCAGGGTCGTCGATTTCCCGGAACCCGTCGGGCCTGTAACAAGAACCAGGCCATTTTTCAGTTCCGCAACACTTTTCACCGCCGCGGGCAGATCTAGCTCCTGCCAGTTCGGCGGTTTTGTCGGAATGACGCGCATCACAATCGCATACGAACCGCGCTGGCGAAAAATATTTACACGAAAACGACACAGACCCGGCACGCTGTAAGATATGTCAGTCGAACCTTTTTTCTCAAAGGTTTCGATTCCCTGCTCGTTGCCGAGCAGCATCACATCGGCAATGGATTTTATTTGTCCGGCAGTCAGCTTTTCGAGGCCTGCGATCGGAACGCCCTGCAGATCGCCGGTAAGCTCGACCTGCGGCGGCCGGCCGGGCGAAAAGATCAGATCGCTGACCTTATCGCCGGCGGCAAGCATTTGGTGAAGCACCTGGTGAAAGGTTGTCGCGTCAAGCGAGAATAACCCCGAATTGGAAGGCGACGAATAGCCGGAAGGCGTGAAGGCCTGACTGTTTACGGGAATATTATCAAGAGATAGAACGTCGTTCATTTTGATTTAAGACAGATCGTTGAAAATAGGATTTAAAGGGAGGTGCCGAGCAGCACCGAATTCAAGAATACTATTTTTCCCCGACGGAACGCAATCGATTTTCGCGGCCTTGCCGTCGCAAACCGGATGGCATACAATAATCGATTTCAGATTTACATCCGCTTTGCACGGATTTTTACAGAGGTTTTGATCTAAAGGACTAGGACATTATGAAAAAAGTAGGAATATTGGCGGGGCGTGAGTCTACATTTCCCGAATCGATCATAAACAGCATTAATAAAAAAGGCGAAGGCAAGGTGACGGCCGAAATGCTAAAGGTCGGCGGCATACGGCTTGACCAGCCGAAAATATACGATGTTATTATCGACCGCATTTCGCACGAGGTGCCGTATTATCGCGGGATGTTGAATCGAATGGCGCTCGAGGGCACCTATATCATCAACAACCCGTTTTGGTGGTCGGCAGACGATAAATTTTTTAACTACTCGCTTGCTGCGAAGCTCGGCGTTGCTATACCTAAGACCGTGCTGCTGCCGCAGGAAAAGTATATCGAAGCGATCTCATCCGAGAGCCTTCGCAACCTCGAATATCCGCTCGATTGGGAAGGCATCATCGACTACGTCGGATTTCCCGCGTTCCTGAAACCGTTCGACGGCGGCGGCTGGAAAAACGTTTCGAAGGTCAATTCCCTTGATGAATTGTGGTACGAATACAACCAGACCGGGACGCTCTGCATGACGCTGCAGGAGGGCATCGAATACGATCAGTTCGTCCGCTGCTACTGCGTCGGCAAGGAAAAGGTATTGATCATGCCGTATGATCCGTCAAAACCATACCTGAGCGGGATGCAGTACGTAAATGTTGATAATTATCTGTCGCCCGAGCTTCACGCCCGTGTTGAAAAGGATGTGATCACGATCTGTACTGCGTTAGGGTACGATCTGAACACTGTCGAGTTTGCGATCAAGGACGGCGTTCCGTACGCGATCGACTTTATGAATCCGGCGCCCGATGCGGAACTTGCCTCGGTCGGCGAATATAACCACAACTGGATCGTCGACTCGATGACCGATTTTATTTTGAAAAAACTGGAAGAGGGGTTCGAAATGCCGGAATATTCGTGGAGTTCGATGCTGAACCCGCCGGCGGCCAAAAAGGCTCCGATGAAAAAAGCGAAACCCGCAAAAGCGCCTGCGAAAAAACCAGCAGCGGCAAAAAGTAAACCGAAAACAAAATCGGTCGGCGGCGACGTAAAATAGAATGAACCTGCTGTTTAATTAAACAATTAATATTTTTTAATTAAATAATTAAACAGCAGGTATCAGTTATTTCTCGCTCTCGTAAATTTCAAACGGTATTCGCGAGCGGAACAGCCGCTGGCCTATCGTTAATCCCGTCCATATCAAAAGTGCGACCGCCGTTACGGCCCATCCGATATCCGTTATCAATTTATCTTCAAAAACAGCGCCGACGATGATGGTCGGTAAGCCCAATGCAGCGATCTTCAACGATGTTGCGGCCGATTTTTCGAGCGTTTCAAGCAGATTCACACGCGCGATCTCGAGGTCCATGTATTCGTCGTCCTCATTCAAACGCGAAAAATAGTCCGCCTCGGCGCGGCTCCATCGCCTGAGAGCTGCTGTTCCCGCTATTCGGTTTGCCGACGAAAAATTATGAATGACATGGGCGATCTTCCCTTCGTGCAGCGCGATCTCAGCCAGACCACGCAGCGCTCGAAAGTTATCGCTCATTCCGTCAACGGCGCGTCTGAAAACGCTTTCGGCTCGCCGCCACTCGTCGAGTTGGAAATATGCCTCGCCAAGACGCGTCAATAGATCAGGATTGCCATTCGCGTGCCGCTCTGCAAGACAAAGTGCAGCGACCGACCGCCGCCGCAGTTTCTCGCTTCTTTTTGAGATCGAAATAGACTGCAAACAGCGGCCAAGATCGAGCAGCAATTGCCCGTCGTGCGGACTGACAAGCAACGCTCGCCGGAGCGCCTCGAACGATTGCAGCAAATACCCGGCCGTCCTCAACTCATTGCCGAGGCTATGGAGTTCGGATGCTTTTTCGGGAGAGTCCGGTGAAAAGTTCTTGCTACGGCGTCCAGCTCTGGTCTTTCCCGGTTCACCGATCTTTTCTAACGAATCTTCGAGCACCTCCGCCGACGGTATCTGCGAAAACTCGGCTTTTCTGATCGTCTCCTTCGGATCGGCAAGATTGTCGCGAAGATCGATGGAGCGGCTGTCGAGAACGTTTTCCGGGACGCGTGAAAATATCTCCGCCACCATCGCACGGTAATCCTCGCTTCCGGAAACAAACGAAAATTCCAAACCTCGCCCGCGAATGGTGGTTTTGTACCGATAACGGATATCCGATCCGCGTTTCACCGACCTGAGCGGATAAGTGTCGATAAACTCGATGTTCTTGATCTTCAGACGGCTGAGCGATCTGTCAACGAGAGACCAGATCAGGGCGCCGATTCCCGCGCGGTATATCCGCTTGCCGTCGAAGTTTATCCGGTCCGTAAACGCCATCGGCGGAATAGCGATAAGCGCCGAGGCCGCGATAACCATGGAAGCAATGAAGTATTCCAAATGATAAGCGTAAGCTGCGAAAAACATCATCAACGCGAACGCAGAGAAATACCTGCCGCGCGGTGCGCGTACGGAGATCTTTGAAACTCGTTTTTCGGCCTTAAATGGCAAAAAGTTATCCAAAATTAAAATCCCGCTACGATCGGTATTAGATAGTACAAATACCCAATCGCGCGAGATTTTTCAAATTTAGCTAATAATTAGCCGCCAAACGGCGATTGGATCTCAGGTTCGGGAATCTCTTTGGCCTTTGCGGGGTCCAGTTCCGTAACCTTGTCCTTGGCATCGCGTGCCGTTTGCGTCATCGTCAAAGGCTTCCCTTCCGCATCCTTCGCTTCGGCCGCAGTCTTGGCGATATTGAAATACAGGTCAAGCGCTTCCTGCTTCTTGCCCTGCTTTTCGTAAAGTTTTGCGAGTTCGAAATTGATCGTTTCCTTCGAAATTATGGGGTCGTCCATAGCCGCAAGTTCCTGGTACAGCGCGATCGCCTCGTCGGTCTTGCCGTCCTCGGCATCGGCCTGGGCGAGCGCAAATTTCGCTAGTTTCGATACCGGGTCCTTTGAACCGGCAAGATTGGTCAGGTCCTGGATCGCGGTCGGCCTGTCGACGGTAAGACGCTCAACAGCGGCGAAGTATTTCGCCTTTTCGCCTACGCTTCCGCCGAATTTGTCGGCGACAGCCTGAAATTCAGCAATTGCCGCATCCGAACGTTCCTTTTCGGTCTTGAATGATTTTACGGTCGACCCGGCGGGCAGCGGCGAAGCCGAAACGATCGCCTGCGACGTTTCGATGGCCTTTCCCAAGGCCGTCTGCGCAGCGGCGTCCGAGCGTTTGTTCCACGCATAGAAGATGCCCAACAAAATGGCAAGTACGACAACGGCGGCCAATCCGTACAGGATGTTTCGTCCTTGTCCCTCAAAAATGCGTCCCGCATCCTCTAGCCTCTGACCAACATTTCGCTGGAAAGGGTCTTTATAATCGTCTACCTTTTTCTTGGGCTCGGAGGCGGCTGCCTCGAGCTGTTCAAATCTTCTCTTTTTTCGTGCCATTTCAATAAAAAAACTGCAATTCTTTTACGGCCGGACGTTATATAATTGCCTAAGCCGTTATTATGCCAAAAGAGTTAATTTAGCTTAAAACGGCTGCGAGAGCAATGTACGACAGGCTGTTAGCTTTTCAAAACCGGCAGCTAAGGGTCAGCAAGCGGTACGAAGTTCGCCTGTCAACCAACAAAAACTATATTTTGGAATTTTTTGATGAAACCCGGGAACAATTTTCAATTATCGGTGTCTAATACGACAATCCGCTCAATCGTGCGGACGAGCAGTTTGAAAATTTCCTTGAAGGGGAACAGGCGAGGCGGGCGATGTTCTTCAGCAGATCGATAACGTTTGGTGACGAAGACCTAGATGCTGTTGCGGCGCGGCCCGCCGATGAGCGCCTTCTTGCGGACGCCGATTTTGTCGAACGCCTGAAAAACGGTGACTCGCTCGCATACGACACGTTGGTGACCCGATACTCCGGCCAGATCTACGGCCTGCTTTTCAGATTGACGCAGGACGCGGAGGAGGCTGCTGACCTTACGCAAGACACGTTTTTGCAGGTCCTGCGTTCGGTCAGAAAGTTTCGCGGTGATTCGGAATTGAAAACATGGCTGTTTCGTATCGCGATCAACGAATCCCGAAACCGGTTCCGCTGGTGGAAACGCCGAAAGCGCGAATCGACTGTTTCCCTCGACGCCCAGCCCGTTCGCGACGGTTTGCCGCTGAACGAAACTCTCGCCGATTCTTCTGAAGACCCCGAACGGGCTCTGATACGTCGGCAGGAACACGAGCGGATCGAACGGGCACTCAACGATCTGCCGCTGCTGTTTCGCGAGGCTGTCGTGCTCTGTGATGTCGAAGGACAAAGCTATCAGGAAATAGCGACGATCCTTGGCATCAACATCGGTACGGTCAAATCGCGAATAGCTCGCGGACGTGAGGAAATGAGGAAAAGGCTCAGCGATTTTTGAAAATTAGCGAATGATCGACTCGCCCCGGTTTTATCTTTGAAGACAAACGCTCCGGTGCCAAACACGAGGTCGAAGAAAAACGAAAGATGAGGTCAGGTTCGAACAATATAAAGCTTATGCGGTTATTTGAGTTGACCAGCAATCACAAGGGTGCCGTAGAAATGTTTATATTAACGCACCAGCCGATCTATGCGTTGCTTTCTCTGCTGAGAACGCAGCCGGGGTCAGCCGCTCATTCGCTAGTTCCATCGATATAATGAATTGCAGCGAACTAAAATTTGAACTTTCACCGTACCTCGACGGCCTGTCGGGCGCTGACGAATCCGCTGCTGTCGAATCGCATCTGGAACATTGCCCGCTGTGCCGGCAAACTGCAGACGACCTCCGATCGGTTCGCGCGCGGTTGCGCGGGCTTGAGCATCCCGTAATTCCCGAGCGTGTCGTCGGCTCGATCCGCGAAGCGGTCGCAAATCGTGTCGCGTTGGGAGCGCCAAATCGCGAAATGCCGTTCATACCCGACTGGCTGTCCGATCCGCGACGGGTCTGGCTTATGTCATACAGCGTCGGTTCTGTGGCTTCGATCGTTTTGGGAATCAGCTTTTTGTGGATGATCCTGGTGCCGGCTAACATCTCGCGTCAGCCGTCTTTTGCGATAAATGGCGGCCCGTCCGGCTCGGGTATCATGCTTACCGGAAACTCTCCGAATGGCGAGCCCTCGCCGGCAGCTTACGCTCAGGCGCGCCGCGATGTGTCGTCCGAGTCTCCCAGTATCAACCCGAACGGCGCTCTTATTGAGCTTACAAAATTGTTGGTTCAGGGCGAGATGAAGGATGACGAAGTGGTCGTAGTTGCCGACGTTTACAGTAACGGCTCGGCGCAGATCGCGCAGGTGGTCGAGCCTTCGCACAATCGTGATGCGGTCGTTGAATTGGCAAGAGCGTTGGATAACGGTCTTGGCTCGACCCCGTTCGTCCCGGCGGCGTACGACAAGCGTTCAGATTCGGTCAGGGTGATATTTAAGATACAGACGGTTTACGTCAGCACGCAGGAGAAACCTAGGAAGCGAACGTCGTTGTGATTCTCTTGTCGTTCCTTACAGATCCGGCGCAAAAATATAGCCACGAGATCTCGCGAAACGTACACGAAGAAGATGCTTCGTGAATTTTCGTGTGTCTTCGTGGCTGATTCGCAAAACCTGCGACGCTGTCCCGATGCGTTTAGAGATTATCGATCTCTGTCTTTAACTTCGCCGCAAGATCGGCATCAAGCGTAAGTAAGGCGTTGTACTGTTCCAGGGCCGCGCTCTTGTTTTTCTTCTTTACCAGCATGAACCCGAGGTTAAATCTTGCCCGAGAAAACCGCGGGCTAAGCTCCAGACATTTTCGATAAGCGTCGATCGCATTGTCGAGCTGATCGTCCGCAAAATAAGCATTTCCCAAAAGATAAAAACCGTCCGAGTAGTCCGAATTAACCTTAGTGAACTGCACGAGTCCCGTCACGGCCCGATCGTAATACTTGGTCGCCTCGCTTCGCTTGTTGAGCAGGTCGTACGCTCGGCCGAGATAATAATTTGTCTCGCCGTCGTTCGGGCTTAACTCCAGTGCCTTGTTGCAGGAATTTATCGCGAGCTGGTACTGCTTTGTATCATTATAGGCACGGCATAAATTGGTGTAACCGATCGCCTCTTTGGGACTGAACGTAATCGCCGCCTGAGCAGCGTCGATCGCATCCTGCGAACGGTCCGCAAGGCCGTAGTACCAACTCAGATCGGCGTAGATGCGTCCGTCGTTCGGGAAGACAAGCAAGGCCTTTTTCGAGATCTGGATCGCATCGTCGAATTTGTTTTGGTTGCGATAAATATCCGCAAGGTTCCGATATGCCTCAAACGTGTCCGGCTTTGCGGCCAGGGCACGCAGGTACGCATCGGTCGCCTCGTCGAAACGCCGCTGCCGGTAATACGAATCGCCAAGCATCAGATATGCATCACCCAAAAACCGGGTATTTCCTTTGATGGCTTTTTCAGCAGCTTCGGATTGCCCTTTGGAATCGCCAAGGGCTCCTTCAACGCGGGCAATGTTGTACCAGATGTCAGCGTTTGCCGGCTGCATTGCGGACGCCTTTTGGTAGGCCGCCAGCGATTCGGGATATTGCCCTTTTGAATAGCTGATCTCGGCAAGGCCGACGAGGAACATCAGATTATCAGGCTCAAGCTTCAAGCCTTCTTTGATATCGGCGAGCGCCGCCTCATAATTTTTCTTGTCAAAATTTAGAAACCAGCGAACCTTATATACATCAAGCGGCGTGTAGCCCAGCTTGAGAGCCGTATCCATTTCCGACAAGGCCTGGTCGTTTTCCTTGAGATAATAATGCGCGTAGCCCTTCCAAAAATGGGCGTTTGCGTTATCCGGAACAAGTACGATCGACTCGGCATAATTGTCGATCGCGGAGCGGTAATTCTTCTGCCTAAATGCCTTTTCCGCCTCTTCTACAAGCTGTTTTGCCTTTTTCTGATCCTTTTTGCTCTGGGCGTTAGCCATGCCGGCAAAACACAAAAAGATGGTTAAAAGCAAACCGTATCCTGCAAGCTTTTTCAAAATTCCTGTATTCATATCTTTCTTTCTCCCGGCTACTGAAGAATTTTCGTACGATCGTTGTCCGATTTTTTCGGCGTCGGTTTTGCCGTCGGCGTACCGCTGGGCCGTATCTGGACGCTCTTTGTAGCCTGAGGCGTGGGCCTCGGACGTTCAGGAGTATTTGGTGTTTCCTCACGCGGCCGCTCCGGGGTGACGACTTCTACAGTCGGTTCAGGAGTCGGAGTTGCCAGGTTGACATTTCCGGTTTCGATATTTGAATTAGTGTTATCGGCCGTATTGGTCGAAAACACCGATTCCTGCGTCGGCTCCGGTGAAGGCGCGAATGTCGGCTCAGGGGACGGTGATGGCTCAGGCGCGGCCGAAGCGTAGTAGTTTTCGTAAACAAACCAGCCGGCGCCGGCTGCTCCAAGCCCTAAAATAAATAGCACGCCAAGAACACCAGCGATCAGCAGCGCCCTGGACTTTTTCTTTGGCGCCGCCTGCGGTCTCGGAACGCTCGGCATTGCTCCAACGGCATTAGACGCCGCAGTCGGCTGCTGTTGATAATCGTTACGGGGCTGAGACGTGTGACCAGAAGGTGAATAAGCGTTGGATTCCTGATCGCCATAGCTTACATTAGGCGTCGTGAAAAACTCGGGGCTCGCAATTCCCTGACCTCCCGTGCTTTCGTTGCCGTACGATCGATCGTAGGAAACGTTTGGAACCGTCGCATCGCCGACATGGCCGGGCGTCGACCCGAAATCGGTCGTGTCCGCAAAATTTTCCTGGATCTGCGGGCGTTCCTCCGGCTGAGACCCGTAG
>DATJGV010000205.1:0-4840 GCA_035494575.1 Pyrinomonadaceae bacterium | reverse complement strand
ATCGGCGGCAATTCCTTCGGCGCATCTTTTGCCCGCATTTTCGTGCCGACAAAACCGGGATAGACCCAGTGAAATGCTTGCCGGTGAGCCAAATATGTCGAAGCTTTGCCGTCGGTAAACCCGAACAGATGCTGCGTCGTCACGGCGTCGTGGCGAGCGTCAGGCAGGTAATCGTCCGGAAGCGTGTCGAACCATTTCTGGCCGCCGCGTTTTACCTTCAGAGCATTTTTGGAAACGTTGAAAGGAAAGGCAAAATAATACGAGTCGTTCCAGTTATTGGTGCCGCCGACGAACGGCATTCTTGAGCCGTCGAGTTCGTTGTGGAGATCGACACGGTTGATGCCATCATAGATCGTTAGCGTCGTCAGCGGATATAAAGAGCGGTCGCGGCGAACGACGATCTGCGACATCTGTTTTCCCTTTTTCACCGATATTTTCGGCGCGATCGGATATGCAACTTTTGATGCTTCTTGCCCCTCGACACGCAGCAGATCGTTAAACGGCAACTCACCTTTGCCGTTCACAATTTCCCGGTTCGCTCGTTTGTCGAAAATGCTCTGAACACTGCCGTCGGGGCGCATTTTAATTTGAAAATTTGCGTTTGAGGCGGTATCGGATCTTAACTCTATGAGCGTCGAGACCGCCTTTCCGGGTGCGGTTGTGACCTCGTACGTTTTGTAGCCGAATGCCGGAATATTTTTCGCAACAAAAATGGCGTTTCCGTATTCGTCTGTATCGAAGATGGCGGTTGAGTTGTCGGAAAGATCGCGGATCTGAGTTATATGGCTTCCGGCGCAGAGTGATGCAAAAGCCTGACCGTTAGCGAGGGCGGAATTTTCAACGTTGGACGTTTCGCCATTGCTTACACGCGGGCTTTCGCAATTTGTCAGCTTCACAACATCATTTCTCGGCCATGACAGGCCGTTGAAAACAACGACGTTCCGCGTGTTTTCACTTTTTTGCGGCGGCGGAATGTCGTAACGCGATGGCTGCGCGATCATCGAGATGCCCTGATCGAGCATAAATTCGTTCTCGTGCGTTGCCTTGAGCATATCGCGGACGTATTCACGATTTTGCTCTTCGAGCGGCTCGCGGCTGTTTAGTTGAATCCAGCCGTTATTGCCCGCGCCGCTGTGCTCGTCGTAGGTGAACATCAGATCATACAGCGTTGAAAAGTTACCCACAGGATAAGGAATATTTCGCTGCATCGAGACGGCGCTCCACAGCATTTCGGCGGCCGGAGCGTGATCGTGCGCGTATCGGGCAAGCGCGGAAATTTTCGGCGACTGCGTTTTCGACTCGCTCCACAGTCCGGACCATTCTCCGCGATATGTCGGAATTTCCGAACCGTATTTTGACTGGATGTATTTAAAGAATTCAGTGGGCGTCGCGATCTTTAATTTTACTTCGCTGTGGCTTGCGTTCCACAGTTTCACGGCCTTTTCGAGGTTTGCAACATTTGTCGGCTCGACAAAATCGTGCGCGTACATCGCCATCACTGCGTCGTATTTATAGCCCGCTTTGTTGTACCGGTTGAGCAGCTCTGTGACGCCGATCTCCATCACCTCGAGCGGAGTTTTTTTACCCGCCTGTTCCGGGTTGAACATATCGAACGGCGTTTTGTCCGTGTACGGGTCGAGCGTGAAAGGATCGAGATAAAAATCGGTCAGCCCTTCTGTGTAACCGCCGCGCGGGCTTTGGCTGACCCACGTCAGAACCTTGCCGCCGTCCGGCGATTCCCAATAGAACGGGACCTTGCCGGGGGCCAGCGATGTTGCGACGCCGATAAAAATATTTGCTCCGGTAACGAGATATTTTGTGCCTCCGCCGGCGAGCACGGACGGTATGGAAGTAGGGTGGCCGGGCACATCGTCCATCAACGCGAGTTCCGAATCGATGCCGTATGTCCGACGCAATTTCGCAAAATCGTAGTTGATGCGATTAAGCTCTTCGGCACCCATAAAATCGGTGTGCATGCTGCCCCACGAAGTAGAGAGCGCGACCCGGCCCGATTTGATAAGGTTCATCAACCGAGCAATCTTTTCCTTATCTTTCGGCAGAACCGAAGTCGGTTTGATCGCACGCTTTAGCCACTCGTTTACCTGCCAGACACTCTCGATCGTCCATCGAAAATCCGGGTCCGATTCGGCAACACGGATGACCTCGTCGATATGCCTGGCCGCTCGCTCGCGAACCTTGTCCGGCGGCTCGACAAACCCGAAATCGTAATGCGAAGTCGGAGTGATATAAACAGTTCTTATCGGGCTTGCGGGAAGCCTCGTCTGTGCGAACGCGGCCACGGACAGCAGTGAAAAAATAACAAGAATGATCGAGATTTTTTGTGTATGTTTTTTCACCGATCCGTTTTGGCTCCTGGGCTTAGCCGTGTCTGAATGGTAATAATTTTTCGGAATAGCTGATAACAATTACCAGCTATTCCGAAAAGTTTTCTTTGCGCTTAGACTCAACCGGCTAAGCGATTCATTTCTGCAAATTAATTATTTAATTACCAATTAATAATTATCCAATTAAATAGCAGATTTTGCTTCTAGAACGTAAACCGAGCCGACAGTTGTATCTGCCGCGGGCCGCCCGAGCCGAGCAATCCGCCAAGTTGGTTTCCAACGGTTGAAGTACTCTGGCCGAAGAATGCAGCGCCGCGCAACGTATTGTTGTCACCGGGTGCCAACCCGCCGGACGGATCCGCAAAGTTTGCCTTGTTGAACAGGTTAAATATATCCATCCGCAACTGCAGCGATGTGTTTTCCCAAAGCTGCGTATTTTTCATTATCGAAAAATCAACCTGTGCAAAGCCAGGTCCGCGAAGGAAATTTCTCGGCGTGTTTCCGGGCGTGAACGTGCCCGCGGGGTTGGTGAACGCTGCCGAATTGAATTGGCAATCGGGAATGCTGAATCCGCTGCATACGGTACCATCCGGGAGAGTTTCGTGCGAGTCATACGGGTCAACTCCGGGAACCAAGTTGGGTCGCATCGAAAAACCGCCGAATATACCGCCCTTTCTGGTAACATTCACGGGAAAACCCGTTCTGAATTGCGATATAGTCGATATCTGCCAGCCATCACCGATCCATCTTGGTACACCATCGCCAAACAAACGCCGCGCCGATGGAATGTCGTAGCTCGCATCAAAGGTAAAATTGTGCCGGATATCCTGATCGCTGCTGGCGCGTTCGCCGGCAGTGTTGAATTCGTCCTGATAGTCCTTGAAGAATCCGACGACGTCGTCGATCGCGTGCGCCCAGGTGTAGTTAAAATTAAAGTGTAATCCTTTTGCGTAGTTGCGTTTGAACGTAACCTGCATCGCGTTGTAGTTGGAGGACGGATATGACCCAACAAGGAAAATATCGCCGAATTGCGGCAACCGCCTCAAACCAATTCCAAAAAAATCGATGTCCGCCCTGTTCAGGTTTCGCGGCGAAACGACACCATCAGTCAAGAGGTGTGTAACGTGGTTTCCGATATAACCGACCTGAAGCACGCCGATACCGAGATCTTGCTGGACGTTCAAGGACCACTGCTGCGCCTCAGCCGTTTTGAGGTCGCGTTCGATTGCAAACCTGGTCGACGTACCGCAGCCGTTAAATATCGTCGGGTCCACTGGAAACCCGAAGCTTGATGGCGAAACCGGACAGTTACCAAAGCCAATCAGGTCAAAGAAGCTTATGCTTGTGGCCGGAAATGAATTTACCTGCGGTGAACCGAAGCTCGCGGGAAGCTCGCGGTTGTAGAAGATACCGTAACCGCCGCGTAGTACAGTCTTGGTGTTGCCAAAGACATCAAAGGCAAACCCAAATCGGGGACCGAAATTATTCGTGTCCATGTTATGGATCTTTTCGCCGCGTGGAGTAACCGTTAGAGTATCGAGATCGAAGTTCTGCAGAAATCCATTCTTCTCGCGGCTTACCGTGCTGACGTCGTAGCGCAGCCCCAAATTCAGAGACAGCCGAGGATGAACCTTCCAGTCGTCCTGTAAAAAGAATGCGAAATTCTCGTTTGCATAGCTGAGCAGCGGGCTGCCGCTAATTGACTCTGAAAAAGGGAAATTATTTTGCAGGCCAAAGCCCGATGAACCGTCGAGACCAAGAAATTGCAATGTAATCTGCGTTTTGGACTCAGCAGAACGCCGGTTAAGACGAATGTCGGTACCCGCTTTGAACGAGTGATTACCGTGGATGAAGCTCAGCGTGTCGAGAAACTGGTAAACGGTACCGGTTCGGAACTGGTTGAACTGGGCCGGGCCGATGTTCGCTGATGCCTGGTCGCCGAGCAGAAAACTAAAGATCGGAAACGGCGACGGGCCCGCGCTCGGATTCGTTTTGTTTCGGTTAATGCCGAACGCGGCCTCGTTGATCATGTTGCTCGAAAATGCGTAATTGTGCGAGAACTTGAAAAGCTGCACGCGGAGCGTTCCAGGAGCGGTCTGGTCGGTGCCGACACCATACGGAGTCACAGTCTTGGAATCATTGATGTTGTATCGTGCCGAAAATTGACTCTTATCGGTATGATGCCAATCGATCTTTACCGAACCTGTGTCTTCGCGAAGCGTACCATCCTTTTGAATCTGGAATATACCGACATTCGGATCAACCTCACCGTCATGAACAAACGGCGTCGTTGGAAGCGGAAGCGTGGCGACGGGCGGGCCTAAGACCGCAGGCAGCGAAGCTCGAAGCGATGCGGTCGGCGTTAGAGCTGTGAACAACTGGCCGCGTGTTTGTCGCACACCTTCGTAATTTGTAAAGAAGAAAAGCTTGTCCTTGATGATCGGACCGCTGACGTTGCCACCAAACTGATTCAAGCGAAATTTCGAACGCGGAAA
>DATJGV010000204.1:0-8453 GCA_035494575.1 Pyrinomonadaceae bacterium | reverse complement strand
TTATTTGGCTTATGCGCCGGCCGGTGCGAGTTTTTCCGAAATGGCAGGTTCGCTTGCCGCAGATACTTCGTCGGTGTCGGCACCCAAAGCCTGATCAACAAGCTGCTTTTGCTCGAGTTCGTGAATCGCATACGAACCAGTCGCAGGCGAAGCCGATGCGGCACGGCCGACATAGCGAAGAGCCATATTCTCCGGTTTAATATCACGCAAGCGCTGTTCGACAAACGTCCATCCGCCCATGTTGTGCGGTTCTTCCTGTGTCCAGAAAAGCTGTGTCGCATTTGGATATTCGGCGAAAATGTTCTTCAACGCTTTCGCCGGGAAAGGATAGAACTGTTCAAGGCGAACGACCGCGACGCGGTTGTCGTTGATCTCTTCGCGGGCGCCATCGATGTCGTAGAAAACCTTGCCGCTGCAGAGGACGATCCGTTTTACCGCATTTTTGTCGGTAATTAGCGTGTCGTCGAGGACGGGATGGAAACCGCCTTCGGTAAGTTCGGCAATTGTCGAACTCGCTGCCGGGAGACGCAGAAGGCTTTTCGGCGTCATTACGATCAGCGGCCGCTCGATCTCCTGTTTGACTTGGCGCCGCAGCAGATGGAAATATTGCGCCGGAGTGCTCGGGTAGCAGACCTGCAAATTGTTCTCTGCGCAAAGCTGCAAATATCTTTCAAGTCTTGCGGATGAGTGCTCCGGTCCCTGGCCTTCGTAGCCGTGCGGCAACAGCATAACGAGACGGCATTTCTGTTTCCATTTATCCTCGGATGAAGAAATATATTGGTCGATAATGACCTGGGCTCCGTTCGAAAAATCTCCGAACTGCGCTTCCCACATTACCAGGTCGTTTGGACAAACGACGGAATAGCCATATTCAAAACCGAGTACGCCGGCCTCGGACAAGGAACTGTCGTAAACGTAAAACCGCGCTTTCTTGTTTGCCTCATTACGAAGCTCGGTCAGCGGCGACCAACGTTCGCCGGTCAGCGTGTCGTACATCGACGCATGCCGCTGCGAGAACGTTCCGCGACCCGAATCCTGCCCGCTCAAACGAACTGGAACGCCCTCAAGAACGAGCGAGCCGATCGAGATCGCTTCTGCAAATCCCCAATCCATTGGCACCTCACCCGTGCCCATTTTTGCGCGGCGGGCAAGCTGATTGACCATTTTGGGATTGATGTGAAAACCTTCGGGAACCAGCGATATTTTTTCCGCGACGGTTTTCAGTTCGTCCGGCGTGATGCCCGATGCAAACACCGTCGAACCGTCCTCATCCGCCGGCGGAGCGTCGAGTGCGGTTTTCTTTGGTTTTTCAACAGCGACCTGTTTCGCCCGCGCAAGGATCGCTTCGTATTTATCAACCGTATTTGCGGTAAGCTGCTTTAATTCGTCGTCGGTTATAACGCCTTCGCGAACAAGCTGCTCGGCATACAGGTGCTGCGTTCCCGGATGGGCTTTAACACGCGCATACATCAACGGCTGTGTGTAGCTTGGTTCGTCGCCTTCGTTGTGTCCGAGCCGGCGGAAACCGACCAGATCGAGCACAACGTCTTTTTGAAAACGCGTCCGGTAATCTAGCGCGATCTGGATAACGCGGTAGGCGGCCTCCGGGTCGTCGCCGTTAATATGAAAAATGGGCGTTTGCGTGATCTGCGCCGCGTCGGTCGAATAGATCGAACTGCGGCCCATCTCGGCCGATGTCGTAAAGCCGATCTGATTGTTGATGACGATGTGGATCGTTCCGCCGGTGCGGTAGCCGGGCAGGCCCGCAAGCTGCAGCGTTTCCATCACGATGCCTTGTCCGGCAAATGCGGCGTCACCGTGCAGCAGCACAGGCATTATCTGTTTGTAAACCTCTTCACGGGTCTTTTGCTCGCCGTTCCTGAGATCGTCCTGCTTGCCCCGGGCCATTCCCTCAACGACCGGATCGACGAATTCGAGGTGGCTGGGGTTGCTGGAAAGCTGAATACGTATATCACGGCCGGCCTTTGTTTTTCGGTTGCCGATCGCTCCCTGGTGATATTTTACGTCGCCCTCATCAGCCGGAAAGCTGGGATGCGATGTTCCCTCGAAAACCGTGAAGATACGCTCGGCCATGTCGCCTTTTTCGGCGTCGCCTATGATGTTTGTCAGAACGTTAAGGCGGCCGCGGTGGGCCATACCCATATAAATTTCGTCAACGCCGCGTGCCGAGGCCCCCTCGACAAGCTGGTCGAGCATCGGGATGACCGTTTCGCATCCCTCGAGCGAGAAGCGTTTCTGCCCAAGATATTTTTTATGCAGGAACTGTTCGAATTGTTCGGCCTCGATCAGTTTTTGCAAAAGTTCTTTTTTAAGCTCGGCCGAAAGCGCAACGGTGTCGACGAACTGTTCGCGGACCCGGTTGCGTATCCAATCCTTTTCTTCCTTGTCTTGTATATGCCGGTATTCGATGCCGACCTTTCCGCAATAAGCCTTTTGAAGGATTTCAAGAATCCGTCGCAGCGTCGCAGTTTTTTCGCCGTGGAGTCCGCCCGTGATGAATTCGCGGTCGAGATCCCACACGGTCAAGCCAAACGCCGCGAGATCAAGCTCAGACGCGCGGTGCGAGGTCATATTCAGCGGATCAATATCGGCAAGAAGGTGGCCGCGAATGCGGTACGCATTTATCAACTGCAGGACGTTTGCTTGTTTTTCGGTTTGTTCGGCAAAACGGTCGCCGCCAAGCAGTGCCGGGTTATAGTCCTCGGCCCAATGAAGCGGTGGGTAGCTGATCTCAAGATCCCGGAATATTTCATCGTAAAAGTCGTGCTGGCCAATAATGAATTCGTGAATTTTCGCGAGGAACAATCCGCTTTCAGCCCCCTGTATCACGCGGTGATCGTAGGTGCTCGTAATTGTTACCGTTTTGCTGATACCGAGCTGCGAAAGTGCGCCGGACGTCATCGCCTGGTATTCGGCAGGATACTCGATGGCTCCGGTTGCAATGATCGCGCTTTGCCCCGCCATCAAACGCGGGTTCGAAGCGACGGTACCGATGGTGCCGGGATTTGTCAGCGATATGGTCGTTCCCTGAAAATCTTCGATCGCAAGTTTGCCTTCGCGGGCCTTCTTGACCTGGTCATTATAGGCGGCGAAAAACTCGGCAAAATTCATACTATCCGAACCCTTTATGTTCGGCACAAGCAGGTTTCGTGAGCCGTCTTTTTTCTCGATATCGATAGCGATGCCCAAATTTACGTGCTCGTGTTCGAGGCGCGACGGCGTACCGTTAACAAAACCGTATCCGAAATTCATCTGCGGATAAGCTTTAACCGCTTTGACGATCGCCCAGGCGATGATATGCGTAAAGGAAACCTTGCCGCGTCCGCGCGCCTTAAGCTGTTCGTTGATGGTGCGCCGATTTTCTTCAAGCAGCTTGACCGGAATGTTGCGAAAGCTTGTCGCCGTCGGTACGCCGAGGCTTTGCTCCATGTTCTCGACGATCTTTTTGGCGGCGCCGATAAGCGGCTTTGGTTCAGTATCGGCACTCAGCGTCACTGGTGTGGGTTTGGCAACGACCGGCTCCGGCGTTCTTACAGGTTGCGGCGTAGTGGCTGTGGACGCCTGTCCGTTACCGCCAAGATCGGCCGGAACCTCGCCTCGAAGCAGGTCGCCGAAAAATGACCGCCAGGATTCGTCAACCGAATTCGGATCGGCATTGTAGCGGGCCAGCAACCCTTCGACATAGCTGGCATTGGCACCGAAATTCTCAGAAATATACTCGGATAAATTTGTAATTTTGTCGCTCACGTCTGTTTTATAACCTCAAATGTTTGCATTAAGTGCAAACTACAATTTTAACGCAAAAACGTGAAAAAGATAAGTAAGGCGTCTTAAGGTGAAGATGAGATCTTTGCCGTGGTATGTCATTGCATTCTTCACCGTTTTGCTCCTCTGCTGGAGATTATTTCCCGCAAAGCAGCCAAGAACGCAAAGAGGAATAAGCTCCGAATTGGCTACACAAGTTTAAAACGTCACTGTCTTAGCCGGATGCGAGCGGATTCTTGATCTTTAGATCGATATCGACCGGAACGACGCGGCGAAACTCCATTCCATATTTTCGAAATCTTCCAAAGACGAATACGCGGCCCGTGACGGACCATTGGTCCCGGAATTCGTCGACTCCCTTTTGTGCTGCCTCGAGGAGCCCAACAGTGCCGACATTGACGCTGAGCGGTTTGGGCAGTGTGATACCCTGACCTTTTTTGAATTGGAACGATTCGGCGTATTCGTCGATCGTTACAGGAACGCCGTTGATCTTAAAATCGTCAAAGGTTAGAAAATCTACCCGGCCCGTTGCAGGAACCTCGTCGATTGTGATCGCAACCGCAAATTTTACGCCGGTAAACGAGACATCGGATAGTGACGGAGCACCGATCTTAAGATTCCCGGCGGAACCGTTGGCCTTAGTAACCGATATCGACTTCTTATGCAATTTGTAACCGCGAATTTTTGACGGAAGATCTTGTGCGACGACATATGCGGCAGTTGCGGCAAGCAAGAGCAAGATGGATATAAAACGGCGACTGATCGGAAAGGCCGCCATATTGTTGCTCCTGGCCATTTTAACTTGATCCGTTATATCGAAGAAGCCTGGGATTTTTGGTTTTTATTTGTTTCAGGAGAGTCGTTTTCAAGGTCGTGTTTGATCGCGTCGAGAATGCCGTTAATGAACTGCGTCGCCTCAAATGTCGAGAACCGACGGGCGATCTCAAGGGCTTCGTTTATAACGACCGTATCGGGCGTGTCTTCAAACAGGAATTCGTAAACCGCCAGTCGAAGGACGTTGCGGTCAACTATCGCCATTCGCTCGATCCGCCAGTGCTCGGCACGGGTGCGAATGCGGTCATCTATCTGGTTTATCTTTTCGAGGGTTCCGCGAACAAGTCCATTTGCAAATTCGCGCGTTTTCTCATCTGTTGTCGCTTCGCCAAGTTCGTTCCAATAGCTGGAGGTAAGGAAAGCAGCATCGGTCTTAACAAGGTCGGCAGCGAAAAGCATCTGCAACGCGGATTCTCTCGCTTTGTGCCTGGTACCGGAATTCTTAACTGCCTTTTCAAACGACATGCGGAAAAACCTTTTCTTTGCGCCGGGGAGGTATTTGCACTTCCTCGATCTGCGGCTTTGCCTGAGATTCCTCTTTCGGGCTGCCGATTTCTTTGTACAAATTGACGATCTCGATCGCGGACACGGCAGCCTCGTATCCTTTGTTGCCGGCTTTCACACCAGCACGGTTGATTGCCTGTTCGAGCGTGTTCGCGGTTATGACGCTGAACAAAACGGGCACGCCCGTTTCCATCGACGCACGCGAAATTCCGCTTGCCGCCTCGCCGGCAACATAATCGAAATGCGGCGTCTCGCCCCGAATCACGACGCCTATTGCAATGACTGCATCAAATCGTCCGCTCTCGGCGGCTTTTTTGCAAGTGAGCGGCAGTTCGAACGAACCGGGCACCTTGAATATTTCGACGGAGCCTTCGTCAACGCCGTGGCTTTCAAGCGCGTCAAGCGCTCCGTCAACAAGCTTCGACGTTAAAAAATCGTTCCAACGGCTTACGACGATCGCGAAACGAAAGCCCTCTGCCGTCATCTTGCCGCGATAAATTTTGGGTTGCAATCCGAATCTCCTCTGGCAATAAATCTGCGCCAACCTAAAGTATAAGTAAGACGACAGAAGGTTACAAGAAAAAATGTTCTTTTTACAACACCGAAAACACAGCAATGAGGATCTCAACGCCGTGTTTCCGGTGAAAAAAATAATATGCCGGACTATTTCTTACAAAATACGCCTAATCAAAGGCGATGGGTCAGAACTCTCGTAACCTAATAATTAGATTTGTCGTTTTCTCGACGTCCTTTTCCGGTGGATATAAACTTCCTGCATCCTTCGGCGTCATCTTTACTCCAAGGACTTCAAGGGCGCGAGCGAGCGCCGGATCGCGTTGAGCCTCCAAGTCATCGCCATTCGGAATTACGATCTCGTCCGGCGTAACGCCGACTTTTTCAATACTTTTCCCATCCGACATAATAACGTCTGCATTTGTGATAGATGCGCCGAATTGAATCAGGGTGTCGTTGCCAACGTCCATCGAGAAATATCTGGACTGCATAACGGCTCCCGCCGAAATGTCACCTATCACCGTACCCCTTTTTTCAAGTTGCATAAGTCGCGCAAAGATTTCGGCTGCGGAGCCAGAGTTACTGTCGATCAGAACAACTAACTTACCCTTAAAGCTATCTTTACCCTGAGATTTTGCCTCTTGCGGATCCATCGGCTTACGGCCAACCAGGTCCGCGATCTTGACGTCATGGTCGAAGAGAAATCCAACAACACGTTCGAGGGTAACTACATAGCCGCCGGGATTGTTTCGTAAGTCTACGATCAGTCCCTGTTTATCTTTTATATTGGAACCTATCATCCCGTCGACTTCACTTGGGTCGAATGCAAAGTTGGGCATTTTCCATATAACTACGCCGCCTATTGGTTTGAAGATGTGTCGATCTAACTCGCCAACTTTGTCTCCCTCACGTATTGCATCATTAATGTCGAACGAGTTGGTAAGATCGATCTTTTTCTGAAGAGGCGTCACCTTTGATAAGAGTTCCAGATTGTGAGGCTCGCCTTTCGGGGACTTTACTGTCAGCGCCATTTTTGCTTGCGGATTCAGCTGCTGGTAATAATAGATTACTTTCCACATCTCGCTGCGTGCGGGCCGAAATCCATTTACAGAGAGCACCTCGTCGCCGACCTTAAGCCCTTTGCTTTCCGCATCACTTTTTTGCTTAACTTTTGTAATAAAGCATTTTTCACCAAACATTTTCATATTCCAACCATAATCGACGATGGCATTTCGAAAAGGCGGCGAAAACCAGGTATGAGAATCGTTTAAGTCGATGACCGCTTGGGCGATCACGGAAAAGGCCTGCCCCAACGTGTCTGAAGCCTTTAGCTTTTCTTCGGCAAGTTTGAATCTGGCGTCCAGATCAATACCTCCGAATTTCGCGTCGTAATAATTTTTTTCAATCGCATTGTGTACGTTTTTAAGCATCATCAGGGCGCGCTCTTTTTCGATCCGGTCCATTTTTTTTTGGGCCGATACCAAGGAAGCAGTCGATACGATGCAGGCAAGTAGGGTAACCAGTTTGTAGAAGTTGAGGGATCGCATAATTCTCAATTGTCTCCATTTTTTGGGATAGGGAGTGCAGACAGGCCACTCAGGAAAAATTCCGACCAATATTAGCATAGATGGAGTGCTGGGACAACGGCTTTTAGACAGGATGTTCTTGTATTATAGTGTCGATTGAATACTTTGGGAAAATATCGTTTTATTTGAATGAAAAAGAACATTTTAGTAACCGGCGGGGCCGGCTTTATTGGGTCACATCTGGTCGAACGGCTTTTGGCCGAAGGCGTTTGGAATATCGTCGTCGTTGACGATTTCAATGACTTTTATTCGCCCGAGATCAAAAGGCAGAACATATCAGGGTTTGCGGCGGATCCGGATTTCAAATTGTTTGAAACCGATATCCGCGATGCTGACGGGCTTAGGAAAATTTTTGTCGAGAATGAGTTCGATTGCATAGCACATCTAGCGGGGCGTGCCGGCGTGCGGCCGTCGCTGTTGGAGCCGAAGCTATATGCCGAGACGAACATAAACGGAACGCTGAATCTGCTCGAACTGGCTCGCGAATTCGGCGTCAGGCAATTCGTATTCGGTTCGTCTTCGAGCGTTTACGGCATCAATGCGAAGGTACCGTTCTCTGAGGAAGATCCGATTCGCCAGCCGATATCGCCCTACGCCGCAACGAAAGCCGCAGGCGAATTGCTCTGTCACACGTACACGCATCTTTACGATATTCGCACGATTTGCCTTCGGTTTTTTACGGTTTACGGAGCGCGGCAGCGGCCCGATCTCGCGATCCACAAATTCTCGAAACTGATCTGGGAAGGCCGTCCGATCCCGGTTTTCGGCGACGGTTCGGCCCGGCGGGATTACACCTATATAGATGACATCATCCAGGGTGTTCGCGCCGCGATCGATTACGATCGATCAATGCACGAGGTTTTTAACCTAGGTGAATCGGAAACGACGGAACTAACGCGGCTGATCGAACTGATCGAGGGTAGTCTCGGCAAAAAGGCAATTATCGACCGCCAGCCCGCTCAGCCGGGGGACGTGCCAGTAACATACGCAGATATTTCGAAAGCGAAACAGCTATTAGGCTATAACCCGACGACAAAGATCGAACAGGGAATTCCGAAATTTGTCGAGTGGTTCAAGGCGTCCCAAGCTGATGTTGTTTCTGCTTGATGCCGTGGGACACGCCTTTGTGCTAAATCTTTATCTATCTGTATTTAGCAAAGAGAGCGATGCGGATTGTCCCGCGTTTGTCCCAAGCTTGTCCCATACCCTAATGGGACAGGGAAGCTATTG
>DATJGV010000203.1:0-4430 GCA_035494575.1 Pyrinomonadaceae bacterium | reverse complement strand
AGGGCTGTGCACCCAACTCGTATTCTAGCACCTATTGCAGGGATAGTACATATTTTTATCTATTCAACACGCGTCGCGGTGAAACTTAGACTATTCGGGGGCTGAATAATCCTCTTTTCCGCCGGTTTTGGATCGCAATTTTATTTGCGTGATCTGAATGTCCTTCTGGACAGCCTTGCACATATCATAGATCGTTAGAGCGGCCACAGAAACCGCCGTCAGAGCTTCCATCTCGACACCGGTCTGCGAGTTTGTGACGACCTCGGCGGTCAGGTAAATACCGTCGTCCCTGATCTCGGCCGTGACGTTCACCTTGGAAAGATTTAACTGGTGGCAAAGCGGGATCAGCTCGGATGTCTTCTTCGCGGCCATGATCCCGGCTATGCGGGCTATCTCGAGCGGGTCGCCTTTTGGATTTTCTCCGGAACGCAGGGCCTGTAAGGTTTCTTCGGCCAACAGGACTTTTCCGGATGCGACGGCACGCCGGACGGTCGATGCCTTTTCCGAAACATCGACCATTCTTATTTTTCCGGAATCGTCAAAATGCGAAAGTTCGCTCATAACAATTTATTTGCCCGCGAAATACGCGAAAATACGAAAAGCATGAAATTTTGCCCGCGAATAACGCGAATCGGGCGAATAAAGAAAATGTTAAGCCGGTCTTTGCTTTATTCGTGTTCATTCGCGTTATTGGCGGGCAAATCTTTACAAAAACACGATCTCCACAACATCGCCTTCGTCAAATGCTTTTCCCGCCGGGACGATTATCAATGCTTCTGCTCTTGCGAAACCGACAAAGTCCGACGATCCGCCCCATTTTAGCGGCTCGGCAAACAGGCGTCCGCCGTTTCCTGTTTTAAGTGTCGCCGGCAAATAAGAATCGCGGTCTTTTGCCCCTTTGCCCGATCTTGTTAAGACCGCATATCCGGGCCTGAGCCCGCTCTGCTCTGCATGCTGCATCAACAGCATCGCCTTTTGGACAAACAAATAAAACGTTACTGCGGTCGAAACCGGGTTCCCGGGCAGGCCGAAAACAAGAGCGTTTCCTAACCGCGCAAACACGGTCGGTTTTCCGGGCTTTAACTGCAAGCGTTCAAAAAATATTTCGGAGCCCAAGCCTCGCAGCGCCGTTTTTGTCAGGTCGTATTTCCCGACCGAAACGCCGCCTGTGATAACCAGGATATCGCTGTTCTCTACCGCAGTTTTTATCTTGCCCTCAAGATCGTTAATGTCGTCGCGCGCTATGGGCAGCGTCGATGCGGCACCATATCTGTCGGCGAAAGCCTTTAGCATTACGGCGTTCGAATTTCTGATCTGGTCGGCTCCGGGTTTTTCGTCGATCTCGACGATCTCGGTGCCCGTCGGCAGGATCGTAACGAGTGGACGCTTCGAAACCAAAACCTTCGCGTAGCCAAAAGCCGCCAGGCTCGCGATCATGTTTTCCGTAACGATCGTTCCCGCCGAAAAGATCGTCCCGCCTTTTCCGATCTCTTCGCCCCTTTCGACTATCGACTGTCCGACGTCGACGGATTTCCCGATCGTAACCACGCCGTTGTCTTCGCTCGTCAACTCAACTTTTTGTACTGCATCGGCCCCAGCGGGAATGGGCGCTCCCGTCATTATCCTTACCGCCTCGCCGACGTTCATTTCGTTATGCCAGCCGCGTCCGGCGGCCGATTCTCCGACGACCTTAAGCGAAACCGGTGCGTCTTCGACATCGGCTGCCCGCACCGCATACCCATCCATCTGCGCACGGTTGAACGGCGGCATATCCATGTCGGCGACGATATCTTCGGCAAGCACACGCCCGACAGCCTCGCTAATGTTTACAGCTTCAGCCGGCAGCGGCCGCGTTTCGCGGCTGATCATTTCCAACGCTTCGGAGATCGTTATCATGCGAACAAAAATGCAATGTCAGGAAACAACGTCGACAACAAGCTTAATTTTCTCCGTTCCTGACCCGGACATCAAATATGAGCCTCGTATCCTTTCAATTACAGGTTTTGCCGATGCTCTGTCCCGGCAGTACAACGTTCCGAGCGCTTGTCCTTTTGCGACCTCGTCCCCGATAAACGCACTGCATTCAAAACCAACTGCGTGATCAATGCCGTCGTGGGCCATGACACGGCCGCCGCCGAGATCGCAGATCGCCCCGCCGACCGCAAGGGCGTCGAAACTGCTTATAACGCCCGCGTTTTCAGCTTCGATCTCGACTTTGACAACGTCCTTTGCAAGCAGCAGATCCGGATCGTCACAGACATGCGGATCACCCGTCTGTAACTCAATATTGTCCCTGAATTTTTCGAGCGCCGCGCCTGACGCGAGAGCATCGGCACATTTCGCTTTCGCGGATTCCATATCGTCCGCAAGGCCGGTCATCGCCAAAAGACGAGCGGTCAATTCGACAGAAAGATCGAGCGTAGCCTGCATCGCCGGTTCGGCTTCGCCGCGTAGGATCTTCAGACATTCGTAAACCTCAAGCGCGTTGCCGACATACATCCCGAGCGGCTGCGACATGTCCGAGATAACTGCTTGTGTTTTTACGCCAAAGCTCTTCCCTGTCTGCACGAGCGCCTCGGCAAGAGCGTGCGAATCCTCTAATTTTGCCATAAACGCGCCGGCACCCGTTTTCACGTCCAGCACAAGCGCGTTAAGGTCTTCGGCCAGTTTTTTTGACATTATCGATGCAACGATCAGCGGAATGTACGGAACCGTCGCGGTGGCGTCGCGAAGAGCGTATATCTTTTTATCGGCCGGGGCGATCTCGGCGGTCTGCCCTGCCATCGCGTAGCCGCATTTTTTAACGACGGTTTTGAACTGATCGGTCGTGAGATTGACGTTAAAACCCTGAATCGATTCGAGCTTGTCGAGCGTGCCGCCTGTATGGCCGAGTCCGCGGCCAGAGATCATCGGGACAGCAAGCCCGCAGGCCGCCGCGAGCGGTGCAATTATCAGCGAGGTTTTGTCACCGACGCCGCCGGTTGAATGTTTGTCGGCGACCGGGCGATCAACATCTGAGAGATCGAGAACTTCTCCCGAGTACAGCATCGCTTTCGTGATCGCGTCCTGCTCGCCAATGTCGAGGCCGCGGATGAACATCGCCATTATCAGCGCCGTGATCTGATAATCGGCCCACGAGCTGTCGCATACGCCGTCGATGAATAAATTGATCTCGTCAGCGGTCAGCGTGCCGCCGTCTCGTTTTTTTGCAATGATCTCCTGGGGACGCATAAATAAATAGGCCGTCCAAGTTTCGCATACCGATATTGTCTAAGTCTATTGAAAAACAGAATTAGCCCGAACAAGCGACGAAGAAAGACGAAAAGTTTTTCGCGCTGTTTCATGTCATCTCGGCTCAAACCGCTTTTTGTAACAGAACGATCGCTTCGGCTTTTACAGCTCGTTGTTCTCCGACCGCATCGACGCCTTCGCCGGTTTTGGCCTTAATGCTTATCTGATTCGGCCCGATCTCAAGAGCGTTAGCGAGGCTTGCACGCATCTTGTCGATATATGGGCGAAGTTTCGGCGATTCGAGATGCACCACGGAATCGATGTTTGCGATCTCATAGCCGTATTCCTTCATCAGTCCGACGGCATATCTCAGGAAAACGAAGCTTTCGGCGTTAAGCCATCGTTCCTCAGTGTTCGGGAAGTGTGTGCCGATATCGCCGAGAGCCAAAGCGCCAAAGATCGCGTCCGTTATCGCGTGCGTCAATGCATCGGCGTCCGAGTGCCCTTCGGCTCCAAGATCCGATTCGATCTTGATGCCACCCAAAATGAGCGGGCGGTCCGCTACAAGCCTGTGAATATCGCTACCAAATCCTATTCGATTCATTGCTCGTAATTGTACAACAGGCTGGCGTCCGGTTGATTTTCAGGGATCGAAATAAAAAATCGGCTGTCAGCTGTCAGGCGGTTGTTAGAAATAATTCTGCCAATGTCAGGTCTTGTGGATGAGTAACCTTTATGTTTAGCGGGCTGCCCTCGACGCACGCAATTTGAACACCCAGTTTTTCGACAAGATAGCATTCGTCGGTGATCGATTCTGACAGGTCTGCGTCCTCAAACGCCTTTTTTAGAATATCGGTGCGAAAGGCCTGCGGCGTCAACGCACGGCGAAGCCGGGAACGATCAACCGTCCCGACGATCTTCTCATCAGCGACCTCTTTGATCGTGTCGGTCACCGGAGCGACAAGACACGCGGCACCGGATAAAGCAGCAGCATCGATGGTACGGGAAATTTCGATAACCCCCACGAGCGGGCGGGCGCCGTCATGTACAGCGACTATCTGTGTTAGGTCGCTGACGGCATCCAAACCGTTTCGGACCGATTCGGCGCGGGTTTTGCCTCCGGCGACGATCCTGTTGATCTTTTTTATTGAAAATCGGTCCGCGGATTTCGCGAAGCTTTCTATCTCGTCAGCCGGTAA
>DATJGV010000202.1:0-23582 GCA_035494575.1 Pyrinomonadaceae bacterium | reverse complement strand
ACGAACATTCGGCTAGATCGACCGCGTTGCTTGTTGTGATCTTTACGTCAGAATCACGCGGAATGTAGATCGAATCGTATTGGTTAATTTCGTTGGTTTCGCCATCGACCGTTATCGAACATGAACCTGAAAGACAGATCATTCCGATCTCAGTATTTCCTGAATTGAACTCAACCGACGGCGTTTCTGCATCGAGAATCGTCCGTCCGTACGAAAGATGCTTCATCGAGCTATTTTGCGGCGTTATCGAAATATTTCGACCATTCTGCGAATTTGTGCCGCGAAAAACGTATTTGTCTTTTGCTTCTTGTGTTTGCGTTGTCATGTTTACTCCTTATTCTGCCTTGCCTACGCGGAACAGCCGGTGGCTCGAATCCGAGCAGCTCATAATTTCAATTTAATTACCTCTGACGCAGCCAAAAGATATGCACCGGCTCCATAAACTTCCCAACTGTCCGCATTGAAGTTTCGCCGCGGGTCCGCGCCGATGGGCTGGGTCCAGCCGATCTTGCCATCGGGATGGACGAGCGCATTCAGTCCCGTCCAAGCCTTTTTGACCGCCGGAAGATATTCCCCGCGGTCAAGTATCTTGTTATTAATACCCCATGCTATCGCATAAATATAAAAACCGGAACCGCTGCTCTCTCCGCCGGGATAGGCTTCGGGGTCGAGCAGGCTGGCTCGCCAAAGACCGTCAGGCTGCTGAAGTTCGACGATGCGGGCCACGATCTCTTTATACTGCTGCAAGTAAAAACCACGGGTCGGGTGATCTTCCGGCAACTCCTTTAAGACGCGAGCCAGGCCGGCCGCGACCCAGCCATTGCCGCGGCCCCAAAATATCTTTTTTCCGTTAGCTTCGCGTCGGCCCTCGCCTTTTTCGTTGATCAGATACGCCGCATCGCGAAAATAAAGATGCTCACTGGGGTCGTAGAGGCGGTCGTAAGTCTCACGAAAAAGCTTGTCGTTCAACTCAAGATACGTTTTGTCACCGGTAGTTCGGGCAAGCTTCACAAGTGTTGGCGGGCCCATAAAAAGCGCATCGCACCACCACCAGGTAATTCCGTTCTTTTTTACCTGCTCGCCCGGTTCAGTTTTTAATCGATTGACCGTATCGATCAGAGGCTGGATCATCCTGCGATCTTTTTTTATCCTATACAGATCAATGTAGGTTTGCCCAATCGCAATGTCGTCCGCGTGGTCGAACCGCGGTCCCGTTTTCCATTGGTTCTTTTCTCCCATGTCCATTAACGCCTTCATCAAGTCGGGCGACCTGGTCGCTTCATACGCCGCGAAAATGCCCGCGTAAAATGCCGCGTTGGTCCACTGAAACAATTCGTGATTCGGATGCGCGAACTGCCACTCAGCGACCTTGGACATCCGTGCCTCGATCGCCTTTTTCTTGAACGGTGTGTTTTCCTGAGCTTCGATACCAGAAACAACGATCAGGATCAAAGCTATTATGCTGCAAACTCTTGTATTCATCTTCATTTGAAAGTACTAGGTACGATGCTTGCTCTCCTAACTCAGAACGTAAATTTGGCCCCGAGTTGAATACTTCGGCCCGGTCCCGCGGAATTTAGAACGCCGAACGAATTGTCGATCCTTCCAATTACAGTGCCTGTTTGGAAATTTGAAACGTTCGTGCCCATATTACTAAAATTCGCTTTGTTGAACGCGTTAAAGAGATCGATCTGCAACCTTAGATTCATGTGCTCGTTCAAGTTGAACTTCTTCCGAGCGGAGAAATCCCAAACCATAAAACTCGGCCCCCAAACATTATTGGATCCGCTTGTGCCCCTACGTCCATTTGGAGCTTGCGCAAAGGCTGCGGGATTCAGCCATTGACGGTCGTCCCGCAGATAAAGGGGAACGTCAAGCAATAGGTCAGCCCGCCGCGTACCTGACGGAAGGGTATTGGTCGTTATTGTGAATGGCTTGCCGGATTGATATCGTGTGATCCCGCTCAGCTCATAGCCATCCAGCAGAGCTCTTACAAATCCGTTTCCTTTTCTAAACCAGCCGGGAGCGTAGGTGTAAGTCGCGACAAACACGTGGCGTCTATCAAACGTTGCCGGGCCGTAATTATATTTCCTGTTGGTGTTGTCTTCCGGATTGTCATTGAAATTGCTGGCGTCAGTTAACACTTTCCCCCACGTGTAGGACCCTGTCATAAGGAAGTCCCCTTTACGTTTTGCAATATAAAATTGGCCGGCGTAATAATACGAATTCGAATCGCTCTTACGCTGGTTAATCTGCCCGAATCCCTTGTATTTTCTCTGTGAATTATCGGAACCGGCGCCGAAGGGAATCTGATTTATATCGGGATTTCGAGTTAGATTCCGCCCGAGATTACCGACAAAATTTGCTTCGGCGAACAGGCCCCAAGGCAGTTCTCGCTGAACGCCTAAACTGAAATTCATTGTATAAGGCGTCTTCAGATCCGGATCGATTGCCGCAATTGTTCCGAATTGCGTAAGTGCAGACTGACTGCCCCCCTTAATGTTAGAAAGGTTGCCATTCTCGAAACTCTGACTATTGACGAAGGGCGGATTGCTGATAACCGGAAAGATAATATTTCCTTCTATACGGTCATAGTACATTCCGAATCCACCACGGATCGACGTTTTACCGTCATCAAAGGGCGAATAAGCAAACCCCACGCGAGGCATAATATACGGATGTGCTTTGTAAAGCCCACGCGGCGCTCCGGTTGGAACTGCCAATACATCCGGATCATTCCAGGTTGGAACGTTAACGCGTTCGCTCTCCGGAACACCGTTCCCGGCGCGGATCAGGCCGTTAAGTCTGTTCGAACCGGGAGTAACCGTGACGCCTCCGCTTGCTGAGACCGTGACGGCTTTTGTCGGATCATATAACGCCGGATCAAAGTTTGTAATATTATTCTCTCGTGTGTAGAAGGGTGTTCCATACTGAAAACGGGCTCCTATTTCAAGACTCAGCCTTTGGGTGATCTTCCAGCTGTCAGTTGCAAAGGCGTCATATTGCTGAAAGCGGAAGTGTGCCGCCGGATCTGCCGAAAATTCGCTGTAGGTGCGGAAGTTGCCGAGCAGAGCGTCAGCGAAGGCCTGGCCGGTACTGTTTGGCCGATTCGTATTAAAGGCAAGGAGACCGGCGTAGGTCGAACGCCCGTTTTGATAAACCTTGCTGAAATTATAAATGCCGCCGAATTTCATGGTGTGGCTGCCTTTGACCCACGTAAGTGTGTCGCTGGCAGTTGAGTCGTGTGCCAAGGCTGTCAAGGATCTAGCCGCTCCATTAAAATTGGCTGTTGCTGTTCCCCCTGTGAAGGTAGTATCCGGGATAGCGTTTTCGTATGGCCCACCGTTTGAAAATAGCTGGGTAAATGCAAACCCGTACGTGTCCCTTTCCCAAAGATCGTTGGCAGGAGGGATTCGCTGATTCGTCCATGCAAAGTTTACCTTACCCTCGTTGATCAGGTTTGGTTTTATGCTCCAGAGATGCCCAACCTGTATGGTGTCACCCGGGCGCATGCGCAGGCTTTGAATCGTCGGAAGCGGCGACGTGATAAATGTACCGAACGGATCGACCACAAGATTACTGTCGTGAATGTATCTGCCATAAACTGTATGTTTAGAGCTGAATATATAATCAAGGCGAAGAAGCTCTTGGCGGAAATCACTCGGATTCGCAGGTTGGAACGTCGAATTGTTAGCAGCCGGAAGATTGCTGAAACTCGCAGCTAAGCCGGTCATTTGACGATAAACGTCCGCGATCGCTAAACCGTCGGTTGTAATTCTAGCGATCGGAATGCGGTTCCAAAGAGCAGGATTATTGCCTCCAAAACACGCGGTCCTAACCGCCGGAACTGTATTCCCAGACGAGTCAACTGACTGCGCCTTACACGTTCCGGACAGCGAAGGATCTCTTAACACACCGTCGTCAGCCGTGCCGACGATCCCATCGGAGCCTCTAAGCCGGAATGAAAAATCACCGGTTAGTTCGCCAGTCGTTGGAAGAGTCCGTTGAACCACCGACGCCAAGCGGTGGATCGTTTTCCACTCTTCGCCCCAGAAAAAGAAAAATTTGTTTTTGCCGGAAGTGAACGCAGGGCCTCCGCCGTCGCCAAAATGCGGGAAAGGCATGGGTCCGCTAAAGCTGTAACCGTAGTTGTTGTACCGAAGCGTCGGCTTGACCGCAGCAAAAAAGCTACGCGCGTCCATGGCATCATTACGGAAGAATTCGAACACGGAACCATGATATTGATTCGTTCCTCGCTTGGTGATCACATTGATCTGAGCCCCGGAATTGCGGCCATATTCAGCAGAGAAATTCGAGGTCTCGAGTTTCACTTCCTGAATGAAGTCGACGCCGACGTTATTGATCTGGCTGGCATTACTGCCGGCGTTATTATTATTTCCGCCGTCAACCGTCAAGTTGTTCGCAACGCCGCGGTTGCCATTTATGTTGATCGTGTTAGTCGCCAGGTTGGTATCGATCTGGTCATCCGTGGTGATCACCGCTCCGGGAATGACGCTTAGCAGCTGATAGTAATTACGGCCGTTTAGGGCAAGATTCGATACCTGTTGGCTGTCGATGACCTTAGCTACTTCACCGGAAGTCGTATTCACGGTTTCGCCGCTTGTCTGCGTCACCTCTACCACCTCGGAGATCTGCCCCGTTTCGAGCGCAACGTCGACCGTCAAACGCGAGTCGGCGTTTATGACGTTTCCGGGAAGCACGGCCTTTTTGAAGTTTTGCATTTCTACGGACACGCTGTATGTTCCGACCGGCACGTTGGTGACGGTATAAAAACCGGAGTTGTCCGTGGCCACCGTCCTTGTAAAGCTTGTTGCCGGGTTGCTGACGGTTACCGTTGCATTAGGAACGGCCGCTCCCGCCGAATCGGAGACCGTTCCCGAGATCCGACCGAAGGTCGTCTGCGCCGTGAGAATAGACGCGCCCGAGGCGATCAATATTAAAAAACCGCAAACATACCTGAATAGGGACAAACGGAAGATACCACTTATCTTTTGCATAAGAATCACCTCAAATAGCTAAATTGAAAAAACTAGCGAGTCACGCCGAAAACAGGGAGTAAAATCCAAAGCTATGAAAATACAGCTGATAAGATCCGCTGCGTTAGAAACACAAATGAATTGGTGTTACCAATTAAATCGATTTACCTCGAAGGTAAATATCTATCTATGCAACGCGCGGAGCGGCAAAAGTCGGAGCCGCCAGTAACGCAGCCGCTCCGCGAAGACGCGGGTATTGCTCGGCCGTCGAAATTCGCAAGCGCGTTTGCGCCGCTGCATCGGTCAAAGCACGTTGCGAGATCGCTTCGCGAACGTGCTTTTCTATCAAATCCCACGCCATGATTATCTCGCCGGCAAGATAAATGACGTCCGGGTTGATAAGATTTATTACCGACGCCAAGCCGAGGCCTAAAAAGTGTGCAGTCTCACTGATCGCAGCCAGCGCTTTCTTGTCACCTCCGCGTGCCCGGTCTATTAAGTCGGGCACAGTAAAAGATTCGTTTTGCGTTCGGCCGTCATTTGTACCATCTTTGGACAAATTACGTCCAAAATAGCGAGCCAAGGTGGCGAGATTGGAAACATAAGCTTCCCAACACCCTCTCGATCCGCACATGCATTGCGGCCCTTCGAGATTTAACGGAAGATGGCCAAACTCACCTGCAATGAAATTGTGCCCGCGAATCACTTCACCGTTCCGGATTATGCCGATGCCGATGCCGTCCGAAACGTTCACGTAAACAAAATCTTGCGGTGCTGAATTTGCTTTCTCAAGCCATAGGTGTCCGAGAGCGCAGGCGCGTCCTGCATTCTCGATCTGAACCGGCATTTTCAACCTTTCAGCAAGTTTGTCGCGAATGTCGATGTTGCGCCAGCCAAGCGTCGGAGCATTGAGAATCGTACCCGTCCGAAGATCGACCATACCGGGAACCACGATTCCGACGCCCTCACAGGCTTCACCGGCACCCTGTGAAATCAGCATCCTTTTGATTCTCGATACAAGATCGTCAATAAATTTTGGTATTTCGAAAACCGTATCGAACATCTCGAGCGCGAGCTGTTGGCCTCCAAAATCCGAAAGCATCAGATAGGTTTTTGAAAAACGCACATCGACCGCGATCACGAGCCGGTCATGCGTTCTGATGTGTAAAAAGGTAGGCTTTCGACCACGCAGGGCGTCTCCGGTCGAGCCCTCGACGATCATTCGCTGGTCGATCAATTCCTGTACGAGCGTGCCGGCAACGCCGCGTGTTATTTTCATTTTGCGTGCAAGGTCGGCGCGCGAAAGCGGCTGGTTTTCCCGAATTATATTGAGCGCGATCCGCCGGTTGATGTCGCGCGACGTCGTGCGGGTGGCAACCTTAAAATCCTTGGAATTGATCTTTCGCATTTTCGGACTATGGATTTGTTCGCAGTTTGTACAATATTCCCGAAAATGATTTCTGTCAAGAGCATTCTTGTCGGAATGTGAAATTTGTTTTGGGTCGCGAAAGCAGCCAAAACCGAATATTCGAGATTGAACGAAGTAAGAAGGCCGATCATATGGACGAGTTGATTTTCGAACAATCGATATTTATTGGATGATCTCGAATTCTCCTTTGAGACGAATGTCCTCACTCGACGAGCCCACCATTACCCGAAAAACGCCTGGCTCGACGACCCATTTCATTTCGCGGTTTACCAAGGCCAGATCGTCCGGCGTCAACGTAAATGTAACGGTTTTGCTTTCGCCCGGTTTTAGATGTACACGCTCAAAACCGCGGAGGTTCTTTTCGTACGTCGTAACGCTGCTTACGGCATCGCGCGTATAAAGCTGCACGACCTCGTCCCCCTCACGCGAACCTGTGTTCTTGACATTAACCGTTATCGTGATATTGCCGTTCGCCTTTTGTTTCAATGGGATAGTTTTCAGGTTGCTGTATTCGAATGTCGTGTAGCTAAGTCCGTGGCCAAAATAATAAAGAGCGCCGTTGACGCGCGTTTTTTCTCCTTCCCATTGTGCGTTCGGCTTGGTCGGAAAATTGAAGGGAATCTGACCGACGGTTTTTGGAAAGGTCATCGTGAGCTTTCCTCCCGGATTGTAATCGCCAAACAGAACATCGGCAATGGCCGTTCCGCCTTGTGCTCCGGGAAACCACGCCTCCAAAATTCCCGGTACATACTTGTCCACCCAGTTGATGCTCATCGGCCGTCCGTTGAGCAAAACCACAATAACAGGTTTGCCGATTGCGTAAACAGCCTGGACCAGATCAAGCTGACGGCCCGGCAGATCGAGGCTCGTCCGTGATGCGCTTTCGCCAACGGTTTTTGACGAATCGCCGAGAACTACAACCGTGATATCGGAATTTTTTGCGGCGTCAACGGCTTTTGCTATCTCGTTCTTCTCTGTATCGGTCAGCGGTTCGGGCAATATCTCGGTTTCGGGAAAATGTGTATCGACGATCTCGCTGCCCTTTGCATAGTTAACCTGTACGTTAGGACCCAGCTTGTCCTTAATTCCCTGCAGCACCGTCATGCCTTTTATGCCCGATGGGCCGTAACGATACGAGTTTAATCCTTCGTTATCGGCGTTCGGCCCGATGACTGCTATCGACTTGATATTCTTACTAAGCGGTAATGCGTTTTTTTCATTTTTCAGGAGGACGATGCTCTCGCGTGCGGCGCGAAGCGCGACCTGCTGATGGCCTGCGGAATTTACGATCCTTTCCGAATTTTCCGGATCAGTAACGTATGGGTGATCGAAGATTCCCACGAGGAACTTTACGCGAAGAACGTCGCGTACCCGGTCGTCGAGAGTTTTCATCGACACCTTACCTTCTTTTACAAGCTCGCGTAACGGCAGGATAAAATCGTCCGGTTTTGTGAAATTCGTTTTCACGTTCAAGCCGGCGTTGATCGATTGGCGAACCGCGTCTTTCATATCCGTTGCAACGGCGTGTTTGTTATAGAGATATTCAACCGCCGCACTGTCGGAAACGACGTATCCGCGAAAGCCGAAGTCGTTTCTCAGCCTGTCGGTCAGCCAATATTTGCTCCCGGTGATCGGGATGCTGTCGTAGTCGTTATACGAGCTCATCACACCCAAGATTCCCGCTTTAATGGCGGCCTTGAATGGCGGAAGGAAAACATTTTCAACCTCCCGCGGAGATGTTTGCGGATCGGTTCGCGCCTGTCCCTCACGGGCGCCTTTGTTGTTGCCATATATCGCGAAATGCTTGCCGGTCGATGCGACCGTATAGTCTTTCTGCATCCCCTTGACCATCGCCACGCCTAGCTTTGACGCAAGGTAAGGCTCCTCGCCGTAGGTGTCTTCGATCCGTCCCCACCGTTGATCTCGCGAAACGTCGAGCGTCGGCGCGTAGATATTGGTATAGCCGAGAGCTCTGCCTTCGACCGCGGTAATACGGCCCTCTTCGCCAACTAATTCAGCGTCCCATGTGCTAGCCATTCCGATCTCAGACGGAAAGCTCGTTGCTTTTGTGTAAGCAACGCCGCGAAGGCCTTCATTCGTAAAATCGACCGGAATGCCGAGACGCGTGTCTTCAATAAAAAACCGCTGCACTTCGTTCATTGCCCAAACGTGTTTTTTGATATCGGTCGTGTAGTCCGTGTGGTCATTTTTTGGCCAGCCATTAAGATGCTCGTCGATGTTTGCAATTCCATCCTTCCAAATACTGGTCTTCCATTCTGGCGTCGGCAGTTCGTCCTTTAGAACTTTCGGGTAGCCATACAACGTTGCGGTCTGACACGTTTTTTCCTCGAGCGTCATTTGCGACAAAAGATCGTCGATGCGTTTATTGATATCCGCTTTCTGGTCTTCGTAAATATCCTTTTTGCCGTTTTTGTTAAGATCGATCCAACCATTGTGGTAAATGTCTTTTTTAACCGCTGTGTTTTGCGCGAGTAGCCAAGCGCTGTTACACGCCAATAAAACTGTCAGAATTATCGTGATCAATGTTTTCTGCATCAATGCTCTCCTCAACATGTTTGTTTACTTGAATCGCAAACGATACTCGTTTCCACCCGTCATCGCCAACTTTATAGTTCCATCGCCGGTGCTTTCAAAGGGTACGGTTTTGTTGTTTAGCGATATGCCCGCGATCTGTTGCCCCTTCGGGATTCGGATCTTGTGCACACCGTTGATCTTTGGACGCAAAACCACGGAAGTCGCGCGCCCGTCACGCCAGCTGATATCGACACCGACAGCGCCACGTGCACGCAGCCCCGAGATGGTTCCGGTGGGCCAGGACTTTGGCAACGCCGGTAATATATTTATTTCGCCCGCGTGACTTTGCAGCAGCATTTCGGCGATTGCGGCTGTGCCGCCAAAATTACCGTCAATCTGAAAGGGCGGATGCGTATCAAACAGATTTGTCAATGTAGATCTAGCAAGCAGTGCTTGAATATTTTCGTGTGCCCTCTCGCCTTCTTCAAATCGCGACCAGAAATTAATGATCCACGCACGGCTCCAACCGGTATGGCCGCTGCCGTTGGCTAGACGCCTCTCGAGCGAGATACGTGCGGCTTTCGCCAACTCGGGAGTTCCGCGAAGCGTGATCCGATTACCCGGATGAAGCGCAAACAAATGCGATATGTGACGGTGCCCGGGATCCACCTCGTCGTAATCCTCTTGCCATTCCTGTAACTGACCATACTTGCCGATCTTCAATGGCGCGAGGCGCTCGCGGGCATCAGTTAGTTTGGCTCGAAAATCACGATCAATTCCAAGTATCTCGCTGCTTTCGATAACGCGGCTAAACAATGCGTGCGTGATTTCGAGATCCATCGTCGGCCCCATACAAAGTTTTGCCTTTACGCCATTGGGAAGCTGGTATTGATTCTCCGGTGAAATCGATGGCCCGGTTACCAGATGGCCATTTCCGTCGTCCACCAGATAATCGAGAAAGAACTCCGCAGCTTCCTTCATCAAAGGATATGCTCGTCCGGCAAGAAAAGTTTTGTCACGCGTAAAGTCATAATGATCCCACAAATGCAGGCACAGCCACGCGCCGCCCATCGGCCACAACCCGGCGTGCACTCCGTCGATCGGAACGGCATCGCCCCAAAGATCGGTGTTGTGATGAATTACAAATCCGCGCGACCTGTAGAGATCTTTCGCGAGTCTTCGCCCGTCAACCAGCGCATTTTCGATCAGGTCGAACAACGGCGAATGCAGCTCTGACAAATTACAGACCTCGGCCGGCCAATAATTCATTTCGGTGTTGATATTGATTGTGTACTTGCTGTCCCACGCCGGCTGAAGCTGGTCGTTCCACTTGCCTTGCAGATTCGCAGCCATCGAACCGGGACGGCTGCTCGATATCAGAAGATAGCGTCCGAATTGAAAATACAATACCTCAAGTCCGGTGTCAGTTGCGCCGTCTTGTACGCGTTTTAATCTTGCATCGGTTGGAAGGTCCGCGGACGAATCATTCAGGTCAAATTTCACTCGCCTGAATAAACGCTGATAGTCGGCAACGTGATGCTCCCGCATTTTTGCGTAAGTTTTTTTCGCGGCAGCGGCGAGATATTCAGAACATTTTGCGGCCGGATCTTTGTACCGGAAGTTTGTGGCCGCTGCCAGGAGCATGGTCGCGGCGTTGGCATTTTCAACGATCAGCTTGTCGCCGTCAGAGCGCATCTGGCCGCCTTCGGGTCTTATTTCAAGCACGCCGGCAAATCTCACACCGACCTTTCGCTCCATTGGATGACGGTCACCGTGTGTGATCGCTTCTCCATCGATCATAACGCGGTTGGAGGTAATGAGTTGGGTCTGACTGTCGGCTTCGCGCGTAAATGTGGCATTAAACGAAAGGCGGTTCGGTTTATCGGTGGTCAAGCGGATAACAATTACATCATCGACCGCGGATGCGAAAAACTCTCGTATAAATCTAACGCCGCCCGATTCAAACGAGACACGAGCAACGGCCGAGTCGATGTCCAGCTCAAGCAGATAATCGACAGGTTTTTCAATACCGTGAAAATTCAGAAGCAGATCACCGAGCGGTTGGTATGGCGGCATCCGTTTTGGTACGGCAATGATGGTTTTTTCGGCGAGAGCTTCGGCGGCATCCGGTCTTCCGGCAAAAAGGAGTTGTCTAATCTCTGCGAGGTTTTTCGGCCCTTCCGGATTTGCCCGGTTGCGTTTTTCGCCCGCCCAAACCGTGTCCTCGTTAAGCTGTATTTTCTCGTTCTCAATGCCGCCAAAGATCATCGCAGCAAGGCGTCCGTTACCGATCGGCAACGCCCCGTTCCAATTCTCAGCGGGGTGTCGGTACCAAAGACGTAAGGCATTGCCGGCTTGAAGTTTCATAGCTCTGCCGAGCGCGGTTTTACCCAGACCCATTTTTGCAAACAGGCCGACAAACGGCAGAAATAAAAAGTGCCTCCGCTTCATATCAAAAATCGTCTATATTTTGGTTCCGAGTTCGAGAAAGGCTGTTGGAAGGCCTTTTGAAGAAACGCTAATGATGGCATTGCCCGAAAGCTGCGCGCTGATCATCGCGCGGCCGTTGTAAAGTTCAACAACGCGCGCGCCGGTCGAGGTGCCAAGGTTATCAATGAGCCGTCCGTCACCAGTTATGCCAAAGCGCACGACAACGCGCGAATCGAGGCAAGCGACGCCTTTTGCGTCCAGCGCACGAGCCATGACAGTCACCACGTCGCCGACTTTTTTTATTTCTTCAAGCACAAGCTTTGCGGGCTTGTCCCATTTTTGTGTTTGATACCCCTGCGTGATCTCGTCCGTAACTTCGCCGCTGTCTTTGCGCCCGACCGCTTTTATCTGGTTTGCACCTTCCTTAAACTGCACCGCCCAACGCAGTCCCGCCGCCGGAAAATCCTTACTGTTCCGCTTTCTAACACCAAGTGATTTTCCGTTCACAAACAGTTCGACAGTTGGGCAATTCGAATACACCTTGACCATTTTTTGCTCGTTCGCTCCGCCCCAGCGCGTCGGCCACGAATGCCCGTAGATATGCACCATCGGCTTTTCTGTCCAGTACGATTGAAAAACGTAATATCCTTCCTTGATCGTATGGTCGCGCTCGATGACGCCTTTTTGATTGACCCGCGGCACGGGGTTGCCGGGCCGGAGCGGTGTCGAAAAATCTTTAAAAACCCACTGCGCCGCGCCGGTGAGCCAATCCATCGTTTCCTGTTCTTTCAGGTGCCAGTCAAACAAATTGCAGATATAGGTTTCGGACCAATCGCCGTCGCTCGAAGCTCGCGTCACGCCCCCGGTCAAAAGGTAATCCGTGCCGCGTTCGTCCGTGCCTTGTCCCATTGCGATCCTGGAAATTACCGAATCCGGATTCTCCGAGTGCCTTCGCGCGTGGCTGTCGCCGCCGTATTCCACATGGAGAAAATGATCGACCTTTTTCATCTCGTCTTCGGATGACGCCTTGTATTCGGTATAGCGGCCGCGATACCAGCCCGCCCATATCGACGGCGAATATACATCGACGATGTCCTTGCAAAAATCGCACCGGCGAATCGCAGTTCTTCGCGAAAAGTCTAGCTTGTGGGCGAGATCATTCAGCTCGCTCATGAACGCGCGGATCTTGTCTTTGTCAAACTCTTCAAAATCACCCGGCCAGTCGTTTTCGTTACCCAATCCCCAGATGATGACCGCAGGGTGATTGCGATGCTGGTCGATCATATTCGTCAGCATACGACGCGCTTGCTCCTTGTATTTATCACCGCCGAGACCGCCGCGGCACCACGGGATTTCTTCCCAAACCAGAATGCCAAGTTCGTCGCATAGATCAAGGACGATCCGGGACTGCTGATAGTGCGCGAGCCTGATAAAATTCGCGCCCATCTCCTTTATCAGCGTCATCTCCCTGCGGATCAGATCCTCGGTCATCGCGGCTGCGAGTCCTGCGTGATCTTCGTGTCGGTGAGTCCCACGCAGCAGCAGACGCTCACCGTTCAGCTTGAACGGGCCGTGTTTTGTAAATTCGAAAAATCGCAGCCCGAATCGTTCCGTCACTACGTGCTTTCCGCTCGAACCATCAAGCGTCACTATGCATTCATAAAGTGACGGCGTTTTCGGTGACCAAAGCGATGGCTTATCGATCGTCAGCGAATCAAGAGATTGTTGACCCGTCCACGGCATCAGATTTTTGGTTGTCGTATGCAGGACTTTCCCCTGCGGATCCAAGATCTGAACATTGACCTTAACCGCCTCTCCGATGCTTGCGGGATTGTAGAGACTTCCCTTAATGGTTACGCTCGCCTGTCCGTCGGGCTTAACATCGCTCTCAATATGAACGCGTTCGATGGACACCGCCGGCGCATAGACCACATTTACATATCGGTATAAACCTCCGTAGAGATTAAAATCGCTGAGATTTGACGGGATCATTTCAAGGTCGCGCGAGTTGTCGCACAAAACGGCAAGTGGCACTGTTCCTTTGTTGTCCTGCTTTTTGATCGCCTCGGCAGCTTCACCCGTGATATCGACAACGAACTCGTCATAGCCGCCGATGTGAGAGCGGACCTTTTTTTGTTCGACGTACACTTCGGTCTTTTGACCCGCACCTTCGAAATGCAGCAGCGTTCTTCCGTTCGAAAACGGATTTTCAACGATGAGCCTTGTGCGATACCAGCCGGGTCCCTGATAGTAAGTCGTGTCCGGATCGACTGCATCGTAAGCATTGAAACAGTGCGGCAGTTCAACCGGCTGCCATGTTATCGTGTCATCTGTTGCCTTTCGCCAAATCTCCCAAGGACCGCCCAGATTCCCTCGCCGATAGTCCCAACCTGTAAGCAAGCGTCGATTCGAAGAAACTGATCCATCAATTACAGGAGACCATTCATCCGTGGTCGCGATCGCGTCGTTAGCCAAGCTATCGATCAACGCTCCTGCCGAGATCGCGGCGGCTGTGGCTTTTAAAAATTCACGCCGGGTCAACCGTTCCGGAGGGTGTTGAGAGTTCGGTATTGTCATACGTATAGTGAGACCGACGCAGAACTATCAACTATACACTTTCAACTATTAACCACTTTTCAGGATAACTCTTTAAATAGTCGATAGTTTATAGGTAATAGTTCAGAATTTGTCTTCAAGATTTCGGTTACGCAGCACTGATTGGATCAACCACTCAAAGCGTGCTTGGCGAAATACTTTTCCTGCCGTCGCCGTTTGTTTTCGCGATCTGGATCTGAACGTTTTTCTCAAGCTGAACGATCTGGCCGATCTGCTCGCGCATGTTTCTAAGAGCTTCATCAATCGCAAGTTCGCCGATGATAGCACGCTGCACCGTACGCCACAAAATTTCCTCAACCTCGGGATACCGCGCAAATTTTGGCGGGATCAAGATATGCTCGGCGATGACTGTTTCAAGCATGGCAAGCCGCTCGCGGTTGGCGTCATCCGCCTCGGACTGCATCTGCTGCATCACCGATTGTCGAACCGGAACGCATCCGTTACGCGCCTCCAACAGTTGCTGTTCATAATTCGTCAGGAACAGCAATAACTGTAATACCTCCGGTTTTCCCGCTCCGACTTTGGTTAGTGCAAAAGTGTGGCCGCCGCCATACGAAAGCGATTTTCCGCTTGGTCCCTTCGGATACGGACGAAGCCCCAGACGGTCGTAAACCTTTGATATTTGGGGATCACGATAAAGACTGTAATATCCAGGCCAGTCGCAGACCATAGCCGCGTGTCCCGACCTGAAGCACTCGTGCACTTCCTCATAATGCCAGCCGGTCAATTCCTGTGGAACAATATGCTCCTTATAAAGATCGCGAAGAAATGTAAGCGCCCAGCGCCCGGCATTGTTCTCGATGTCGGGGACAAGATCGGCCGGGAAAAACTCGGCGCCGGCCATTTCGACAAGCTCGTAAAATGTTCCAAAAAGCCCGGACTCACGTCCAGGAAAAGCAAAACCGTAAAGATCGGCAGAACGCAGTTTTCGTGCTTGCTCAAGCAGTTCGTCCCACGTTTCCGGCGGCGATTCGATCAGGTCGGAGCGATAATGCAGCAAGCGCACATCGATATTTCGCGGCAAACCGTATAGTTTTCCGTCAACAGTTGCAAGGGTTAGAAGCAGCGGAACAAAATCATTCAAGATCGCGGGATCGACAATTTCATCGAGTGGCTCCAGAAAATCAAGCTGCGACGGAGCATATTTCGAATGCGTCGAAACAAGGTCGTAAGAAACCCGCGGCAAAGTGGCCAGATGATGATTGAGAGCCGGGTGATCGCCGCTGAACGCTACTTTCACTCTTATACCGGTCGATTCTGTAAATTTCGGCAGCGATTCATAGAGCGAATCGTACGCCGGGCCGCTGACCAAGGCGATCTGTAATTCATTGTTCATTCTGTCCACGCGCCTCCATTCGGAAATTCGTAGTATTTGAGGGATTCGGGTTTTATCTCAATGCTGTAACCCGGTGCTGTTGGGGGCATGTAATGTCCGTTTCGTATTACCACCGGATCGATAAAATGCTCGTGCAGATGATCGACATATTCTATTCGGCGTCGGTCGAGCGAGGCGCCGACGGCTATATAATCGAAGATCGACAGATGCTGAACATATTCGCAAAGGCCGACGCCGCCGGCGTGCGGGCAAACTGGTACGCCGAATTTGGCGGCCATCAAAAGCACTGCCAACACCTCATTGACGCCTCCGAGACGGCAGCTGTCGATCTGGCAAAAATCTATTGATCCGGCTTGCAGCAACTGTTTAAACATCACGCGATTGTGGCAATGTTCGCCGGTTGCTACGCCGATGGGGGCGATGGCATTCCGGATGGCGGCGTGGCCGAGAATGTCATCCGGACTGGTCGGTTCCTCGATCCACAGGGGGCTGAAACGTGCAAGTTCTTTCGTCCATCTGATAGCCTCCGGCACGTCCCAAACCTGGTTTGCGTCCATCATCAGGGTTCGTTCCCAACCGATCTCGTTTCTTATCAATTCGGCGCGCCGAACATCGTCATTCAAGTCGCGCCCGACCTTCATCTTGAAATGGGTCCAGCCGTCAGCAAGCGCTTCACGAACCAGCGTCTTTATTTTTTCGTCCGAGTATCCGAGCCAGCCTGCCGATGTTGTGTATGCCGGATATCCGTCTTTGACAATTTCGGTCTCGCGAAGGTCCCGCGAATTGAAACGGCTTTGCAATATCTCAAGAGCTTCGTCGGGCGTCAAAGCGTCGGTGATATAACGAAACGGCACGGCGGCAACTATTTGTTCCGGCGTCATGCAGGAAAGCAGTTTCCACAACGGCTTCTCTTCCGTTTTTGCGTACAGGTCCCAAACGGCATTGACAACCGCCGCAGCCGCCAAATGGACGATTCCCTTTTCCGGCCCGAGCCAGCGTATTTGACTGTCGCCCATAATCTGATACCAGAAACCCGACAAATCGGACGTAATTGATCCGAGCGTTTTTCCGACAAGGTTTGAGGCGAGCATTTCGACGGCGGCACAGCAAAGTTCATTACCGCGCCCGATCGTAAAAGTAAGACCGTGTCCCTGTATTTCGTCTGTCGAATCGGTTTGCAGGGTCAGATATGCGGCCGAGTAATCCGGGTCAATGTTCATCGCGTCGGAGCCGTCCAGTGTTCGCGATGTCGGAAAGCGAATGTCCAGCACCTGCATGCCTGTTACCGTTACCATTTTCTGTTCCGCGTGTGCTCCGTGTAGAGCCGTTCCCTCGTTCAATGCATTCTCCTTTTAAACAATGTCCCGCAGACGTTGGGCCGCAAGCTCGGCCGTTATATCACGTTGCGGTGAAGCCAGCATTTCGTATCCAACCATAAACTTTCGGACAGCAGCCGAACGAAGGAGCGGCGGATAAAAATGCGCATGAAAATGAAATTCGAAATGTTCTTTGCCGTCGGTCGGCCGCTGATGAAATCCCATCGTGTAGGGAAATGGCGTATCGAAAAGCTTGTCATATCTGGACGTAACTGCTTTCAGAATATCTGCGAGGCTGTTTTTTTCGTTATCGCTTAATCCGTCAAGAGCAGTTACATGTCTTTTGGCGACGATCAGAATCTCGAACGGCCAAACGGCCCAAAACGGGACAATTGCCGCAAAATCTATGTTCTCCACAACGACACGCTCGTTTTCGCCCGCCTCAAGCGCGACATAATTGCATAGCAGGCATGCCTCGTGTTTTTGCAGATATTCGTCAAACGACGCGAGTTCCCTGACCACCTCGTTCGGCACGGTCGAATTTGCCCAGATCTGGCAGTGCGGGTGCGGATTGCTCGCGCCCATCATCGCACCGCGGTTCTCGAAGATCTGCACATGATCGATAAGTGTCATCGAACCGAGGTCGTTATACTGTTCGGTCCAAACATCGATCACCGTGCGGATATCTGATAATTCCATATCGGCGATCGTTAGATCATGTCGCGGCGAAAAGCAGGCCACACGGCAAATTCCCGGCTCGCCCTCGGCCATAAGTAGACCATCTTTTGCAAATCCATCAGACGGCGTGTCGGGCAGCATGGCAGGAAAATCATTATCGAAAACGAACGTGCTTTCGTATTTCGGGTTTCGGACGCCGCCGGCTCGTTCGTTGCCGGGGCATAGATAACATGTCGGATCATACTGCGGCAATTCGATCCTGTCGGTTTTCTCAACCTGTCCCTGCCATGGCCGGTCAGTCCGATGCGGCGAAACCAATATCCACTCGCGAGTCAGCAAGTTATACCGTCTGTGAGTGTGTTTTTTCAGGTCAAGCATTATGCCTTCGTCGTGGTGTATCCGTTCGTTACCTTTTCCGCTCCGGGCGCCGGGGTGAACCTGTAAATATCCGGTTTAATGCCCGTTTTCTTTTCGTAACCCGTCGCGATACCCCTTCGGAAAATATCTGCTCCGCCCAATTCGACGAGATTCACGGTGCAGCCGCCAAAGCCGCCGCCGGTCATTCGCGCACCGTAAACACCAGGTAATTTACTGGCCAGATCGACCATGATATCGAGCTCCTCGCAACTAACTTCAAAATCGTCACGAAGGCTCCGGTGTGAGGCGTACATCAGCTCGCCAAAATGGTTGAGATCATCATTTTCGAGTGTCGATGCCGCGTCGAGAACCCGTGTATTTTCAGTAATTACGTGTCGGCAGCGTTTCAAAATATTTTCCGGCATTTGGGTACGCTCATTTTCAAGTTCCTCGATTGTCGCGTCGCGCAGCGCTTTTATTTCCGGCCTTTTTCTCGCCAGGATCTTTACGCCTTCTTCACATTCGGCGCGGCGTGTGTTGTATTCGCTTTTCCCTAACTCGTGCTTTACCATCGTGTTGCAGACGATCAAGGCCGTATTTTCCGGGATCGGCAGCAGTTCAAAATCGAGTGAACGGCAGTCGAGCATCATTGCTCGTTCAGCTTCGCCAAAGCACGATATAAACTGGTCCATAAGGCCGCTGCGCATTCCGACGAATTCGTTTTCAGCGCGCTGGCAGATCTTTGCAAGCTCTTCGCGGTCGATGGAAATGCCCGCTTGATCGGTTAACGCAAGTCCTGTAGATACTTCAATTGCGGCCGACGAGCTAAGTCCGGCGCCTATGGGAACCTCGCCGTGGATCAAAATATCTGCGCCGCATAAACGGTGTCCGGCGCGTTCCAGCATAACGGCGACGCCGTGCGGATAATCGCTCCATTTTCCCTCACGTTGAGGGTCGGGAGCGTCGAGATCGAATTCGGCAGCGTCAGGAAAATGTGTCGATTGGAGCTGTATTTTACGGTCTTCGCGCGATGCGATCGCAACCCAGGTGTACCGATCGATAGCGGCCGGCATGACGAAACCGTCGTTGTAATCGGTATGTTCGCCGATTAGATTGACGCGGCCCGGGGCGCGATAGATCTCGCAATTCCGCTCGTATTTCTCGCGAAATGCTGTTCCGACCTCGTCGATTTTTGCCCTGATCTCCATTCTTGCTTACTCGTTCTCGTTTTTCGTGTTCACCTCGGCTCCGGTTCGATGTTCTTCGGCTTCGATCTTTAACCCCTCTAAACTTTCGGCGGTCGGTTTAACAGTTGACCCGTCACGTTTACCAAAGAAAAACATTGTTAAGCCAAAAACTAGCATTACAATTCCCCACCAAAAGTTTACGTTTATACCGAGAGAGCGGTGGTAGATCTCGCCGTTCAAGAAGAAGCTTGCAACGGTGAGCAGCGCGCCGACGATCGCAAACATAAGCCCGATCGGAGTTCGGATATCGAGTCCCATAATTCCACCTCTCTACCAAAAAATAATATTGAGCAGCAGCGTCAAAAACAGCACCACCGCAGCAAGAGTGACCGGCCGTTTGTACCAAGCGAGATGTTCCTCGCTCGGCTTTTCGGTCAGCGAATATACCAGACCGCGAAGCTCTTCCTGCTCACGCGGTTTTGTCAAAAGGCTTATTACTATCGTAACAACAAAACACGTGGTCCATGCAAAGATCGCGGTCCAAAAATTTTGAGCCATCTCGCTCGGATACGTGTGCAGGTGCCCGAACCACCCGCCTTTTATGCCGACGACGGCTCCCTTCGGCAGCGTCAATCCGTGATGTACCGCAGCGGCGAATGTGCCCGACAGCAGGCCGAGAAAAGCGCCGTGGCCCGTCGAGCGTTTCCAGAACATGCCGAGCAAAAATGTTGCGAACAGCGGCGCGTTGACGAACGCGAACACAAGCTGCAGCATATCCATGATGTTGTTGAATCGCGTCGCGACATACGCAGCCGCAACCGACGCCAGGATGCCAAAAACGGTCGCCATTCTACCCATCCACAGATAATGTTGGTCGGACGCTCCCCGTTTTATGTACGACTGATAGATATCGTATGTCCACACCGTGTTGAACGCTGTCACATTACCAGCCATGCCGGACATAAAGCTTGCGATCAGCGCGGTCAGTCCGACGCCCAGCATCCCTGTCGGGAAATAATGACCGAGCATCAGCGGTATCGCCATATCGTAGTTAAGCGAGCCATCGGGTTTCGCGGGCAGTGCGAATCCGCTTTGGCCGACTTGGTGCGTCAGCGCGATCGCGATCATTCCCGGCAAAATCACCAGAAACGGAAAGAACATTTTCGGGATAGCTGCGATCAGCGGAGTGCGGCGCGCGGCCGACATCGAATCGGCAGCCATCGCGCGTTGAACGACGAGAAAATCAGTGCACCAGTAACCGAACGAAAGTACGAACCCGAGCCCCATCGCAAGGCCGAACCATTCGACGCCCATCGGGTTGGACGACGGGTCGCCCATGAACCGCCACGATTCGCTCCACGCGCCCGGAGCAAATCCGTTCGACGTTGCAACCGTTGCGAGCCGCGTCTGCAGACCGGACCATCCGCCTGCATCGCGCAAACCCAAAAACACTAGCGGCAAAAAGCCAAAAACAATAAGGAAAAATTGCAGAACCTCGTTATAAATTGCAGAGGTCAATCCGCCCAAAAACACATAAACGAGAACGATGACCGCGGCAACGAGAATGCTGAAATTAAAATCCCACCCAAGTAGCGAACCCAGCAGCAGCCCGACCGCATAAAGCGAAACGCCCGACGAAAAAACGGTCATCGCAGCAAATGAGATGGCGTTGAAGCCGCGCGTCTTTTCGTCGAAACGAAGCTTTAGATATTCCGGCACCGACCGAGCTTTTGAGCCGTAATAGAACGGCATCATAAAAATGCCGACAAAGACCATGGCCGGTATCGCACCGATCCAGTAAAAATGGCTTGTAGCAATGCCGTATTTTGCGCCTGACGCACCCATGCCGATAACTTCCTGCGCGCCGAGGTTTGCCGATATAAAGGCGAGGCCCGTGATCCACGCCGGAATGGAACGGCCCGAAAGAAAAAAGTCGGTACTCGTCTTCATGTACCGCTTGAGCGCAAAACCAATGCCCAGAACGAACACAAAGTAAATGAGCATTATTACCCAGTCGAGGATTGTCAGATTCATGGTTTTAAATGTTCGGCATCAAAGTTTGAACCGGTACTTCCTGCGATCGCGGCTGGTTTTTTTAGCTTTCGATCGCTTACCAACAATTTCGTTTTTAGCGCCTCATAATCTATCAAAATAACCGCTTACTTTCCAGAATATGATACGCGCCAGACAGTGTTCGATCCGTCGTCGGTAACATAGAGCGAACCGTCGTTACCGACCGTCACACCGACCGGTCGTCCCCAAACGTCACCGTCGGCGGTCACAAATCCGGTCATAAAATCCTCGTATTCGCCCGTCGGAACTCCGTCCTTTATTGGCATGCGAATTACTTTGTAACCTGTTCGTTTTTTACGGTTCCATGAACCGTGCTCGGCGGCAAAGGCGTCAAGCATGTACTCCTTCGGAAACATTTTTCCAGTATAAAAAACCATTTCGAGCGATGCAGAGTGCGATTGGATCAAAACATCCGGGACGATCACCTTATCGCGCAGCTCAGGGTGCGCTCCCTTGTGACGCGGATCCTGGTTCGGGCCGATGTAGTACCAAGGCCAGCCGTAAAAACCGCCTTCCTTTATCCGCGTAACGTAATCGGGCACAAGATCGTCGCCAAGGCCGTCACGCTCGTTGACCGAGCCCCAAAGCTCACCGGTTTGCGGATGGATCGCGATACCGACCGCGTTACGAATGCCCGACGCATAAACCCGCCGGCCCGATCCGTCAGGGTTGAATTCAAGCACGGTTGCCCGGTCGGTTTCATTTTCCTTCGGATTTTCGTAAACGTTCGAATGCGAGCCGACAGAAACAAAAAGCTTTTTCCCGTCGCGCGAAAACGCAAGATCGCGCGTCCAATGTCCGCCTCCGCGAAGCTCACCCCAACCGGGAATGTTCGGAATGATCGTTTCCGCATTGCCGTGTGCGACAGTGTCACCGTTCTTATAGGGAAACCTGACGACCGCGTCGGTGTTGCCGATGTAAACCCACTGCGGATCTGGCCCGAGCGGATAAAATGCGATACCGAAAGGACGTCTCAGTCCCGACGCATAAACCTCGTTGACCTCGGGTTTTGATGGGTCTTTTCCCGGACGCAATACGCGAATGATTCCGGCGCGGCTCTCGGCGACAAATAGATCGCCATTCGGCGCGGTGCGAATTAGACGAGGATTTTTAAGACCGGATACAACCTCTTCGACCTTGAAACCGGCGGGAACTTTTGGCACCGCTCCTTCGGGCCGCTTTGCCAGCTGCGGGCCGTTATCGACTGAGTCGGTAGCGTACGGTGACGGCATATCGGCCGCCGTTATGAGCCGCCGCACGCCCGGAGCGTCCGTCGTCCAATCGCCCATTGCTCCTTGACCGGTGAGCACCTTGTCGGCGTGTCTCGTGTCGTTCTTTTTCTGACAATTCGCAGTACACGCCAGAACCAAAATGGCGACGAGCGAAATTGCGCTTTTATTAACCCTCATGTTCACCCACATTTTAGCTGCCGTTTAATTATCTAATAATTAATTTGCAGATCTGCCCGCCCATAGAACGGGTTGACGAATAAAAAAATTGCGGATCACCTCTTCGACCTTTGAATCGGCCGGCAAAGTCTTCCAGAGCTCGATATACTCGGGCTTATTCAAAGCCAGGCCGCCGAAGAGCAGACTCGTTTGCCGCATCGGCCATTCGTTGTAATACATCACATCCGCGGGTTCTGGAAAGCTCTTTTTATCGCGGATATACGGAAACATAAATTTCATCGCCAGTGCCAGCCCGCGGCCGTCCGGCGTTTCGAACGTCCATAAATTGTCCTGCGGCGTCGAGAGTATCTGTGCGATCGCGGACAATGCCTCGAGATTAAAAAGCGAATAGCCGTATGGTTTTGTCCGCCGCAGCTCCTGCGGAAAACTGCCGTCTTTGGAGATCTGGTTTGGTACGAGAACTGTCTTGAATCGCTCGCGGCTGTAATCGAGCAGCTTCTTATCTCCGACAAGATGTGCGTAAGCTGCGACCTGCATGACCCAGCAGGTTCCGTGATTGTTTTTTGCCTCGCGTTCGTCGATGCCGTTTTTGCTTGTCGTCATCCAGGTCAAATAATCGGTGAACCATTTCTTGATCGCAGTCGTATCCGATGCCGAAAGCGCCCCTGACCTTTCAAGCACTTCGATCGCCCTAGCGACCTCGACAAGATGGATCGTGTCGATGATGCCGATGCCTCGGCCGGTAAAACGTCCTTTTATGGCCTGTGCATATTCCAGATTCGGGTTCATCCGCGTTGCGTCGTTGATGAACCAAGCCCTAAGATGCAGCGCCGCGTGGTCGGCGTATGTCCTTTTACCCGTTACAAGCCAGGCGGCGGTCAACGCCGGAACCTGAACGCTGAGACGCATCATTGCCTCGCGGTGGGCAGTAAAATTATCAGGGTTGGTCATGCCGTCGCGCTGAATGTACGGCGCGTTCGCATCTTTTGGGTCGGGCCACCAATAGTCACCTTCGGAAAAGAAATCGTGCAAGCCGCCCGCGCTTCGGGGCGAATGAGACGCAGTTATCGTGACCGGCTTTTCCTTCAGGTATTGATCGGCCGCTTTTAGAATGCGGGCGCGGTCGAACGTTGCAACATTCAATGTGGGTTGACCGTCAGCCGCGAGCAAACCCAATAGAGCTATTATGAATAAAAGAAAAAACCGTTTCATTCGGATT
>DATJGV010000201.1:0-2502 GCA_035494575.1 Pyrinomonadaceae bacterium | reverse complement strand
TCGAATACGAAGGCACGCGTTATCGCGGCTGGCAGATACAGCACAACGCGAAAACTGTTCAGGGCGAATTGGCGGACGCGGCGCGACAGTTGTTTTCGGAAAAGGTCGAGATCTTCGGGTCCGGACGTACCGATGCCGGCGTACACGCTCTTCGGCAGATTGCTCACCTGAAAGTCCCCGACCTAAAGGCGAACGTTACACCCAGGCAGATCCAGTTTGGATTCAACGATCTGCTTCCGCATGACATAAACATCCTGAAGGTCACGAACGCACCGGATACATTCCACGCTCGGCACGACGCTGTCGCCCGATATTATCTTTACCAGATCTCGACACGCCGGACTGCGTTCGGCAAAAGTCTTGTTTGGTGGGTAAAGGACGACCTCGATGTAGCTGCGATGAAAAGCGCGGCCGGGTTGCTCATCGGCAAACACGATTTTCGATCGTTTTGCGAACTCGAAGAAGGCAAGAAACAATCGACGCTTGTTAAGGTTGAACATGCCGAAGTTTTCTCGGACGGCGATCTTATATGTTTCCGCATCGGCGCAAGCCATTTTTTGTGGAAGATGGTGCGGCGCATCGTCGGAATGATTGCCGAAGTCGGACGCGGTAAGCTCAACGAGGATGGATTTGCTCGGCTGCTTAAATTTTATTCTGACGCTCCGGCAAAATTTACCGCGCCTCCGTCCGGGCTTTTCCTCGAACGCGTTCTTTATAAAGGCGATGTGCCTCCAACAGGCCATAGCACATTTCTCAGCATCCGATAAAATTAAACACGCTTGCGTTAGCAGCCAAGTTATGACAAATTCGAGAGATATAGTTTTTTAATATTCCAGCTCACAGGAGATTTTTTTAATGCCACGAATTACTGCCGAAACCGCAGGCGGGACCGTCGCTTTCGAAGCAAACGAAGGCCGCAAACTGGTTTTGGAGATCGAAGACAACGGTATTGACATTTTGCATCGCTGCGGCGGCAATGCACGCTGCACAACTTGCCGCGTTGAAGTTTTGGGTGGCGACCCGGGCGAGATCCGCGAAGCCGAGCGAACGATCCTTTCGACCAAGACGGACCTTAGCGATCACACGCGGCTTTCGTGTCAGATACGGATCAACGACGACCTGCACGTAAAGGTCATAAACCAGGTCAGCGTCAAAGGTATAGACGCGGGACCACGTCCTGTCGAAGAAACTACGCCGTAATAACGGCCAGGGAAATTAATTTTGCTTTCATTTTGAACAAGGAGAGAAAACATGATCGGCAAACTAAAGGAAAAATTCGTTTTGAACATTGAAACCGCCGAGGCCCATTGTGACGGCCCCTGCGGTGTTTACGATCCGGCCCAGGCACGTGTCGAGGCCGAATCGGTGCTGCAACTGACCAAGAAAATTCTCGATCTTAAAATTCCGGACGGCAGCGACGCCAAGGCGTCGATCGCTTATAACAACACGCTGACCCGTTTTATCGCGATCAAAGAGGAGCGGGCTGAACTTGCAAAACACCATATACTCGTGCTCTGGACCGACTATTTCAAACCGACCCACCTTGAGAAATATCCGGATCTGCACGACATATTCTGGAAAGCTGCAAAACTTTGCTCGGCATGCAAACAGGAAGTCAGCGCCGAGCACGCTCAGGAGCTAATGGACGCGATCAAACGAATCCACGAAATATTTTGGGAAACCAAAGGTAAAGACGTTCCCTGGTACACAGCAAGCTAATTAAGTCGTAACTGTCTGTGGCAACGGGCAGTTTTCCTATAAATACGGATTGCGGATTCTCAACTCCGTAATCCGTTTTTTATGGTAAAGAAAGCAGGCATGGGAGAAATTCTTCGCTGGCTCACCGGCCGCCGAAAGATCTTCCGCGTCGAGGGTACGTCAATGTCACCCGCACTCAAAGATGGCGAACTTGTCCTGATCGATCGAACCGTCCTACCCAACGCGGGCGATATCGTCCTCGCGGACCATCCTTACAAAAAGAGTGTAAAAATCCTCAAACGGCTAACCGCGTTTACCGACAATGGTGAAATGATCCTTTCCGGCGATAACCCGCACGAAAGCACCGACAGCCGGACGTTCGGTTCCGTTCCTCGCTCAAATTTTATCGGGGTAGTTACGTCGCGGCTTAAAAAGTTATGAGATCAATGGATCTTCGCTCAAATCCGCGATCGAAAATCCAAAATCAAAATGGTGTGGTGGAGGCGGCGGGAATCGAACCCGCATCCAAAGGTTGCGACCAGTGAAGTCTACACGTTTAGTCCGTTCACTTAAATTTCGCTCTTAACAAGTATGTGAACCGACAAGACCTCGTCAAAAGCTAACCTGACTAACGTTTCAGACCGGTTCGCAGGTGGTGAACGAGCCCTAGCTTGTACTGGGTTATGCCTCGGACGGTCGCTACAAGCTGACTTCCGTTGAGACACTTGTGGCTAGTATTTAAACTAGGCAGCAAGAGCTAATTCTTGATTAGCATTTGTTTTTTGCAAGTTGTTTTAACGAGCT
>DATJGV010000200.1:0-9238 GCA_035494575.1 Pyrinomonadaceae bacterium | reverse complement strand
ATCCTGATCTGGCAGCAATCCTATGCGGACTCGGCCGAGAATCTTAGTATCCCGATGCTGCTTCTTCTTGTCGGTTATCTGTTGACCCAATTCTTTGAGCACACGATCGCGCCCCATTTCCATCTTGGCGAGGAGATTCATTCGCACGAAGAGTCCCATTCGCAGGACGGAATGGTTTCGCGGACGACGGCTTACAGTGCGGTCGGCGGCTTGCTCGTTCATACATTTTTTGACGGGGTGTCGATCGCCGCGGCAACACAGATCGACGTAAAAGTGGGCTTTCTGGTGTTTGTGGCGATCTTTCTGCACAAATTTCCCGAAGGATTTACGGTCGGGTCACTCCTCGTCGGTGCCGGACGAGGCGTCCGCGAGGTCGTTCTCGCGACGTCACTTATAGGCGGCATGACGCTGCTTGGCGTTCTTCTCTTTTATTTTGTGGGGACAAACCTCAGCTCGAGCGTGGCCTACGCGCTGCCGCTCGCCAGCGGTGTAACGCTTTACGTAGCTGCTAGCGATCTTATTCCCGAAGTGAACCACCATGGCGGCCACCGACCCGGAGTTTCGATCTCGGTTTTCGCGGGCGTCGCGCTTTTCTTTCTGCTCCACTATGCGCTGCACGAATTTCTTGGCCACTAGGGGCCTGGCTTAGGCTAACAAATGACACCTAATATTCTTGATCTGATTTGCGTCCAAATTTTTTGGAACTATTTCAAAGCGCTCTCGTATTAAATAGCGGAGGTGAGTTACACGAGATGCGAGAACCCTTGATTGCAGGAATTTTGAGTCTGTTAATACCAGGACTCGGACAAATCTATAACGGAAGAGTCGTTGTTGGAATCATTTGGTTAGTAGTAACGGGATTTTCGTGGATCGGCTCGGCAGGTTTGCTGGGCTGGGTGGTTCACCTTATCGCGGCTTGGTGTGCCTACAGCTACGCCAAGGACAACCCGATAAGAAACTAAGGTTTCTTCATACAATCCTCCTTTCGCCCGTTGTTTGCCGACAACGGGCTTTTTTAGTTTTTCAAATACGGCCTTTTCAAGTAACATTGATTAAAGATGTCGGATGTTGGATGTTAGATGCTAGTTTCGGCTAATATCTGACATCGTCCATCCGGCATCTTTTCTTATGGTTAAAGAGGGCTTTCCTTTTGTCATTATACCCGCGATCATCGGCGGAATACTTCTGTTTTTTCACTGGTGGGTCATTGCCGGCGTTTTTATTTTGATCGCGGCATTTATGGCCTTTTTCTTTCGCGATCCTGAGCGCTCAATTCCCGATGAGCCGGATATAGTCGTCGCGGCGGCGGACGGCCGCGTCACACGAATCGACGAAGGAGAAAATGGCAAGGTTGTAAGCGTTTTTCTGTCGCCGTTGGACGTTCACGTCAACCGCTCACCTATCGCCGGACGAATAACGAAGATCGAATATACGGAAGGCCGAAAATCGCCCGCGACCAGCGACAACGCCAGCCTCGTAAACGAGCGGAACTCGCTGACCATTAAAGGCGAAAAAATGACCGTGGTCTGCACGCAGATCGCCGGAATTATGGCTCGGCGGATCGTCTGCTGGAACAAAACGGGCGACGAACTTGAGATCGGCGAGCGGTTCGGAATGATCAAATTCGGTTCTCGCACCGATGTGCTTATGCCCAGTTCTGTTAAAATTCTCGTTGGTATCGGCGACCGCGTTGTCGGTGGCGAGACCATCATCGCGCGCCTTAGCTAATTATGGAAACCGAAGATCAGCGGCCTCCGCACAGAGGCTTGAAGAAAGGGCTTTACGTTATCCCGACGATGTTTACGGCGGCGAACGTCGGCATGGGATTTCTGGCGGTCTTGTGGTCGATTCGCGGTTTTCAGGCGGTGGGAATGAGCAACTCGCAGCTTGCGTCCGGTTATTTTGATTACGCGGCAATTGCTATCGGCCTCGCGATCTTGTTCGATACGCTCGACGGCCGCGTAGCGCGCATGACGCGGACAGCCACCGAGATCGGGGTTCAGTTCGATTCGCTTGCGGACGTTCTCACATTCGGCATCGCGCCTATCGCTCTGGTGTTCAGTTGGGCATTCGGTGCAGTGTTCGCCGAGAACAGCTCCGAATATACGATCGGAATTTTCCTGCTTTTTATGTACCTGATGTGCGGGGCCTTTCGCCTTGCGCGGTTTAATCTGCAGGCAACACGTCCGCGCGTTCTCCAGGAAGGCACGCCGAAGCTCGACAAGAAAAATTTTGTTGGTTTGCCGATACCGCCGGCCGCCGGCTTGCTCGCGGCGCTTGTCCATTTTGCGCCAATGCCGCTCAGCAGCTATTCCGGCGACCTGCCGCGGTTTTATTCGGCTCTGGTCATGGCGCTCGTTGCGATCCTCGGCGTCCTTATGGTCAGCACGCTGAGATACACGAGTTTCAAAACCGTCGGCACGGGCCGGAGAAATCTCTATATAGTACTGTTGATCGCCGCCGTCGGAATGTTGATGTGGCTTTATTCGCAGTACATCTTACTTCTTATCGCCGCGTTGTATGTATCCCACGGTGTGATCTGGTACTTCATCAGCCTGATGCGCCGACACCCCGTACCTGCGGAGTCTAAGTCCTAAACGCTGCTTCGTCCCCCGGCATCGGGGCGAATGTATTTGCGACCGCTCGCTGCGATCAGCGCAACCAGCGTAAGAAACAAGACCGCGATAGCTGTTATATGCAGGACAAAATCGAAAATGCTGTGAACAAGTATCGCGGAGCACCCGGCAACCGCGCCGATCGCAACTCCACGCAAGAACCTATCTTCGATCCGAATGCTTTTCCGGGCCTGAATATATAGCAGATAAAGAAAACCGAGGCCTATTGCGAACCCAACCACACCCGCGTCCGCAAGTACCTGAAGGTAGTCGTTGTGTGCCTGCTCAACACGTTCCATCCCGCTATACGTATCGAAAGCGGTATAGGCGGAACCAAACGTTCCTAGTCCCGACCCGAAAGGAAGATAGTGGCCGATAACACTAAGCGTAACGCGCCAAATGTGCATTCTATTCGACGAAATATCGCCAGACGCGGCGCTTTCGGCAAAACGTGTCAATGACGATTCTCCGCCAACCAGTATTGCTCCGATCACGATCGCGAGAACGAGCCCAGCGGCGAGGGCGATCTTTATTACTGAATCGCGCCGGCCGCTTCCATTCCGCGTCAACAGAAGCAACACGAAAATTCCGCACAACATCGACACAAAACCGCCGCGTGAACCGCTCAACAAAAGAGCTACTCCCATCAAAGACGCCGCGGTAATATAGAGCAGACGCTTGTCTTTTTTGACAGCACCGACAGCCAGGAGTCCTAGCGGCAGGCAGATCGTCATCTCCATAAAGGCGGCAAAGTCATGCCGGTTCACAAACGAGCCGTACGGCGTTCCAAATCCGACATCTACAAGCCCGTAGATCTTTCCGGGACTTAGAACGCCCTGCAGGATGGCAAAAAATGCATATAGAAAGCCGAATATTGTGATAAATGAGACGAGTCGCCTTATCCTTTGAGGACTCTCCGTCACCACCAGAGCGACAGCGAAAAAGAAAAAAAGAGCAAGAAAATGCAGAGCAGCTACCTGCGTCGCAAACGGATCGATCGAGATGGTTCTGGGGATTTCTTCGACACCGGCAATTTCCGAGACACTTCCAAACGGGATGATCTGAATCAGTCCGTAAATTGCCGCAGCAGCAATCGGGATCTGCAGCAGGCTAGGGCTGATTTTCATATGACCGGATGCCAGACATCCAATAGACCAGATCACGATCATCAGAGCCACAACCGAATAAAAGAGAGCCAGTACGACCGGATGCACGGCACCGTAGAGCATCGTCGTGACGACGATCACGGCACAGTACAGAAGGAATAGAAGTTTTCCGGATCCGGCTTTGGACATCTCCGATTCTAATTTCGTTTAAGATCAAAATCGTCCAGCCAGACTGTTCCGGCAATCGGACAATTATCGCCGCAGGACACTCGCGCAAGCCTGATCTGGATCGCGTCCGAATCAGCCGGCGCGGCAAAGTTCACCTCACTTTCCTGCCATTCGTTTGAGCCGGTGGGAAACGGCGTTGACGTTGCGAGCGCCGTACCATCCCGCGCATTGCTAACTGCCACCACGGGTGGCCCGGCGCTCTTGAGGCCATCTGTACGAACCCAGAATCTTAGGCTGTATCTGCTGCCCGGCACGACCGCAACAAATTGAGAAATGCCGTTGTATTCGGGCGATGAAAAACCCTTAAACGTTATCCTAAGACTCCGGCTGCCTGTGTGCTTGATGCCGCCGTCGGTAGCGGTTTCCGATCTCGCATTGTTATCACCGCGCCTCCAGCTAAATCGTGGTTGCTCGGCGAAATCCGTCGGCGATTCAAAACCGCCGTTCGTAATGGTTTCAACCTGCGCATCAGGTTCGGCCCCGGACTGCCGTGTGAATTCGACCGCGCCGCGAAAGTATTTATTGTCGAACAGCACCGCTCCGATATTCTTCGCCCAGATCGAATTTGTCTTCTTCTCATCCTCGGAGAGTAAATTCCACATTCGAACCGCATCGTCCTGCCGCGCCCGGCCGGAATAGAAATATGCAAGTTCAGCCCGCGCATCGGCCGAGCCAGGCATCGCATTCTCGAGTCTCGCCGGATCGTGATCGAAATATTCCCACGCCAACGCATAAACCGGCATACGATAAATCGAAGCCTTGTCCGCAGCTCTTTTCAGTTCCGCAAATGCCTCGTCGTTGCGTCCCTGCCGCAAAAGAAAATTACCCAGCTGCCATCGCGGATAAACGTACGCCGGCGCAAGTTCGACGGCGCGCTTGAACGACGATTCTGCCGCATCGTACCGCCCGGCCTGCTCGTATGCCCGAGCGAGTTCGCCCCACCAGCGAAAGTCGAAGGGCGCGTGGCGAACGACATTTTGATAAAGGTTCACTGATCTTTCGATGTTCTCCGGCGAAAACAGGTCATTCGCGACGCCCGCGCGGAACCACAGCGCCAGCGAATTGGTCGGTGACAGGCTTACCGCAACTGACGCCAACTCCGTCGCGTTCGGATCGGAAACAGATGTCTGCTCGGCAAGCATCTCGCCAAGCTGCCAACGAACCGCGAACCATGCGAACGCGCAGGCCGACAAAACTATGACGGCCAGGACGATACGGGCTTTTGTTGTTTTCGTTTCTAGAGTAACGAGAGCATCAGGCATTAGATCTATTCATGTTCAAAAAACGCGGCGATCTTTTCAACTACGTATTCTTGCTGTTCCGGCTTCAGTTCGGGAAAGATAGGCAGAGCGAGAGTTTCGCGCGAGGCCCGTTCAGATTCGGGAAAATCACCTTCACGATAGCGGAGGTATGAAAAGCATTCCTGGAGATGCAGCGGAACAGGGTAATAGATATCCGTTCCTATCTCGTTCTCGGCAAGAAATTTCTTCAATTCATCCCGCCGGTGCGGCACACGAATTACATATTGATTGTAGATATGCCGTCCGTTTTCACGTTCAAAGGGAATGGTGATCTGCTCGGTCAAACCTGCGTCGGTAAAAAGCGCGCGGTAACGATCGGCATTTTGCTTTCGGCGGTCGGACCAACTATCCAGATGCGGCAGTTTTACCCTAAGCGTAGCTCCCTGAAAACCGTCAAGCCGGGAATTTAACCCGACCCATTTGTGATAGTAGCGCTCCTCCGATCCGTGAACGCGAAGTGCATTGAGTTTATGAGCAATAGCGTCGTCGTTGGTCGTCATGAATCCGCCGTCGCCCATTCCGCCAAGATTTTTTGAGGGATAAAAACTAAAACATCCGATAGCACCCATTGCTCCGGCCCGCTTTCCGTCCTCCTCCGCTCCGATCGCCTGTGCGGCATCTTCGACGATCGGTACGCCGTGCTTCTCGGCAATCTCGCCCAGCGTTTCCATATCCGCACACTGCCCGTAAAGATGCACCGGCTCAATTGCTTTTGTTCGCTCGGTAATTTTCGACTCGATCTGCGAAACATCCATGTTAAATGTCTCTGATTCGATGTCCACAAAGACCGGAGTTGCACCGAGCCTAGTTATGCTGCTAACCGTAGCGAAGAAGCTGTAGGGCGTTGTAATGACCTCATCGCCTGGTCCAACATCAAGTGCCATCAATGCAAGCAGCAGAGCATCACTGCCCGAAGCGCACCCGATGGCGTATTTCGTGTCGCAATAAGCGGCAAGCTCTTTCTCGAGTGCGGCAACTTCGCCTCCGAGAATGAAGCCGTTCGTATCGAGAACGCGGCCGATCGCAGCCTCGATCTCCGGACGAAGTGCGGCGTTTTGTTCGGACAGATCTAGTAAAGGTACTTTCATTACAATCGTTCGTCGTCGGTTGTTCGTAGTTCGCCGGAAAAATAATCGTGAGCGATCAATTAACAACGATCTAAAATCAAAGTCTGATTTTACATAAACAGCTTTCTGTTTGCATTTTGCAGGGTTCTTTTTTAGCCTATTCCCGATGATCACCAATAAAAAAGAACGTACCGCGGAGATAATCAAACGCCTCAAAAAGGCCTACCCTGACGCACACTGTGCATTGAATCACACCAATCCTTTCGAACTGCTTATCGCAACGATCCTTTCGGCTCAGTGCACCGACCGACAGGTCAACATCGTAACTGCCGACCTTTTTCGAAAATTTCGCAAGCCACAGGATTATCTCGATGTTTCGCAGGAAGAGCTTGAAAAAGAAATACGTTCAATTGGCTTTTTTCGAAGCAAGGCAAAAAATATCCGTGCTGCGTCCGAAAAGATCATCACGGAATTTGGCGGTAAGGTTCCGGATTCGATGGACGAACTTTTAACGCTGAACGGAGTCGGGCGAAAGACGGCGAATGTTGTGTTGGGAAACGCATTTGGCATAGCGTCGGGCGTCGTTGTCGATACACATGTTGAGCGTCTCTCGCAACGGCTTGGGCTTACCAAAAATAAAACTCCTGACAAGATCGAGCGGGACCTGGAAAAGCTGGTACCCAAAAAAGACTGGGTCATGTTCTCGCACTGGCTTATCTTTCACGGACGGCAGATATGCCAGGCTCGCAAGCCAAAATGCACAGAATGCGTACTTGGCGATATCTGCCCTTCCTATAAGCTTTTTGTCAAAGCCGATAGGTCAGCCGCGGCATCATCCAAAGCAGCCACGAAATGACACGAATTAGCACGAAAATATCATAAAGTTCGTGTGTCTGTATGTCATTTCGCGGCTTCTTCTTGCTGATCTTAGTTTGCCGGTTTGGGCGCCGGCGGCATGTCCTCCTTCTTAAATCTCGGCAGCATTTCGTCACGCATCGCGACCTGATAAACAGCAGCGGCGATAGCGACCGCAGAAGATTTCACATCGCTCTCGATAATGCGTTCATAGGTGTCGAGATTGGTGTGCCAGGTGACGCCGAAATATTCGATCGGGTCCTGCGAGACTCCGATCCCCGGCAATCCGGCCGCGTTGAACGATGTGCTGTCGGTGCCGCCAAGATTCCGGCTGTGCGTGCTGATCGCACCCATTATTCCCAGATCGCTGAACGGCGCGACGGCTTCGCGAATGACGGTTGCAGCTTCGGGCGGACCGAATATCGACATTCCGCGGGCGCGGCCGGTGCCGCTGTCAATGTTGAAATAGCCGTTAAATTTCGCCCATTCCGGTTTCGGATTCTCGGCCGTACCGAAATGCTCGGCGACATAAGCTTGCGAACCGAGCAGGCCTTCTTCCTCACCGCTCCAGCATGCGACGCGGATGGTGCGACGCGGTTTGACGCCGATCGCTTTTATGATGCGTGCGGCCTCCATCATAGTCGCACAGCCGATAGCGTTGTCGGTCGCGCCGGTCGCCGAGTGCCACGAATCAAGATGTCCGCCAAGCATCACCACCTCGTCCTTTTTGTCCGTTCCGTAGATCTCGCCGATGACGTTATAGCTTGTTGCTCCTTCCGGAACGATCCGGCTCTTTAGATCGAACTCAAGCTTGACCGGCGTCTTGTCCGCGAGCAGCCGTTCGATCCGGCCAAAATCTTCATTACGCATAACAACCGTCGGGACGACCTTTGTGATATCGAAAGTGCGGTTATTGAATGCACGGACCGCACCGCGGTCAAGCTGCGATTCGTTGATGCGAACAAGCGCCTTGTTTTCGAGCAAAAATTTATCAATCTGTTCGTTGACCTTCGCCGGCGACAACGCTCCGGGCTTTGGAGCCGGCGGGGTTGGACGAGCAGGAAATTGCTGCGGTTCGGCGTTCGGGTCATAGCGTTTGCGGACGACATCGTCGTCGAGCCGTTTTGCCGGCGGGGTCAGCGATTGGTCGATGAACGCATGCTTGCCGACAAGCACGATCTTGCCGCCGACCTCAGGTTTAACACTAGCGAGATACGCATCGAGTTCTTCCTGCGTTGCCCCCTGCGGCGGGATGATCTGCACAGCGTCGGCCGTGACCGGCCCGTTCGTCGACGGCGTCCACGCAAGCACTTCGTAGGTCAGCGTGTCTTGCACCGGCGATATCATCACGCCCGTGTTGCGTTCGTTAACCCAACCCGGATGCCCGAAATTCCACGGCTCGAGCGCCGTATTGTCGAAACCCCACGATTTCATTTCGGCCGCGGCCCATTTTGCGGCGTTAACGTGATTTGGCGAACCCGTCAGCCGCGGGCCGTAAAGATCTGTAAAAATATGCAGCGTGTGCATTATTTTGGAATTTTCCATCCCCTCTTTGCGGATGCGGGCGTTGATGTCGTCCGCCGCCGGCTGGGCCTGCTGTGCAAAGAGCAAGCCGGGCAGAACCATTGCCTGAAGCAGCAAAATTGCGATCAAAGACTTAAATTTCATCGGTTTTGTCATAGTATTTCAGTCACGAGAATGTGTTATCTCGTCCTCGCTATTAATTGATTTGTATTTTGAATGCCGCGATAACCTGCGGCCGGGAAAAAGGTCTTTTAATCATAATACTCCGCCAATGACAAAATAGTTTCGAAATCGAGTTTTTCGCAAGTTTGTCCCATTTTTGTCCCAAGTTTGTCCCGTGTGGGACAAGCTGGGACAAGGGTGGGACAGGGATGTGTTTGCAAACAAAGCGTTTATGACGTTGTCCCGTTTGTCCCACTTGTCCCACGTTTTTTTTCGTCATCGGAAATTTTCAAAGATCGAGGCAAATTTCAATTGCAAGCATCGAACTTTTCCGCCAGCAAACCTCAGTTTGCCGGGCTCCTTATTTTAACCGATATTGC
>DATJGV010000199.1:0-7052 GCA_035494575.1 Pyrinomonadaceae bacterium | reverse complement strand
GCACGGCGCTCGAGTTCGTAAAGCGAAAGATCAAAAACATCCTCAGGCTCGGATACCGCTTTTGAAAAACTCGATATTATATGGGCGAAATCGACGGCGTGCAGGCCTTCGTGAACCAGCGTTCCCTGACACCCGCGCTGTCCGGCAACGTCGAACGTCCAGTCGGCAAATGTTATATAGATCTCACCAAGCGCGGTTTCAACGTCCATTTCCTCGTTCGCGATCCGGCGGTTTGTACGTCGACTGCTGACGACGCCTGTTACACCGGAACACCCGATCTTATCGAGGGGCACAAAGCGAATATTAAGATCGCTCTCGATGACGCATCTCGCCGTGTGGCGGTGCTGCTTGTTACCTTTTTCGAGGATGGTGTAAACAGCCTCGTTCATGGCATCGCGATATTTTGTTTGGACATTGTCGTCAAAGATCATAAGAAAATTCAACGCGGAGTCCGCCGAGATCGCAGAGTTTAATACATAAATGACGACCTTTTCGCGCCTGCTTTGATCTACATTTAATTATTTCTCTGCGTTCCTAGCGGTCTCTGCGTTTAATCGATTTTTCCAAACCCGCACCAACTGTTGCGGTTGTGCCAGATTATTTCGATGTCACTCGCTCCTATTTCGTTCCACCAATCCTCAAACTCGCTTTTGGAAATATAAAATGCAGTTGGAGCCACGAGATGATCGAACACGATATTGTGCTGTTCGCGCCAGCCGAAAGTGCCGAGATGGTTCATATAATCGTTGTAAAAAAGGTGTTTAGCAAGTGGCTTGGCGGCGATGTTTGCAGGCCGATAGAGCAATTTCGTCGCGAGAAAAAGACTAAGTGTAGGCAGCTTGGAAAGTTGATAAAGCGCGGGCTGGCTGATCTTTGACGTAAAGCTTTCGCGAACCGGGTTTACATATTTCGTTATCCACTCGTTATTCTCCGCACCGTAAACCCACGCGGAAAGGTGTCCGCCTTTCTTCACCTTTGAAGCGAGCGACAGGAAGGCGCGTTTCGGGTCAGGCGTGTGGTGCAAAACGCCGACGCTGAACGCGTAATCGAATGCCTTTTTTAACGGCAGCTTGAAAATATCGCATTGAACGATATGCGCGTTCGGCATGTCGCGGGTAAGAGCAAACGCCGATTCGACGCCGTCACCGAGGTCGATGCCGACGACCTCTTTTGCTCCCCATTCGGCGGCGAGTTTTGTATGCCGCCCTTTGCCGCAGCCGCCTTCGAGTACGATCTTTCCTTCAAAAAATTCCGGCTTGACGGGCTGCAGCCAGCCAAGAAACTGTTCGTAATATTTTGTGTCTTCCTGGGTAAAATGCGTCCATTGCCAGCCGAAATTTTCGGCGGTTTCGGCCTTGTCGGCTTCGATCTTTCCGAGATCGGCAAAGCGCGGCACGCCGCGAACGACCTTGTATTCACGGTCGCACTTCTTGCAGGTCAGAACGCCTTCGATAATTTCTTTTTCTTCGTATTTACTTGCGTACGCCAGCAGGATATCGCCGCCGCAGGTCGGACAGGCCAGAAGATCTAAAAGCTTTTCTTTCATCAGATTTTTAGCCACGAACAGACACGAAAAAACACAAAAAAATTAAACCAGTTCGTGAAATTTCGTGTTTATTCGTGGCTAACTTATTTTATCCCTAAATTCCTCAAATTCCTTATATGGAAACGGCTGCCGCCAGTTGAATTCAAACTCGTCAGTGTCGCGGTCCTCGTAAAGCTGGTCGAACGTTTCGGCAAACGCCGCGCAAACTTCTTTGACGGCACCTTTGTGCGAAAAAACCAGCTCGCGTTCGTCGGATTCGCGCTCTTCGGTCGGATACTGATAAATCTCCAGCAAAAGTTCTTCGCCGTTGCGAATAAACCGAAAATCAAATTCCTCAGGGTCACGGTTCCACCTCAGAAGATACTCTCCGTCGGGCGAATTTTCGTCCAGCAGCGCGGTCAAAATCTTCAACAATTCCGGCAACGCGGCATTGTGCGGAGCGTGCGCCGTCGTCGTGTGAAATTCGCTCACGCCGTTCTCAAAACCGATCGACATCCAGCCGCATTGGGGTGAGTTAAAACTGACCTCGAGTTTTTCTGACATAAAATTCAAACAAGTATAGTAGCTTTTGGGTTCACTTTCGACAAATTTGAAGGTAAACTTCGGTTTAAGTTCGATCCACTCGTTGTTATTCAATAACCGTATATTCTGCAAAATAATTATAAAATTATTAATTACTGATTTTATAATTAGTCCGCAGTAAAAGGCCGGATCGGTTCTTTATATGCGCCAATACCACGATCTTTTACGCCATATTTTAGCAACGGGCACGCGGCACGATGACCGCACCGGCGTGGGTACCATCTCGGCGTTCGGCTACCAGACGCGGTTCGACCTTCGCGAAGGTTTTCCAATCGTCACGACAAAACGCGTGCCGTTCCGCTGGGTTGCCGAAGAGCTTTTCTGGTTTCTGTCGGGCAGCACGGACGATGCCGATCTGCAGGCGCGCGGCGTCGATATCTGGCAGGAATGGGCGACACCTGAGCAAACAGCACGTTTCGGCCGGGAAACCGGCGACCTTGGCCCGATCTACGGCTACCTCTGGCGTTCGTTCGGCGGCGATTACCCGAAGCGAAACGGCATCGATCAGATCGCGCGGCTGATAAACGAGATCGAAAAGAACCCGAATTCCCGTCGGCTGGTCGTTACCGGTTGGAACCCGGAAACCTGCGACGAAGTTGCGCTGCCGCCGTGTCACACGCTGTTTCAGTTCAAGATCGAGGCGGGGAAAACGCTTCACTGCCAGCTTTACCAGCGAAGCGCCGATGCGTTCCTCGGCGTCCCGTTCAATATAAGCAGTTACGCGCTCTTGACGCATTTGATCGCGCACGTTTGCGATCTGGAAGTTGGCGAATTTATCCACACATTCGGCGACCTTCACATCTATCAGAACCATCTCGAACAAGTCGAAGAAGTCCTCAGCCGCGAACCGATGGAGCTACCGAAACTTGAATTTGAAAACGCTGAAAATCTGAAAGGCCTGGAAGGGCTATTGAATTTTAAATACGAGAATTTACGGCTTAAAGACTATAGATCGTGGGGCAAGATCGCCGCCCCCGTTGCAGTTTAGCCGTCACTTATCGTCTACCAGAAAAGACAGCATAGCAGGCAAAAAGGACCGGCAACGGTCCTTTTTAGCTGGAATTTAAACAGATATCACTTCTTCGTAGGTGTCGCACTATTCGCCGCAGGACTCGTGCTTGCGGTACCACCAACTATCGAATACCCGATGCGCCGATTCAGGAACTTACCCTGCGCAGTGCTGTTATCGTACTTCGGGTTCACCGCTCCGTAACCGCGGGTCTGTAGCCCGCCGGCATTCACACCGTACTTTACCAAAATGTCTTTTACCGCGTTGGCACGGTTTTGCGATAGCGTTACGTTCGACGCATCGCTGCCGTCATTATCGGTGTGTCCGCCGACCTCCAGCACAACGCTAGGTTCGCGCTGCTGGAACTTCGAGATGAATCCCGCTCCCTTTTGCAATGCAGCCAGACGCGCAGGCGGTATATCATATTTTCCGCTTTCAAAATTGATGATCAGGATATTTAAGGCGTCCACAAGTTGCTGCCCTGTGAACGAATCCGGATCCAAGCTATTTAGGGCCTTGTTATAACACAATTCTGCCTTATCGAATTCACCAGGCTGGAACGAACCGGGACTGCAATCACCCAGGTTAAGGTTTCTGGTGTCTACCTGTCGGCACCGCGCTATGATCGGATCTGGCGTGACAACGCCGTTCTCATATTTGAGATCGGTAGATTCACACGTATAGCTCGGGTGAATTATCTCAACCTTTTTCGTTTCACCGCCTTTGAGGTTTTGCAATTTGATCGAGCCGTTCTCGTCCGTGACCCCCCATTGCGAACCGTTCACGCGAACGGTGCTTCCCGGAGGCGCTCCTTTTACGGTGGCATCAAAGCCAACCGATCGGAAAAAGAACCACCAGAACACTCCGCCCAATACCATGAGCATAAAAAAGAACATTACGAGAATGCCCGCAACCGCCCAGAACCATCCCGGAATGCCTTTTTTCTCTCCTTGTGCCTGGGCCGCCTGTTCTGCAGGGGTCGGCGGCAGTTTTTCGTATTTTGCGCGTTCTGCCTCGGGCAAGCGAAAATACGGCGTTGTTTTGCCGTAACCCGGCTCCTCGCCGCCGCCCGTTCCGCCGAAATCTTCGGGACGGCTGCCAAAATCGGCCGGCGACATATCGACGCGGGCCTCGGTCATTCCCCATTCCGGTGTCGAAGGCTTTTGCGAACCCGGATAATAGGTCTTGTTAAAATCCTGCCCGCCGGTCTCGATCGGTCTTATATTGGCAACGGTTTTGCCCCACTGGTCTGACGACGGTTGTTTCGGAAAATTGTAATTCGTCTTGTCCCAATCGTTAGAGCCGGATGAGAGGTCATTCCCCGGTATGTTAATGTTCGGAGTAGTTTTTGAAAAATCATCGGGCGGCGGTGCTCCCGGAATTTTCTTGTCTTCGCTCACAGTTTTTAAAACTCCTTTTCTCAGGCAGAACAATGCAGAGTTTTGAGTTTATCATAAAACCCGGTTTGCCATAAGGTATATATGGTGGACGAGCGGGGTGCTGAAACTTGCGGGGCAGGAGTTTTGGCCTATTTTATATTCGGCGGCTGAGCGTTTTTTGTACGCACCGTTATGCCGTTATCCGCGATCAGGAAAACACGCCGCTCGTCGTAAGTAGACGTATCGATCGGCAAATACGACAGCAGGTAGCGGTTCTTTCTAAGCTCATCACAAATCGATTTTGCAGCCGTTTCGGCGTCGTCAAAAGAAAAAACCTGCCCGCCAGTACCCTCAGCCAGTTTCTTAACGACCTCATTCGCTTTGGGTTGATCTCGGCGATACGCCCCACCCGTTCGGTCCGGTATCTGAAGCGAATAAACCGTTACGTTCTTGTTCTGCAGCTCACTGAGAGTTTTGTCGAACGAGAAAGTGCTGCCGCGGTCGAGCCCGTCGCCGATCACCACGATGGCGGTCTTGTGCGTGCCGGGCATCAGCGGATCTAGGACCTCGCTCACTGCCGAATGGATCGCGTCAAAAAGGTACGGATTCCCTTTTTTTCGGAAAGTTGCCAGTGACGCCTCCATCTTTTTGGCGTCGTCCGTCCACTCCTGGATTATCTCAGGCTTTTCGTCGTACGCGATCACAAAAAGCTGGTCGCCGTCGAATATTTCGTAGGCGAAATCCATCGTCGCCGATCTCAGTTTATCTATGGTCGTGGGCAGCGTTTGCGAGTTATCGACAAGAAGAACTATTCGGGACGGTGACGGGTCGAATGTAAAATTCTTGATCTTTTGTTCAATGCCGTCTTCGTAAAGATAAAGATTGTTGAGTTTGATCGGGTCTGTCTTTGCATCGGCCCTCGAAGCCGTGACGCTAATGATCGTTCCGTCCGGATCACCCGCCGGGGCGTTATGACGCGATTGGGCTGAGGCAGGCAGCGCAAAAAATAGCCCACAAACGCAGGCCAAAGCTGTCTTTTGCACCAATGCCTTCATTCCTAATCTTTTTTCGACGCCTTGTCCGGGGTCGAAGCCGCTGCCTTGTCTCCTGTTGTGTTTGATGCAGGATCGGACTTTGTGGTTGATTCGGCCGCAGAACTTTTTTCGCTTTTTTCCCCGCCCTTTTTCCCCGAATAATCGGTCACGTACCACCCTGCGCCTTTGAATTGAAATCCCGATAGGGACCATTGCTTTTCGAGCCTGCCGTGACACCTTTCGCACGTGGTCAGCGGCTCATCCGAGACGTTTTGGCGCTTTTCAAAATGAGCGCCGCATTGCTGGCATTTGTATTCGTAAATAGGCATTGCTAACTTCCGAAACGAAATCGTGAAATATTGACGCGTACATTTGTCAATTTTTCACATTTTACCAATTTCGCTTTTCCCTACCAATTCGAGGCCGTGTTCAACTCAGCCTCGTGGCCGTGCTCGGCCAAAAATCTTTCCGCGTCTATCGCGGCCATACAGCCGGTTCCGGCGGCGGTCACCGCCTGGCGGTAATATGCGTCCTGGGCATCACCGCACGCAAAAACGCCGGGGATATTGGTTTTCATCGTACGGCCTTCGGTTTTCAGATAGCCGACACTGTCCATCTCGAGCACGCCTTTGAAAAGATCGGTGTTCGGTTTGTGGCCGATGGCGATGAAAACGCCCTGTGTCGGCATAACGCTTTCCTCTTTCGTCACGTTGTTATAGATCCTGATCGCGCTGACGCCGTCTTCTTTGGTGCCGAGTATCTCACGAACCTCCGTGTTCCAGAGTATCTCGATCTTTTCATTTGTCAGCACCCTGTCCTGCATTATCTTCGACGCCCGAAACTCGTCACGGCGATGGATAAGTGTTACCTTCGACGCAAATTTCGTCAGGAACAACGCTTCTTCCATGGCTGTATCGCCGCCGCCTACGACAGCGATCGGCCGCTCGCGGAAAAAGAACCCGTCACAGGTCGCACACGCAGAAACGCCGTTACCGCCGAGGCCCTCCGGCGTTGGGGCTTCGCCGGGAATGCCAAGCCATTTAGCGGACGCGCCGGTCGAAATGATAAGCGTATCGGCTTTGATGATCGCCGAAATTTCCTCGCTGTCCTGACTGTCTTTAGCGAACAGCGTGAACGGCCGCTTGCTCAGATCGACGCGATCGATCCAGACATTCAGTATCTCGGTCCCGAAACGCGTTGCCTGTTCGCGAAATTCGTCCATAAGGATCGGCCCCATAATGCCGGTCTTAAATCCCGGATAATTCTCAACATCGGTCGTGATGGTGAGTTGTCCGCCCGGCTGCGGCCCGTCTATTACGAGCGGTTCGAGCTGTGCGCGCGCCGCATAAATTGCCGCCGTAAGCCCGGCCGGCCCCGATCCCAAAATGACAACTTTTCGACGAATTTCCTTTTCAGGCATAGTATGATCTTTAACACGGCCGCCGCCGGTACGTCTCCATAATTGAAGGCTAAGTCTATCAACTCCGCCGAATCTTTTTCAA